>NZ_OZ012596.1:1402500-1704510 GCF_963942435.1 Shinella sp. WSD5-1
CGGGCAGGACGGAGTTCACGCGGATATTGTCCGGCGCCAGCTCCTGCGCGAGCGCCACGGTATAGGCGATGACCGCGCCCTTGGCGGCGGCGTAGCCCGTCATGCCGGGTGCGCCGCGAAGGCCCGCCAGCGAGGAGGTGGTGATGATGCTGCCGCCGCCGGCCTTGCGGATGACGGGGGCGGCATATTTCGTCGCGAGGAACGTGCCGCGGGCATTGACGTCGAACACCGCGTCCCAGTCGGCGGTGGAGAACTGCTCGGCATGGCCGAGCCTCTGCAGCCCGGCGAAGAAGACGAGCGTATCGATCCCGTCCATCCGGCTTTCCGCCGCCGCGACGGCATCGCGCACGCTCGCCTCCTCGCGGACGTCGCAGGCGATGGCCGAGGCGTGACGGCCCGTTTTCGCGAGGCTTGCGACCGTTTCCTCGGCCGCCGGCAGGTTAATGTCGGCGATGACGATGTCGGCGCCGTTGTCGGCGAACTGGATGGCCGCGGCTCTGCCGATGCCGGTGGCGGCGCCGATCATCAAGGCTTTCTTGCCCGCAAGTCTCATGTCTCTTCTCCTCTGGTCAGGTCGTTTATGCGGTTTGCGATTGGCAGGCCTGCGCAAGCGCGACCCAATAGTGCGCGCCGAGCGGCAGGATCTCGTCGTTGAAGTCGAAGTCCGGGCTGTGCAGCGCCGTCGGGCGGCCGTTGCCGATCCAGGCATAGGCGCCCTTGCGCGCGGCGAGCATGAAGGCGAAGTCTTCCGAGGCCATGCTCGGCGGAAACTGCGTGACCGGCGCCCCGCCGGCGGGCGAGAGTTCCGCGGCGCGCAGCATGATGCCGGCGGCGTCGGCATCATTCGTCGTCACGGGGTATTGCGACTTGAGGTTGAGGGCGATCTCCACGGCATGGGTCCGGGCGACGCCCTCGACGATCTCGTGCATCCGGCGGTGCGCCGTCCGGGCGACGCCGGGATCGAAGTAGCGCAGGGTTCCGCGCAGCGCGACGCTGTCGGGCAGCGCGTTCAGGGAATGACCGCCATGGATCTGGGTGATCGAGAGCACGAGCTGCTGGTGCGGATCGATGGCGCGGCTGACGATGGCCTGCAGCGCCTGCGTCAGCGCGCCCGCTGCCACGATCGTATCAGTGCCGAGATGCGGCAGGGCCGCATGCACGCCGTCGCCGCTGACCGTGATCGTGAAGAGGTCCATGGCGGCCATCATCGGCCCCGGCTGCACCGCGATCCTGCCCGTTTCGAGGGAGGGCCAGTTGTGCAGGCCGAAGACGAGGTCGCATTGCGCATGGTCGAAAAGCCCGTCCTCGACCATGACCCTGCCGCCGCCGGCCGCCTCCTCGGCCGGCTGGAAGATGAAATGCAGCGTGCCCGCTAGATCCTCCTGCCGGGAGAGATAGTCGGCCGCGGCGAGCAGCATGGCCATATGCCCGTCGTGCCCGCAGGCATGGGTGGCACCGGGGCGGGCGGAGCGGTAGGGCAGGGACGATTGCTCGTTCAGCGGCAGGGCGTCCATGTCCGCGCGAAAGCCGATGCTCGGTCCCGCCCTCTTTCCCCGCAGGCTCGCCACCAGACCGGTTCCGGCAAGGCCCTGCCTGACCGGCAGGCCCATCTCGTCGAGACGGGCCGCCAGGAAGGCCGCCGTCTCGCGCTCCTCGAAGGCGGTTTCGGGGTTGCGGTGGAGGTGGTGCCGCCAGACGCAGTGGGCGGCCGCGCGCTCGCCGAAGAACGCTGACGCCCGTTCGAGGAAGAATGTCATAGGCTGTCCATTCGTTTCAGGTCTGACCCGTTGTGCGCTTTCAACGCGATCGAGGGGGCCGGCAGCCGGTCGAGGCCGAGATGGCACGCGGCCGCGCTTCCGCCCGCCCGGGGTGACAGCGGCGGCTCGACGTTTCGACAGGTCTCGATGACGAAGGGGCAGCGGCTGCGGAAGGAGCAGCCTTCGGGAATGTGGATCGGGTCCGGCGGCTCGCCTTCGAGCAGGTAGTCCTTCGGCAGGAAGGGCTTTTCCTCCACCGTGCTCACCGAACTCAGAAGCGTGCGCGTGTAGGGATGGGCGGGCTCGCCGAAGATCGTCTCGTTGTCGCCGATCTCGACGATCTTGCCGAGATACATCACCGCGATGCGGGCGCAGGCCCGCCGCACCATGGCAAGGTCGTGCGAGATGTAGAGATAGGTGATGCCATGCTTGCGCTGGAGGCTGTCGAAGAGGTCGAGAAGCCTGGCCTGCTCGATCTGGTCGAGCGCGGACAGCGTCTCGTCGAGGATCAGCACACTCGGTTCGAGAACCATCGCCCGGGCGATGTTGACGCGCTGCCGCTGGCCCGCGCTGAGGCCGACGGGCAGGGCGTCGTAGAGATCGGGCGACAGGCCGACGTCCTGCATCACGCCGCAGACCCGTTCCCGCAGTCCGCGTCCCGAGGCCAGCCGGTGGATGCGCAGGGGCTCGGCGATTGTCGCACCGATCGAAACATGCGACGGGATGGACGTGTAGGGATCCTGCAGAAGGAGCTGGAACCGCCGCCGCATCGAAAGCAGGGCCGCGCCGCGCAGGGTGGCGACGTCGACGCCGTTCACCTCGATCGCGCCATGATCCGGCGGTTCCAGCGAAGAGAGCAGGCGCGACAGGGTGGATTTTCCGCAGCCGGATTCGCCGATGAGCCCGAGGCTTTCGCCGCGCCGGACTTCGAAGGAGACGCCCCGCACCGCCTGTACCCGGTTCTTGCGGAACAGCGACGTGCGATCCTTCACCGCATAGGTCTTGGCGACATCGCGCACGCTGAGGACGACGGGTTCGGCATTGGCCTCGGGTATGCTGCCGACGCCGTGCCAGAGGCGGGGGACCTTGGCGAGGAGATCCTTCGTATAGGGGTGAACCGGGTTCCTCTGGATCCTGCCGGTATCCTGCGCCTCCACGATGCTCCCCTTGTCGAGGACAACGACCTCGTCGGCGATGTCGACGATGGTGCCGAAGGAGGAGGAGACGAAGACGATGGAGGTGCCGAAATCCCGTTGCAGGTCGCGCAGCAGCCGCAGGATCTGCGCGGCAACGGTCACGTCCAGCGGCTGGGTGATGTTGTCGGCGACCAGCAGCTTCGGGTTGGAGATCAGCGCATCGACGATCATCGCCCGCTGCATCATGCCGCCGGAGAATTGGAAGGGATATTCGTCGAAGCGCGAGCGGGCGGAGGGGATGCGCACGGCATCGAGCAGGTCGACGACGCGCTTCCTTGTCTCCTGGCGGGGAAGGCCCGGCTCGATGGTCCGCAGCTTCTCCTCGATCTGGTGGCCCACCGGCACCGTCGGGTCGAGCGCCGTCGTCGGATTGGCGCCGATATAGGCGATCTCGCGGCCGCGCAGGCGCGCCATGTCCGTCTCCGGCAGGGCGAGAAGGTCGCGGTCCCGATAGATCACCCTGCCGGCGGTGATCACAAGCGGCGGGCGCACCCAGTTCACCAGGGCGCGCGACAGAAGCGTCTTGCCCGCGCCGCTTTCGCCGATGATGCCGAGGACGGATTTCGGCTTCACCGCGAAGGTGACGTTCGAGATGAGGGGGCGTGCAGCACCGGCCGAACCGAAGCGGATGCTGAGGTTTTCGACGTTCAGGAGAGGTTCCGCCGCCATCATGCCGCTCCCTGCAGGACGAGGTTCCGGCTTCTTTCCAGAACGCCGCCCATGAGGTTGAGGCTGCCCAGCGAAAGCGCGAGCAGGCAGCCGGGGACGATGGTGATCCACCAGGCATTCAGGAGATATTGCGTGCCGCCCGAGATGATCGTGCCGAAGGTCGGCGTCGGCGGCTGGATGCCGATGCCGATGAAGCCGAAGATTGCCTCGAAGATCATCATGCGCGCCACGTCGAGGACCGCGACGAAGGCGATGGGCGGCAGGATGGACGGCGCGATATGGCGGACCATGATGCGAAGGTCCGACGCACCGATGATGCGCGCGGCGCGCACATATTCCTTCTGCCGCTCGGCGAGCGTCACGCTGCGCGCGACGCGGGCGTAGATCGGCCAGCCGGAGAGCACGAGCACCGCGACGATGGTGAACGGGTTCGGCCGCGACATGCCGAGAATGGTGATGGCGAGGATGATGACCGGAATGGACATCTGGATATCGGTGATGCGCATCAGGACGACATCCGTCCAGCCGCCGCGATAGCCGGAGAAGATGCCGATGGCGCAGCCGAGCACGAACATCAGCATGACGCTGACGATGCCGATCAGGAAGGCGTTGCGCAGGCCGACCAGCGAGCGCAGCAGGAGGTCGCGGCCGAGCTGGTCGGTACCGAGGAAATAGGGGAGCCTGCCGCCCTCCATGAAGACGGGGGGCAGGAACTTGTCGGCGACGGAGATCTTCGTGGCGGAGGCGTCGATGACGAAGGGCCCGAGCAGCGTCAGCAGGCAGAGCGCAAGGAAGAGCAGGCTCGCCACCTTCATTTCGGAGGAGCGCCAGGCAAGGCGCAGGATGCGGGCATTGACGCTCTGGCCCCGGGCCGGGGCGGAGGACTGCGGGATGGAGGACAGGATGGTCATGATACCCCTCAGAACTCCAGGCGCCGGTCGATCGTCGTCGAGGCGAAGTCGACGGCGATGTTGATTAAGACGAGCACGGTGCTGGCGAAGATCGCGACGGTCTGGATCACGGGGAAGTCGCGCTGGAAGACCGCGTTGATGGTCAGGAGCCCGATGCCGGGGAAGCTGAAGATATATTCGACGACGAAGAGCCCGCCGAGCAGCATACCGATCATCTGCGCGCCGAAGCTGTTGAGCAGCGGCACGGCCGCGTTGCGCAGCACATGGCGGAACAGCATGATCCGCGCGCTGAGGCCGCGCACCTGGCCGATCTCGTAGAACGGGTCCTGCACATTGGTCGCGACCGCCACAGAGATCGAGCGGATCATCACCGGCGCGAGTTCCACCGCGACGACGATCGCCGGGATGATGACATAGCCGATATGCTGGTAGCCGATGGCGGGCAGCCAGCCGGTGCGCGCCGAAAGCAGGTAGATCAGCACGATGCCGACCCAGACATTGGGCAGCGAGACGAAGAAGGAGGAGAGGTAGAGGGCGACCTTCTGGGGCCAGCCGCTGTTCCTTACTCCGGCCAGTATGCCGAGCGGTATCGAGACCAGACAGGCGAGCAGGAAGCCGCAGGCGGCGAGCAGCAGCGTATAGGGCAGGGCCTTGGCGATCAGCTCGATGACGGCGGCGCGCTCGACGGGCGGCGCGCCGGCAGCGTCCTGGGAGCCGCCCGTTGTGCCGCCCTGCTTGCCGCGGATGAAGGAATTGCCGAAGTCGCCCCTGGCGATATCGCCGAGATAGCGCAGGAACTGCACCGGAATGGGATCGCGCAGCCCGAGGCGCTCGGCCGTTTCCTCCATGGCGCTCGGCGTCGCCATCGGCCCGAGGATGATGCGGATCGGATCGCCCGGCGCGATGCGCAGCAGCGTGAAAATGACGAAGGCGACGGCCAGGACGATGAGAACACCCTGACTGATGCGCCGCAAGAAGAATTCCAGGGCAAAAGCCATCTTTGGTCATCCGGCGATACGGGAACGGGAGCGGGCGATGCGGTGCCGGCGCATCGCCCGCAGGCGGCCTAGGACAGTGTCGCCTTCGACAGATCGATCGGCCCGTTCGGATAGAACGTGACGCCGTCGAGCCTGGCGCTCATCGCGCGCAGGAAGACCGAGGAGAAGAGCGAGATGCTCGGCGCCTTCCCGGCGATGAGCGGAAGGGTCTCTTCCTGCAATATCTTCAGGCGTTCCTCCGTGGAGGTGGCGCCGCGTTCCTTGTCGAGGGATGCGTCGATCTGCGGGTCGCTGACACCGTTGATGAGCGCGAACTGGGAATGGTAGTTCGGCCGCAGCACGAGGTCCGGTTCGGGCGAGCCGGTGATCCAGCCGACATCGATGATATGACCGGGGCCCTGGCCGTCGGCGCGGCGATAGAGCTGTTCCTCCCAGGCGGCCGGCTCAAGGGTGGTGAGCTTCACCGGGAAACCCTGTTCCTGCAGCATGGCGGTGATGAGCTCGCCATATTCGCGGGTCTTCGGATAGAAGCCGACCGAGGTGATGTACTCGATTTCCGGCAGGCCCTCACCGTTCGGGAAACCGGCCTCGGCGAGAAGCGCCTGCGTCTTTTCCGGATCGTATTCCGGATAGCCCTTCACGTCGGTGAAGCCGAACTTCACCGGCGAGATGTGGCAGTTCGATGCCTGTCCGGCCTCCCCGACCACGGCAAGGACCTGGGAACGGTCGATGGCATGGCAGACCGCCAGCCGGATGCGCGGATCGTCGAAGGGCGGCTTGTTGCAGCGGAAGTGGAGATATTTGTTCTCGCTGGAAAGCGAGCGGTCCGTCTTCAGGCTCGCCTCCTTCTGGAGGGAGAGATACTGCTCCGGCTCCAGGCGCTCGGTCAGGTGATACTGACCATTGAGGAGGCCGAGCACGCGGGTGTTGGCGTCGGGCACATAGGCCCAGACGATCTCCTCGATGGTGGGTTTGCCCTCATGGAAATCGTCGAAGGCGGCGAACTTGATCTGGTCGCCGACGGTCTCGACATATTTGAACGGGCCTGTTCCGTTCGGCCTTTGCTTGAGCGTATCGGGATTGGCGACGTCGGCGGCCGACAGGATCGGCAGGAAGCTCGAAACGTACCAGAAATTCAGCGCCGGATAGCCGTATTGCCTGGTGTTCAGCCGCACCGTGTGGTCGTCGATCACTTCGACGTCCACGCGCCCCGGATACCAGGCCGAGGCCGGACGGTCGGGGTTGGAGGCATATTCGTAGGTCGCCTTGACGTCCGCCGCGGTGAAGGGCTTGCCGTCATGGAAGGTGACGCCCTGGCGCAGCTTGTATTCCAGCGTGTGCTCGTCGATGACGGACCATTCGGTCGCAAGGTCCGGCAGGATCTCGCCTGGATTGGCCTCGCTCATCGGGCATTTGGTCAGGTGTCCGAAGAGGAAGCCCTCGGCGGTGATCTGCGGGGCGACCGTGTGCGAGGTCGGGTCCCAGCTGCTGGTCACGGTGCCTGCCGCCGCGAAGATGAGCGGGCCGGATGCGGCCGCGGCCCGGCTGGCAAGGCTCGGTAGCGAAAGCGCGGCGACGCCGAGGGCGGTCGCCTTCATGAATTCACGTCGGTTGATCGTCACGGTTCAGGTTCCCTCTGGTTGGCGAAAAGGCACGCAGAGAGGCGCCGGCTCTCGGCCGGAAAATGTCGATGAAAAATGCTGCCCCTCCAGGAAGGCGGATTTCTCTGGATCCGCTTGCTTCCATGCGTTTTGTAAACTTAAACGCAACTATATTCAAGTGACTTGAATGTGAAGGTGGTGTAATTTCCTTCCGCGCCTCTCGCTTGAGGAGCTTGGTCGGCAAATCCGCTGAGACGGGCACGCCCTCGATTTCCAGTGGTTTGCGGCGTGTTGCGTCGAAAAGGCAGGCGATATGGCGGCGGCACAAAAGCGCGAAGAACCGCATGTTGACATTCCGCATTTCTCGATCTTATCGTAACGGGACGTCAATCCGTTGACGGGCGGCAAGGTTGCCGCCGGACTTCTGAGCGCAATGTCGCCTCCTGTGCCTCGCATCGTTCCGAGGCTGGGAGGTTTTTTGTTTTCTGGCGGGAGAACGAAAACAGGCGCATCCTGGGAAACGCGGACGGACGGCACTTCGGCAAGCTGAAGCCATGGGGCGACAAGACCTCACGGCGATGGCCGATCAAGAAAAGGGGATCAAATACAGGGATGAACCGAGACAATGGGAGCTCTCAATCGAAACCAGCGAACGTCCGCGCCATGGCGTGTCGGGGTCCTGTTCTCGAAGACCGGATTCATGTCGGTCATCGAGGAAACCCAGCTGCGCGGCACGCTGATCGCCATCGATGAAATCAACGACCGGGGCGGCGTCAACGGGCGCCCGATCGAGCCGATCGTCTATGATCCGGGCTCGGAGATCCGGTCCTACGGGCAGTATGCCAAGCGCCTGATGGTCGAGGATGGTGTCAGCACGATCTTCGGCTGCTACACCTCGGCGAGCCGCAAGGCGGTCCTGCCGGTCGTCGAGCGGCTGGATGGCCTTCTGTGGTATCCGACGCTCTACGAGGGGTTCGAGTTCTCGCCGAACGTCATCTATACGGGCGCGACACCGAACCAGAATTCCGTGCAGCTGTGCAAGGCGCTGATGAGCCAGTTCGGCAACCGGTTCTTCTTCGTCGGGTCGGACTATGTCTATCCGCGCGAATCCAACCGCGTGATGCGGGAGTTGGTGCGCAACAATGGCGGAACGGTCGTGGGGGAGCGGTATCTTCGCCTGGAGGCCGACCGCAGCGAATTCGTGCCGCTGGTGCGCGAGATCAAGCAGGCGCAGCCGGACGTCATCTTTTCGACGGTCGTGGGCGAATCCACCACCTTCCTCTATCAGGCCTATCACGATCTCGGCCTCAATCCGAAGACCGTGCCGATCGCCAGCCTCACCACGACCGAGGCGGAGATCCGGGCGATGGGCTACGATGTCGGGGAGGGGCATTATACGGCCGCATCCTACTTCCAGGGCATCGAGACGGCGCGCAACAGCAGTTTCGTCAGCCACTACCAGAAGCGCTACGGCGACGACGAGCCGACCAATATGTGCCTCGAAGCCTCGTATTTTCAGGTGAATCTCTTCGCCCGCACGCTGGAGGAGACCAATTCCCTCGACACCAGGCAGCTGCGCACCTTCGTCATGGGCGCGGAATTCGAGGCGCCGCAGGGAAGCGTGTCGATCAATCCCGTCTGGGGCCATGCGGATGTGTGGACGCGCATCGGCCGGGCGAACCGGCAGGGCCAGTTCGACATCGTCTTCCAGTCACAGGCCAGCGTGAAGGCCGATCCCTATCTCATCGGCTACGGCCGTTGCCTGGAGAATTGCTGAATGCAGCGAACAGAAACGCGCCGTCCCGCGCGGGAGGAGAAGATGCCGGACATGTCGAGGGCGGACTACGGGCACGATCGCTGGATCGGTACGCAACGGCCGGAAAGCCGCGCCAGCGCGGAGGAGCGCCCGCGGCAGGCGGGCCTGCCGGCCGAATTCACCGTCGCCGTCATCGTCGAGCGTGACGACAACGGCGAGTTCCTGATCCGGGAATTGCAGCGGCAGCGCGTCGCCGTGCGGCACATCTGGCCGAAGCCGGCGCAGATTCCCCTGCAATACGACGCGATCTTCTGCCTGCTGTCGGACGATCTTCCCCAGCGCATACCCTGGGTGCCGGGGGAGCCTTCCTCTGCGCTCATCCTGGTGGATGACGGCAAGGCGCCCCTCAATTTGAAGCTCGTCCACAACTGCGCGGCGCATGGCATGCTGCATTATCCGGCAACCGCCCGGATGATCCAGTCGGTGCTGATGATGGCCCGCGAGCATTTCCAATATGAGCGGCGCCTTCGCGGGCGGATCGACAAGCTCGACGAGAACCTGCGCACCATGCGCCTCGTCGAGCGGGCGAAGGCGCTGCTCATCCGCTTGAAAAACCTGAGCGAAGAGGAGGCCTACAACTTCCTGCGCAAGCAGGCGATGGAGAAGCGCGTGACCATCGGCGCCGTCGCTGCGGCGGTGATTGACTCGCACGAACTTCTCAGTTAGCGTTTTGGAATTGTCCGCGGCAAAGACGCTGCGCACATAAAGGGTGACGAAACCCCGCGGGTCCGCAAAGAGCGGAACGTGGGGTTTTTTGTTTTTCTGAATGGCCTGATGCAGGCCCGGTGAAGCAACGCTGGTGGCGTTGCATCCGGACCCGCCGACAGCCCGAGCACATTCCCCGCGGCGAGGACGCCGCAAACAAATCCAGAGGCGAAGAGGCCCCGAAACGATCTGCCGGACCGGCGGAGCGCTTCGGGGCCTTTGTTTTTTGATGGAGACAGAGGGTGAACAAGAACAGGCGTGAATTTCTGAAAGTTGGGGCCGCAGCAGGCGCGGTGTCGCTGGTCGGCTTTCCCCATATCTGGTCGAAGAATTCCTCGCTGGCCTTCGCACAGGACGGCGAGATCAAGGTGGGCGTGCTCTTCTCGCTGACCGGCACGACGGCGATCATCGAGGAGTCGCTGAACAAGGCGACGCTGATGGCGATCGAGGAGATCAACACCAATGGCGGCATCAACGGCCTGAAGATCACACCGGTCGTGGAGGACCCCGCATCGGACCCGGCGACCTTCGCCGAAAAGGCCCGCAAGCTGGTGCTCTCCGACCGCTGTGTTTCCGTCTTCGGCTCCTACACCTCGGCGAGCCGCAAGGCGGTGCTGCCGGTCTTCGAGAAGCAGGAGAACCTCTTCTGGTATCCGACGCTCTACGAGGGCCGCGAGTGCTCCAAGAACGTCATCTATACCGGCGCCGTGCCGAACCAGCAGCAGGACGATTTCATCCCCTGGCTCGTCGAGAAGTTCGGCAAGCGCTGGTACCTGATCGGCTCGAACTACATCTATCCGAAGGAAGAGAACAACTACTGCAAGAAGCTGCTCGAAGGGCTCGGCGCGGAAGTGATCGCCGAGGAATACGTGCCGCTCGGCCATTCGGAATTCTCCTCCGTCATCAACAAGTTCCGCTCGGAAAAGCCCAACGTCATCTTCTCGACGGTGGTCGGCGATTCCGTCGTGGCGCTGCACCGGCAGTATCGTGCGGCCGGCCTCGACCCGGCGACCATGCCGATGGCGAGCCTCACCACCTCGGAGAACGAGGTCGCGGCCATGGGCGGTGACGCCGCCGCCGGCCACTTCACCTCCGCACCCTATTTCATGGTCTTCGATTCCCCGGAGAACCAGCGTTTCGTCGAGGCCTATCGCTCGCGCTGGGGTGGCGACAAGGTCACGCATTTCGTGTCGGAATCCGCCTATTTCCAGATCCACCTCTTCAAGCAGGCGGTCGCCAAGCTCGCCGCGAGCGACATCGGCCCGCTCGCCATCCGCGAGGCGGTGAAGGGCGAGGAATACAAGGCGCCGCAGGGGCTCGTGAAGGTGGAGCCGGAGAACCTGCATTGCTGGCTGCGCCCGAAGATCGGGCAATGCAAGGCGGACGGGCAGTTCGAGATCCTGACGCAGTCCGCCGACTGGCTGGAGCCCAATCCCTACAGTGCCTATCCCAACCAGAAGTGCACCGCCGAAGGCCTCAAGGAGGTCTGATCCCCCAAGCAGCCGGCGGCCGTCTGTCGGTCGGCCGCCGGCCCAACCTGCGGAGAAGGTGCATATGGACTTCGTCGTTTCGCAAATCCTGACAGGCCTCAGCCTGTCGTCGATCCTGCTTCTCGTGGCCCTCGGGCTTGCGATCATCTATGGCGTGACCGGCGTCATCAACCTTGCCCACGGCGAGTTCGTGATGCTCGGCGCCTATTGCGCCTGGCTGCTGCAGAGCCAGCTCGGCTGGAGCCTGCTGGCGAGCCTTGCCGTGATCTTCCTCCTGATCGCCGCGCTCGGCTGGCTGATCGAGGTCGCCGTCATCCGCCATCTCTACGACCGGCCGCTGGACACGATCCTTGCCACCTGGGGCCTTGGCGTGATGACCCAGCAGATCGTCCGCCTGACGGCCGGCGGCGAGCTGCGCTACGTCCAGATGCCGCCGTCGCTGTCCGGCAGCGTCGATATCCTCGGTGCGACCGACTCGGCCTACCGGCTCTTCGTGCTCGCCGTGGCGCTCGGCCTCTTCCTCGCGACCTGGTGCATCTACCGCTACACGTCCTTCGGCCTGAAGCTTCGGGCGATCACCCAGAACCGCGCCATCGCTTCGAGCTTCGGCATCAATTCCGCCAGAGCCTACCGGCTGACCTTTGCCTACGGGGCCGGCATTGCGGGGCTCGCCGGCGCGCTGATCTCGCCCTTGAAGAGCGTCTCACCCGAGATGGGCACGACCTATGTCGTCGATGCCTTCATGGTTGTCGTGCTCGGTGGCGTGCAGAGCCTTGTCGGTACGCTCGTGAGCTCCGCCGTGCTCGGCGAAACCTCCGGGCTCCTTGCCTATTACAGCAACGACACGATCGCCAAGGCGCTCGTCCTCGTCGCCATCGTCATCATCATCCGGTTCCGGCCGCAGGGCTTGTTCGCCCCGCGTGTGCGCGCCTGACCGCCCGCGTCAACGAGAGGTTCCGTCCTTGTCTGGAAAAGTCTCCCGCCAAATCCTCCTCTACGGCGTCGTCTGTCTGGCGATCCTCATCGTGCCCGTGCTGGTCGACGACGCCTTCCTGCTGAACAAATATGCCCGCTACCTGATCTTCGGCATGCTGGCGATCGCGCTCAGCCTGTCCTGGGGCTATGCCGGCATCCTCAATCTCGGCCAGGCGACGACCTTCGGCCTCGGCTCCTACTGCATGGCCATGTTCCTGAAGCTGAAGACGGTGCCGATCCACACCGGCAGCGACGGTCTTCCCGACTTCATGGTCTGGAACAATGTGACGGAACTGCCGTGGATATGGGTGCCGTTCCATTCCATGCCCTTCGCGCTTCTCGCCGGCATCCTCGTCCCGGCACTGTTCGCCGCGCTGCTCGGCTGGTTCATGTTCGGCGGGCGCATCGCCGGGGTCTATGCGGCGATCATCACGCTTGCCGCCATGGTGGTGGTCAACCTCATCATCATCGACCAGCAGAGCTACACCGGCGGCTTCAACGGCATCACCGATCTCGCGCGGTTCGAGATTTTCGGCCTGACCTTCGACGTCTACTCAGCCTCGACCTACTATCTCGTCGCGATCTGCCTCACGGTCACGCTGTTCCTCGCGCTCGCCGTTTCGCGCAGCAAGACCGGCCTCATCCTGCAGGCGGTGCGCGACCAGGAGGAGCGGGTGCGCTTCTTCGGTTATGACGTGGCGCTCTACAAGACCTTCGTCTTCGCGCTTTCGGCCGCCATCGCCGGCCTTGCGGGCATGCTCTACACGATCATCATGGAATTCGCCTCGCCGACCTTCCTCGGCGTGCCGCTCAGCCTTTCCATCGTGATCTGGGTCGCCGTCGGCGGCCGGCAGAGCCTTCTCGGCGCCATGCTGGGCGCGGTGCTCGTCACCGGCGTGCAGGGCGCACTGTCGGAAACCGAAGCCTTCCTCGAAACCTGGACCCTCGTCATGGGCGGCCTCTTCGTCCTCATCGTGCTGTTCATGCCGAAGGGGCTGGCGGGCGTCTTCGAAGCCCTCGTGCGTCGCTTCCCTAAGGCGGCGCGCAAGGGCGGCGCCCGCCATGCCACCGAGCAAACCTCCAAATCCCAACCCCATCTCGGAGGTGCGCTATGACGCCCGCACGCGAACAGCTCCTTGCGCTCAAACAGGTGACCGTGGCCTTTTCCGGTTTCATCGCTGTCGACCGGCTCGACTTCGAGGTGGCGTCGGGCGAGCTGCGCTGCCTGATCGGCCCGAACGGTGCCGGCAAATCGACGACGCTCGACCTGATCTGCGGCAAGTCCCGCATCACATCCGGGGAAATCGCCTTCCGCGGCGCTCCGATCCACGTTCTCAAGGAATTCCGGATCGCACGCACCGGCATCGGCCGCAAGTTCCAGGTGCCGAGCGTCTTCCGCGAGCTGACCGTCCGGGAAAACCTGGAGATCGGTTGCTCGCGCGATCCGGGCGTCTGGCGCAACCTGTTCCGGTTCTCCGGCGGGGTGGATACCGAGCGGCTGGAACGCCTCGCCGTCCTCGTCGGGCTGGAGGATCATCTCGAAACCCAGGCAGCGCAGCTTTCGCACGGCCAGACGCAATGGCTGGAGATCGCCCTCATCCTCGCCCAGGATCCGGCGCTCATCCTGATGGACGAGCCGACGGCCGGCATGACGGCGCACGAGACCAACATGACCGCCGAGCTCTTCAACCGGCTGCGCGGCAAGCACACGCTCGTCGTCGTCGAGCATGACATGGGCTTCGTGCGCGACATCGCCGAGACGATCTCGGTCATGCATCAGGGCAAGCTGCTGGCGCAGGGCACCGCCGACGAGGTTTCGCAGGATGCGAAGGTCCGCGAGGCCTATCTCGGCTCGGGAGGCATCGGCCATGCTTGAGCTTTCCGATGTCGACGGCTTCTACGGCCGCAGCCGAGCCCTCCAGTCCGTCTCGCTCTCGGTGCGGGAGGGGGAATTCCTGACGGTGCTCGGGCGCAACGGCGTCGGCAAGACGACGCTGCTGCGCACCATCCTCGGCCTCATGTCACGCTGCGCCGGCTCGATCCGGCTCGACGGGGCGGAGATCAACCAGCTCCCCACGCACGTGAGGGCACGTGCCGGGCTCGGCTACGTGCCGCAGGGGCGGGGCATCCTGCCGAGCTTCACCGTGCGCGAGAACCTTCTCATCGGCACCTTCGCGGCGGAGAAGCCGGCGCGCACGATCCCCGACCACATCTTCGACCTCTTCCCGATCCTCAAGGAATTCCTCGGCCGGCGCAGCGGCAACCTCTCCGGCGGCCAGCAGCAGCAGCTCGCCATCGCGCGGGCGCTCCTGTCGGAACCGAAGATCCTGCTCCTCGACGAGCCGACGGAGGGCATCCAGCCCAACATCGTCGAGCAGATCGAGGACGTGCTGATCGACCTCAACCGCAAGCACGGCCTCGCCGTGATCCTCGTCGAACAGAACATCAAATTCGCGCGGCGGGCCTCGCACCGCTTCGCGATCCTCAATCGCGGGAGCGTGGCCGTGTCCGACGACATCGGCGCGCTCAGCGATGAGCTCATCCAGAGCCACCTCGTCGTCTAAGGAGACTTGAAATGTACCATGGTGACATCAGCAGCAGCAAAGATACCGTCGGCGTTGCTGTCGTGAACTACAAGATGCCGCGGCTGCACACCAAGGCCGAAGTGCTGGAGAACGCCCGCAAGATCGCCGCGATGGTGGAGGGCATGAAGATCGGCCTGCCGGGCATGGATCTGGTCGTCTTCCCGGAATATTCGACCCACGGGATCATGTATGATTCCAGGGAGATGTACGAAACCGCCTCGCAGATACCGGGCGAGGAGACGGCGATCTTCGCCGAGGCTTGCCGCAAGGCCAATGTCTGGGGCGTCTTCTCGCTGACCGGCGAGCGCCACGAGGAGCACCCGAACAAGGCGCCCTACAACACGCTCATCCTCATGAACAACAAGGGCGAGATCGTCCAGAAATACCGCAAGATCATGCCTTGGGTGCCGATCGAGGGCTGGTATCCCGGCGACTGCACCTATGTCTCCGAGGGGCCGAAGGGCCTGAAGATCAGCCTCATCATCTGCGACGACGGCAACTATCCGGAAATCTGGCGCGACTGCGCCATGCGGGGCGCCGAGCTCATCATCCGCTGCCAGGGCTACATGTATCCGGCCAAGGAGCAGCAGGTGCAGATCTCCAAGTCGATGGCCTGGGCGAACAATGTCTATGTCGCGGTCGCCAATGCCGCCGGCTTCGACGGCGTCTATTCCTATTTCGGCCATTCCGCCATTATCGGCTTCGACGGGCGCACGCTCGGCGAATGCGGCACGGAGGAGAACGGCATCCAGTATGCCCAGCTCTCCGTCTCGGCCATCCGCGATGCCCGCCGCAACGGCCAGTCGCAGAACCACCTCTTCAAGCTCCTGCACCGCGGCTACACCGGCACGATCAATTCCGGCGACGGCGACCGCGGCGTCGCGGCCTGCCCTTACAACTTCTACGCCAGGTGGGTGAACGACCCGGACGGGACGCGCGAGATGGTCGAGGCCATGACCCGCGGCACGGTCGGCACGGACGAATGCCCGATAGACGGCATCCCGCACGCGGCCGCCCATCGCTGATGCCAACCGGGCCATCCGGTCCTGGGAACCGGATGGCCTTCCTCAACAGAAAGACATGAGGGGAACGAACATGTCTACACACTCCAAAGGGCCTGGCGATCCGTCGCCGCTCGATGCCGACCATGTGCTCGGCGAGGAATACGAACATGCGCCGGTGCCGCTTTCGGCCCGGCATAGCCTGTTTTCCATGGTGACGGTCTGGGCCGGCTTCCCGGCGATCATCACCGGTTCCATGACCGGCTCGATCCTCGTGCTGGGCATGGGCTTTTCCCGCGCACTCGCGGCGATGGTCATCGGCAACCTGATCATGTTCGCCTATGTCGGCGCGCTCGGGCTTTCGGCGACGCGGAGCGGCCGGAATTTCGCGCTGATCGCGTCGGAAGTCTTCGGCACGAAGGGATATGCGCTCGCCTCGGGCCTGCTCTCGACGCTGCTGCTCGGCTGGTTTGCGGTGCAGACGGGCATTACCGGCGCGCTCATCGCCAGCACCTACGAGATGAACTATGTCGCTATGACCATCGTGGCAGGCCTGCTCTACATCGCCATCACCTTCATCGGCGTGCGCGGCCTGCACCTGATCGGCCTCGTCTCGGTGCCGCTGTTCTTCGTGCTCGGCCTGTTCGTGGTGTTGCATTCGGCTTCGACCACCACCTTCGACGCGATCTGGAGCTATGCCGGCAACAACGGTGTCGCCACCATGTCGATGGGCGTCGGGCTGACGGTGGTCATCGCCCTCTTCATCGATGCCGGTACGGTCACCGCCGACTTCAACCGCTGGGCCCGGACCGGCAGCCATTCCCTCATCGCGACCTTCTCGGCCTTTCCGGTCTCCAACCTCGTCGCCATGCTGGTCGGTGGCATCCTGACGGCGGCCCTTGCCGTGCCGGATGCCAACCCGTTCGGGGCGGACAACATGTTCGGCTACATGAACACGCTGCAGATCGGCTGGCTGAGCGCGCTCGCCTTCCTGTTCCTCTACATCAACCTCGGCTCGGTCTGCTCGCATTGCCTCTACAATGCGGCGACGGGCTGGTCGCGCATCCTCGGCTCGAAGATGCGGCTGCTCGCCGTCGTGCTCGGCATCCTCGGCATCGTCATCGCCGCGGGCAATGTCTGGGCTTTCTTCATCCAGTGGCTGTCGCTGCTCGGCATCGTGGTCCCGCCCATCGGCATGATCCTGCTCGTCGAGGCCTACATCTTCAAAAGCGGCGGCGGGGCGGAGAAGGAATGGCGCTCGACGCCCTTCATCTCCTGGGCGATCGGCGCGGCGGTCGGCTTCATCGTCGAGTTCTATGCGCCGCAGCTTTCCACCGCGATCAGCGCGGGCATCGTCGCCGGCATCGCCCATTTCGCGCTCTCCTCGCTGAAGGATCGGCGGTCCGCGGTGGATGCATCCGTCTGAACACGGCGGCGCGCCTCGGCGCGCGCCGAACGCGCATTTTCAATGAAGGAAAACAGACATGACGCTCGATTACGAGATCTTCGAACTCGGCGATTTCGCCCTGCAGAACGGCGCGATCCTGCGCGAGGCCAAACTCGCCTACAAGACCTTCGGCACCCTCAATGCCGCGAAGGATAACGCCATCCTCTATCCGACCTGGTATTCCGGCCAGCACTACGACAACGAATGGCTGGTCGGCCCGGGCATGGCGCTCGATCCCGGCAGGTATTTCATCATCATCCCCAACATGTTCGGCAACGGCCTCTCCTCCTCGCCGAGCAACACGCCGGAGCCCTACAACGCCGCCCGCTTCCCGAAGGTGACGGCCTATGACAATGTCCGCGCCCAGCACCGGCTGGTGACGGAGCATCTGGGGATTTCGCATCTGCGCCTGGTGACGGGCTGGTCCATGGGCGGGCTCCAGACCTTCCATTGGGGCGCGATGTACCCCGGCATGATGGACCTGCTCGCGCCCTTCTGCGGTTCGGCGAAATGCTCGCGCCACAACTTCGTCTTCCTCGAAGGCGTCAAGGCGGCCCTGACGGCGGACGGGTCCTTCCAGGACGGCTGGTACAAGGAGAAGCCGCACAAGGGCCTGCGCGCCGCCGCCCGCGTCTATGCCGGCTGGGGCTTTTCGCAATCCTTCTACCGCGAGGAGCTCGACCTGAAGGCGCTGGGCTACGCCTCGCTGGAGGACTTTCTCGTCTCCTTCTGGGAGGGCTTCTTCCTGCCGAAGGATCCGAACAACCTGCTTGCCATGCTCTGGACCTGGCAGAACGGCGACATCTCTGCAAACGAACTCTACAACGGTGACTACAAGGCCGCGCTCAACGCCATCAAGGCGAAGGCCTATGTCATGCCCGGCAGAACCGACCTCTACTTCCCGCCGGAGGACAGCGAGAACGAGGTTGCGAACATGCCGAATGCGACCTACGTGCCGATCCCCTCGATCTGGGGGCACTTTGCCGGCGGGCCGGGCACCAACCCCGTCGACGTCAAGTTCCTGGACGACAAACTGAAGGAGCTGCTGGCGTCCTGAAATCCCCCGCGCCGCGATGGCCGGGAGCATCGCGGCGCCAACTCCATGAGGTCTATCGTGACGAACCTGGATGCCTATCGCATTTCCAGCGAACCTTTCTATCGGCCGGTCGAAAGCGAGATCGCGCTGTTTACGGCCGCGCACAAGAGCCGCATGCCCGTCATGCTGAAGGGGCCGACCGGCTGCGGCAAGACGCGCTTCGTCGAGCACATGGCCTGGCGGCTGGGCAAGCCGCTGATCACCGTCTCCTGCCATGAGGACATGACCGCCTCCGACCTCGTCGGCCGCTACCTGCTCGATACGGACGGCACGGTCTGGCACGACGGACCGCTGACCCTTGCCGTGCGCGAGGGGGCCATCTGCTATCTCGACGAGATCGTCGAGGCGCGTCAGGACACGACCGTCGTCATCCATTCCCTGACCGACGACCGGCGTATCCTGCCGCTCGAGAAGAAGAACGAGGTGGTGCGGGCGCATCCGGATTTCCAGGTCGTCATTTCCTACAATCCCGGTTACCAGAGCGTGCTCAAGGACCTGAAGGAATCGACCAAGCAGCGCTTCGGCGCCATTGCCTTCGGCTATCCGTCGCCGGATATCGAGGCGGAGATCGTCGCCCGGGAGGCGGGCATCGAGCGGCGCACGGCGGAGACCCTGGTGCGCATCGCCGAGCGGTCGCGCAACCTCAAGGGGCAGGGCCTCGAAGAGGGAGCCTCCACGCGCATGCTCATCAATGCCGGGCTGCTCGTTGCCGCCGGCATTGCCATCGAGGCGGCCTGCCAGGTGGCGATGGTCGTGCCGATCACCGATGACCCTGATCTGCGCGATGCGCTTTCCGGCGCCATCGCCGCCTGCCTTTGAACGTTTCATGCAGGAGGCGGCAACCATGAATGCGCCCGATGGATTTCCGCCCGAATGGCGGGAGCGCTGGCATGTCGCGCATGGCCGCATCGACCGGGCCGGTTACGGCGACCTCGTCGCCGATGCCTATCGCCGCGCCGGCCCCGCCGTGGCCGCGCTTGCCGGCCCGGCTTTTGCCGTTCGCCTCGCCTCGGCGGTATCGCAGGTCGCGATCCGCTCGGGCCGGCTGGCCGCAAGCCGCGTGCCGCAGGCGGCGCTTGTCGCATCGCGCCATTTCGATGAGGCGGCGATGAACGCCTGGGCGGCGGCGATTGAGGATGTCGCACGCCGGGCGCCGGAGGCCGCGCTTCCCCTTCTGGAAAACACCGGCCGGCTCCTTGAGGCATTGGATGCGCCGGATTTCGTCGCCTTCGTGCGCATGGGCCTGCATATCGGCGCCAAGGACGTGGCGCGCCGGCGCGCTTTCTTCGCATTGGAAAGCGGCGAGGCGATCCGCCTGGTCGAGGGGCGCGGGGCGGGAGGCGGCCTTGCCGAATGGCGCCATGGCCTCGGCCTTTACCTCAAGGCTCTCTGGGGCATGGCGCCGCCGATTGCCGAAGCGCCGCCGGATGCGCCGGAACAGATGCGGCGCAGGCCCGGTTTCGGTGGTGGCGGCGTGCGCCTGCCGGCCGCCTTCGCCGGCTTCGAGGATGGCGAGGCGAAGCTGCTCTACCGTGCCGCCGTCGCGCATATCGGCGCGCATCATCGCTTCACGCGGGCAAAATTTCCCGCCGCCGGGCTGAAGCCGCTGCAGATTGCCCTCGTTTCCCTCATCGAGGACGCGCGTGTCGAAAGGCTCGCCGCCCGGACGATGCCCGGCCTTGCCACCCTCTGGCGACGCTTCCATGTCGCCCGGCCGGAAGGCCCGCCCATCGCGATCGCCCTGATGGCGCGGCTTGCGCGGGCGCTGGCGGATCCGGACTATGCCGATCCGCATGGCTGGGTGGAGAAGGGGCGGACACTCTTCGCCGAGGCCGTCCGCGAAAATATCGGCGACCAGCAGCTCAGCCGGCGCATCGGCGGGCTGCTCGGCAACGATATCGGCCAGATGCGCCTGCAGTTCGACGCCAGGACCTATGTGGTTCAGCCGGCCTATCGCGACGACAATATCGGCATCTGGGATTTCGGCCCGGACGACAGCCAGGCGCCGGTCGAGATCGAGGCCATGCTCGAAGGCGCGCGGATCGAGCAGCAGGCCGGCGACGATGGCCGCCGCGAGGAGGGCGAGGATGGCGAGACCGCGGCCGGGCGGCTGGCCGAGGCGCAGGACGAGGATGGCCTGCTCGTTGCCCGCTACCCGGAATACGACCATGTCACCGGCCGCTACCGGCCGGAATGGTGCCGGGTGCGCGAAATGCCGGGCCAGATCGGTCCGCCCCGTGTCGCATCGGCCTTGAGCGAGGCGCGGTCCGACCTCGTCGACCGGCTTTCGACGCTCATCAGGGCCTCGCGGATCAGCCGCCAGCAGCGGGTCCGCGGCCAGACCGAAGGGGAGTTCCTCGACATGGACGCGAGCATCGCCGCCATGATCGCGCGGCGGGCGGGCGAGGTGCCGGATACGCGGGTCTACGGCCGCTACGAGCGGCGTTCGCGCGACATGTCGGTGCTCGTGCTGATCGATTCATCTCGCTCCACGACGGAGAGGGTGCGCGGTTCGCAAGGCTCCGTGCTGGAGATGGAGCGGTTGTCGACGGCGCTGCTCGCCCGCGCGATGGCGGATGTCGGCGATCCCTTCGCCATCGCCGCCTTCTGCTCCAATGGGCGGGAGGACGTGCGCTACATGCGCATCAAGGATTTCGGCCGGCCCTTCGACCGCTTCGCCATCGCCCGCCTCGCAGGGCTCACGGGCGACTATTCGACCCGGCTCGGCGCGGTTATCCGCCACGCCGGCAGCGATCTTCGCCGGCAGCGCAGCTACCGCAGGCTGCTCCTCATCGTCACGGACGGCGAACCCTCCGACATCGATGTCGACGACCGGCGCTATCTGGTGGAGGATGCCCGCATGGCGGTGCACGAACTCGGCCGCGAGGGGATAGACACCTTCTGCGTGGCGCTGGATTCGGACGCGGATTCCTATCCGCAGCGCATTTTCGGGCCGCGCGGCGCGATATGCATCGATTCGATCGACCGGCTCGACACGCTGCTGCCCGCGCTCTACCTGAGGCTGCGGGCCTAGAGCATTTCCAGCCGAAGCGAAGCCGCTTCGGCGTTGGATAATGCGGAAATGCTTTAGCGGGCCGGCCGGCAGGGTGTTTCCGGCGGTCCGAAAGTTCGGCGGGAAAGAGCCGTGATTGGCGCCGGGTCCTTGAGGAGTATGCCTGTCGCTCGAAATTCGGATCGTTGCGGCCAACGATCCGACGCGATGCGGCCGGCCGTCGCTTGCATGCCTTGTCGACGGATCTTGCGACTTGGCCTTTTTACTTTCCGCCGCATGCGATAGCTGTGTTGCATGCTGCTTTCGATCGAGGACCTGCGGAAATCCTATTTAGGCCCGGAAGGCCCGGTGCCCGTGCTGCGCGGCGTGACCCTCTCGCTCCAGGCGGGCGAGACGCTAGCGCTGACCGGCGAATCCGGTTCGGGCAAGAGCACGCTGTTGCACCTCGTGGCGGGACTGGACGCCGCAGACGGCGGGCGCGTTCTGCTCGACGGGCAGGAGGTCACGAGGCTCGACGACAGCGGGCGCGCGCGACTGAGGCGAAGCGTGGTGGGCATCGTCTTCCAGCAGTTCAACCTCATCCCCTCTCTGGACGTCGCCGCCAACATCGCCTTCCAGGCGCGCCTGAACGACACGCCGGAACCGCGGGCGCTTTCCCGGCTGGCCGACGCGCTGGGCCTGGAGCCGCACCTGCGGAAATATCCGGAGCAACTGTCCGGCGGCCAGCAGCAGCGCGTGGCGATCGCCCGGGCGCTCGCGGCGCGGCCGAAGCTGATCCTGGCGGACGAACCGACCGGCAACCTCGACGAGGCGACCGCGGACGAGGTGATGGAGCAGTTCCTCATGCTCGTGGCGGAAACCGGCGCTGCGCTCCTGATGGTCACGCACTCCCCGCGCCTTGCCGCGCGGCTCGGACGGCAGGCGCATCTCAGCCAGGGCCGCCTCCTGTGACCGGCGCGATCCTTTCGGCACTGGCGTCGCACTGGCGACGCAACCGGCTCCAGTTGATGACGCTGGTGCTCGGCCTCGCGCTGGCGACGGCGCTGTGGTCGGGGGTGCAGGCGATCAACGCCGAGGCGCGCGCGAGCTATGACGCAGCCGCCGCGACGCTGGCCGAAGGCCGGTTCGACCAGCTCCTGCCGCCCGAGGGGGATGCCATGCCGCAGGCGCTTTTCGTCGCGCTGCGCCGCGCCGGCTGGCTGGTCAGCCCGGTGGTGGAGGGCAGGTTGCGCGTGGGCGGGACGGCCGTGCGGCTGGTCGGCGTCGATCCGCTGACCGCGCCGCCGGGTTCGGCGGCGCGCGCGGCACTGGCGCGCGCCGACCTCGACCGTCTCGTGCGCGCCGACACGCTGGTCGCCGGGCCGCAGACGGCCGCGCTCCTTGCGGCGAACCTGTCCAACCCGGTCCTGGTCGATCAGGCGGTCGCACCGGGCACCGTGCTTGCCGACATCGGCGTTGCCCAGAAGCTGCTCGGCCGCGCGGGGCGCATCAGCCGCCTCATCGTCCTGCCGGACCAGCCGCTGCGGCAACGGCCGCTGGCCGAGATCGCGCCGGACCTGCTGCTCCAGCGCGCCGACGGTGCGACCGATGTCGGCCGGCTCACCGACAGCTTCCACCTCAATCTCACGGCCTTCGGCTTGCTCAGCTTCGCGGTCGGCATCTTCATCGTCCACGGGGCGATCGGCCTCGCATTCGAGCAGCGGCGCGGCATGGTTCGCACCCTGCGCGCGCTCGGCGTGCCGCTGCGCCGCCTGATCGTCCTGATGGTGCTGGAGCTTGTGGTGCTGGCGACGATTGCCGGCGCGCTCGGCATCGTGCTCGGCTATCTCATCGCGGCGCTCCTGCTGCCGGACGTTGCCGCCACGATACGGGGCCTTTACAGCGCCGACGTCGCCGGCACGCTGCAGATCCGTCCGGCATGGTGGCTTTCGGGAATGGCCATGGCGCTCGGCGGCGCCTTGCTCGCCTCGGCGAGCGCGTTGTGGCGGCTGGCGCGGATGCCGGTCCTGGCGGGTGCCGGCGGACGCGCCTGGGCGCTGGCCTCGGGGCGGACGCGCAAGCTGCAGGCCGCGGCGGCAGCCCTGCTGCTCGCGGTGGCAGGCGTTCTGGCCGTCACCGGGACTGGGCTCGCCGCCGGCTTCGCGCTGCTCGCCTGCCTGATGCTCGGCGCGGCCCTTGCGCTGGCGCCGTGCCTGGGGGCGATCCTGCGCCTTGGCGAAGCACGGGCAGCCCGCGCCATGGCGCAATGGTTCTGGGCGGACACCCGCCAGCAACTGCCCGGCCTCGGGCTTGCGCTGATGGCGCTGCTGCTCGCCATGGCCGCGAATATCGGCGTTTCAACCATGGTCTCGAGCTTTCGCCTGACCTTCGTCGGCTTCCTCGACCAGCGCCTGTCCGCCGAGCTCTACGTCGATGCGGAGGCTGTGGCGGACCGGGCAGGCCTGGAGCGTTTCCTGGAGGCGCGCTCCGACGCGGTGTTGCCGATCATGTCGGTCGATGCGACGCTCGCCGGGTTGCGGGCGGAGATCTTCGGCGCGCGCATCGGCTACACCTATCGTGAGAACTGGCGCTTCCTTGACGCCGTCCCGGCCGTCTGGGACGAGGTCGAAGCGGGCAGGGCCGTCATCATCAACGAGCAGCTTGCCCGCCGCGCCGGACTGAGCGTGGGCGATGCGCTCGCGCTTGGCCCCGGACTGTCGATGCCGGTCGCGGGCGTCGTAGGCGACTATGGAAACCCGATCGGCCAGGCCATCGTCGGCGAGGCGCTGTTCCGCCAGGCCTTCCCCGGCGTCGTGCCGCGGCGCTACGGCGTGCGCACCGACGACCCGCAGGGCCTGCGCCAGGCGCTCGTGGAGGCGTTCGACTTTCCCCCGGCGCGCATCGTCGACCAGGCGGCGCTCAAGGCGTTCTCGCTGTCGGTCTTCGAGCGCACCTTCTCGGTGACCGGGGCGCTGAACGTGCTGACGCTGGCGGTTGCGGCGTTCGCGATCCTGATGAGCCTGCTCACGCTGGCGGCGATGCGGCTGCCGCAGATGGCGCCCGTCTGGGCGATGGGAACGACCCAGCGCCGTCTCGCCGGCATGGAGATCCTGCGCACGGTGCTGCTCGCCGCGCTCACCGCGGTGCTGGCCTTGCCGCTGGGCCTGGTGCTCGCCTGGGTGCTGCTCGCCATCGTCAATGTCGAGGCGTTCGGCTGGCGCCTGCCGATGTACCTGTTTCCAGCCGAATACACCCGCCTGATGCTCTTCGCGCTCGGCGCCGCGCTTTCCGCCGCGCTCTGGCCGGCCTGGCGGCTGGCGCGCATGGAGCCTGCCGCGCTGCTGAGGATCTTCGCCAATGAACGTTAGGGCCCTGCTCTTTCTGCTGCTGGGTGTCGGCAACGCCTTCGCCCAGGGTTTTGCCGGGCTCGGCACCGACGCCGAGGGCTTCGCCGTGCCGGAGCGGGGCAGGCAGCTCGCGTTCCCGCAGGATCACGGAGCCCATCCGGACTACCGGATCGAGTGGTGGTACGTCACCGCGAACCTCACCGGGCCGGACGGTGCGGACTACGGCCTGCAATGGACGCTTTTCCGCTCGGCGCTCGCGCCGGGCGAGGGCGCGGCATGGGAGAGCCCGCAGGTGTGGTTCGGCCATGCCGCCGTCACCAGCGCCGCCGTGCACCGCGCCACGGAGCGTTTCGCGCGCGGCGGCACAGGCCAGGCGGGCGTGACGGCCGAGCCCTTCGCGGCCTGGATCGACGACTGGCAGATGGCGGGCGACAGCCTGGACCGCCTGCGGCTCACGGCGACGGGCAAGGATTTCGCCTACGATGTCGCCATGCGTGCGGAAGGCCCGATCGTGCTGCACGGCGAGCAGGGCTATTCGGTGAAATCGGCGAAAGGGCAGGCGAGCCACTACTATTCCCAGCCCTTCTTTGCTGTGGAGGGAACGATCACCCTGCCGGAAGGCGAAATCCCGGTGCGCGGCACGGCGTGGCTCGATCGCGAATGGTCGTCGCAGCCGCTGGCGGAGGAACAGTCCGGCTGGGACTGGTTCTCGCTCTCCTTCGACGCAGGCGAGAAGCTGATGGGTTTCCGCCTGCGCGATGCCGCTGGCGGCGACTTCACCTCCGCCACGTGGATCGCGGCGGACGGTACGGCGACGCCCTATGGCGACGGCAGGCTCGTCGCGACCCCGGTGGAGACGAGCCGGGTGAAGGGGCAAGACATCCCGACGCGCTGGCGGCTCACCCTGCCCGACCGTCGGCTCGACGTCACTGTCGGCGCGCTCAACACGCAGGCCTGGATGGATCTCGGCATTTCCTACTGGGAAGGTCCCGTGCGCGTGGCCGGCAGCCATCCCGGCAAGGGCTATCTGGAGATGACGGGTTATGGGCAGCGATAAGCATGACCCACGGCCGGCCTCGGTTGCCGCGCGGTGGCGATCCCCGGCCCGTTCCAATATCCGGCGCGTTGGTGGGAAAGATGGATGAATGGTGGCGAGCAGAAGCGGTTGCAAGGTTGCCTTGAGGCCGGCTCCTGCCAAATTCACCGAATCGCGGCTCGCGTCGCGACCCGAAAGGGCTGAGATTTGGTGGGAAGCGGGCAGGCGGCTTTCGCAAGCGACGTACTAAAAGCGGGCTTTTAACTGACCATCGCCATGTTCCTCTCCGAACCATTCGAGGCAGATAAAGTACAACGGCGGCCTTTAAGGCTGTGAACGGACGTTCAGAAGCTGCCTGATTTTAATGCCCATGTCGCTCGAATATTCAGCGATAAATGCCCCTGCGCACGACTTTTCATCCACATATAGGGCGCCGGGCGGATGTGGTAGATTCTTGGCGTATTCCACACGGTCGTTCATTGCGACAAGGCCGAGGATGTATCGACCGGGTGGCACGCTCTTGGCCGGTCCCCTTGTCGCCGGCGCCCAATATATGTCGGGCCTTGCCGCTACCGTTCCCTTGAGAACCTGCTCTACGTCGATGTTGAACCTGCCATAGAGTATCGACACATGATCCTTGGTACGCGCCTTCATCTTGGGGATCTTCTCCAGAATTTGCCGTACCCTGGCCGTGGCTGCGATATCGATGATTGCCTCATATCTCTGGACCTGACCGACGATGATGATGTCCGCCGTGATGAACTCTGAAGGAAAGAGCCTGATCGGTTCCGGGCAGGCAAGCGCCGACACATTCGCAACGAGCAAGGCTATTTTGACCAGAGCGATCATCTGTATGTGTTTCATCATCACTGCGTCCTGACCTTCTACGCCATCGCGAGCCTGACGGTAGGTACTTATCGCTTCTGGCGCGACGCAACCATCGCCAATCCTGATTCTAACGTCCGTTTTGAGAAGCGCCAGCGTGGTCCTTCCGACTGAAATGCGGCCGGCGTGGACCTATGCGCGTTGCCTGAGGCTGTCGGGTGGGCACACGGGTAGAGGGCTCCGGCCGGATCAGCATGGAACCGCGTCCGTCAGGCGTCTTCGGGCACTTTTGCCGGACGGGTGGTGCGGTAGATCTCCTCGAGGCTCATCATGTTCGAGAGATCGACGCTCATGGTGGCGGCATGGCCGAAGGCGCCGCGTATCAGGCAGGTCCGGGCCGCCGCTTCTGCCGCATCCTTCAGGATCGTTTCGGGATCCCGCTTGCCGAGCAGGCCGACGAGGACGTTGGCGATATAGGTGTCGCCGGCGCCGAGCGTGTCGATGGCGTCGACCGGTTGGGCCGGCGCCTCGAACACACCGGCTTCGCCGGCAAGGACGGCTCCGTCGATACCCCTGGTGACGAGGCTCCAGCGCGCACCGGCCGCTCGCGCGGCCTGCGCCAGCGCAAGGGCCTCCTCATGGCGCGTGCCTCCCGCGGAAAAGGCGAGGAGGAAGCAATGGGGCGCGACCTGGGCGATGCGCTCGGGATCGTGGACGGTTGCAAGATCGTAGGAAACCTTCGTCGCCGCCGCAAAGCGCGGCAGCCAGGCATCGACATGGCTCGACCGGCCGGTATGGACGGCATCGAAATCCGAAAGCCGCGCGAGGTCCGCCCGTAAAGGCGCGATGATCGACACGCCGAGATTGGCGCCGATGAACACCCGCTCGCCCTCCTGCGTCTCGATCACGCAATAGGCCGTCTGTCCCGGTTCCATCCGCAGCGAGGAAACGTCGACGCCTTCCTCGATCAGCGCCTGGCGGATCAGCTGCCCGGCGTCGTCGTCGCAGACTGCGCCCGCATAAGCCGTCTCGGCGCCGGCGCGGTGCGCGAAGACTGCATGGTTGACGCAGTTCCCGCCGGGGAACATCAGGTTCTGGTCGCGGTAGCAATCGACCACATTGTCACCAAAGGCGAGGATTCTGGTGCGGCGCGACATCGGGCAGGCATCTCCTGATAAGGAACTGAGAACGTTCTCATTTATAGGACCGCCCCCGGAATGGCAAATGGTTTCCTCCGGCCGGTGCGGCTGAAACGGCGCCCCGGACCGTTTTGCGAGGGGATCAGAGCCGGGCGACGGAACCGCGCTCGACCAGTTCGGCGGGCATCAGCACCGTGCGCGGCGGAAAGGCTTCGCCGCGAATGCGCTCCAGCAGCATTCGCGCGGCGGCCTCGCCCATGGCAAGGCGCGGCTGCGCCACGGTCGTGATGCCGGGGCGGTGGAAGCTCATCCAGTCGAGATCGTCGAAGCAGATGAGCGAGAGATCCTGCGGGATCGAGAGCTTCAACTCGGTGAGAGCCCGCATGGCGCCTTCGGACATGGTGCCGTCCGTGGTGAACAGCGCCGTCGGCCGGTCGGGTGCCGTCATCAGGCGGGACACGACCGCCTGCGCGGCAAGGGCGGAATAGCTTCCCGCCCGAAGGGTCAGGCGCGGATCCACGGGCAGGCCCTCGATCCGATGCGCCCGGATATAGCCGAGAAGGCGCTGCCAGCTCGGATAGAGCGTTTCGCTCTCGATCGGATCGCCCGCCACGGCGCGCGCCAGGAATGCATCCAGCTTGCCGCTCTCCTCGTCGACGAGCTCCGCCACGATGCCGATCCGGCGGTGTCCGGCCGCGATAAGATGGCGGACGGCCTGTTCGGCGGCGGCGATGTTGTCGGTCGCCACCCGGTCGACCATCAGGCCGGCGACGGCGCGGTCGATCAGCACCAAGGGCATGCCCATGGCCTTGAGATTGTGCAGGTGCCGCGCCTTGCGCGTGTCGCTGGGGGTAACGATCAGGCCGTCCACCTGCTTCTGGGCGAGAAGCTCGACGGAGTGGACCTCCTTCGCCCGGGCCTCGTCGCTATTGGTGATCAAAAGGCCGAATCCGTTGGCCTCGGCGACGTTGGAAATGCCGCGCAGGACAGAAGCATAGAATGGATTCTGGATATCGCCGGCCACCACGCCGAGCGTGCGGGTCTTGCCTGTGATGAGGCTGCGGGCGAGCGCGTTGGGCCGGTAGCCGAGGTCCTGGGCGGCTTTGAGAACGTGCTCCTTCTTCTCCTCGCTGGTATAGCCATAGCCGCCGAGCACGCGCCCCGCCGTTGCCGTGGAAACGCCTGCTGCGCGCGCTACATCCGCGATGGTTGCCTTGCTTTTCGGGGTCACGTGGCACTTCCCTCTCACATTTCGGGCCTGCCGACTGAGAATCCGATCATGCGTATTCCGGTAGAAGACGACAGGCTTTTTCAGGTGTTACCAGATCGATGGCCGTTTTCAACGTCTTTACGCCCTCGATCGGTGCGGGAGGCGCTTGACGGATGGGCCATCTCCGTGTCTCATATGTGAGAACGTTCTCGCCATTATCTGCAAGGGGAACCAGAGAACGCAATCGCGGACCCGCCGGTTCGCCACGACAAGGAGGTTGTCATGTTCAAATCCATTCTCGCCGGGTGTGCCCTGAGCGCGGCACTGGCAATGCCGGCGCTTGCCGATGTCATTCCCGCCCTGCACGATGCCCTGCCGCAGGAATACAAGGACAACGGCATCAAGGCCGCGGTCTTCAACGACTGGGCGCCCGACGAATTTCTCGATTCCGATGGTCAGCTCAAGGGCTGGAGCGTCGATATCGCCAAGGAGATGGAAGATCGCCTCGGCGTGACCTTCACCTTCGAGGGCACCAGCTTCGACGCCATCATTCCGGGCCTCCAGTCGAAGCGTTTCGACGCGGGCTTCTCGTCCTTCGGCACCACCGCGGAACGCCTGAAAACGCTGGATTTCGTCTCCCAGCGCAAGATCGGCACCTCGTTCGCCTATCCGGCGGACAGCAAGCTCGACATCAAGACGGCCTCCGACGCCTGCGGCCTGACGGTCGCCGTGCTGAACGGCTCCTGGGACCTCGGCCTCTTGGAGAAGCTGAACGCCAACGAATGCAAGGACAAACCGGTGATCATGCAGACGCACGGCACGCAGGCCCAGGCGGAACTGGCCGTGCGCTCGCAGCGCGCCGAGGCGACCGTGGCCGGCTCCGTCAAGCTTGCCTACATGGCCAAGCAGACCGGCGACCTGAAGGTGTCGGAACTGGTTCTGTCGCCCGTCAACAGCTGCATCGGCGTGCGCAAGGGCGATCCGCTCGGCCAGGTCATGACGGATGCGATCCAGTCGATGATTGACGACGGTACCTATGAGAAGATCATGGCCAAGTGGGGCCTGAACGATTCCGGCATGCTGAGCAAGGCGCTTCTGATCACGGAAGAAAATCCGGCGGACCTCTAGGCGTTTGCGCTTTTCTTCGAAACGCCAAAACTGCGCACGCTTGCTGGATTGCTCCAGCGCCGCTTTCCCGGCCCGGGGCTTGCCTCGGGCCGGGGTCCGCGACCGGCACAAGGAACGACGATGTCTGAAAAACCGCCACACCGCCCCTCGATCCACGATCTCAAGCCCATCGCGGTGCCGAAGATAGGCCACTGGATCGGCGGCGTGGTTCTTGCCGTCCTTGCGGTCGTCTTCCTGCAGGTGCTTGTCACCAACAAGAACATGCAGTGGGCCGTCGTTGCCGAATACATGTTCAACCGGGCCATCCTGTCGGGTCTCGGCATGACGCTGCTGCTCACATTCCTCGCCATGGTGCTCGGCCTTGCAATCGGTGTCGTGCTGGCCATCATGCGCCTGTCGGCCAGCCGCGTCTTCCAGTCCGTCAGCTGGGGCTGGATCTGGTTCTTCCGCGGCGTGCCGCCGCTGGTGCAGATGATCTTCTGGTACAATCTGGCGCTTCTCCTGCCAGAAATATCGATCGGCATCCCGTTCGGCGGGCCGAAGCTCCTCTCCTGGAATACCAATCAGCTCATCACCCCCTTCAGCGCGGCCATCATGGGCCTTGCCTTCACCGAAAGCGCCTATGCCGCCGAAATGATCCGCGCCGGCATCCAGGCCGTGAATGTCGGCCAGACGGAAGCAGCCGCCACGCTCGGCATGACGCGCGCCCAGATGCTTCGTCGCATCGTCTTGCCGCAGGCACTGCGCATCGTCATTCCGCCCATCGGCAATGACACGATCTCGATGCTGAAATTCACCTCGCTCGTCTCCGTGCTGGCATTGCCCGATCTGCTCTATTCCGCGCAGATGGTCTATGCGCGCACTTACCAGACGGTGCCGCTGCTGCTCGTCGCGACCATCTGGTATCTTGTGCTCACCACGATTCTGACGGTCGTCGAACATGCCGTCGAGCACCGATTGAAATCCGAGCACCGGGCCGGCGCGACGAAAGCGGGCGGGATCTTCCCCTTCCGCCTGTTCGCGCGCCAGCAGGAGGCCGTGTGATGAGCCAGACGAACGGCGAGCCGCTGCTGAAGGTCGAGCGCCTGCGCAAGAGCTTTGGCGCGCACGAGGTGCTGCGCGGCATCGATGTCGCGGTGATGCGCGGCGACGTGACCTGCATCGTCGGCCCCTCGGGCTCTGGCAAGAGCACGTTCCTGCGCTGCCTCAACTATCTCGAAAAGCCCACCGGCGGCGCGATCTTCCTGCATGGCGAACCCGTCGGCGTGCGCTGGAAGGGCGACAAGCTCTACGAGATGAGCTTCAACGAGCTCTCCCGCCAGCGCCAGCGCATGGGCATGGTGTTCCAGGGTTTCCATCTCTTCCCGCACAAGACCGCGCTTGAAAATGTCATCGAGGCGCCGATCCTCGTCAAGCGCGTGCCGCGCGCCACGGCGGTCGAGGAGGCGATGGTGCTTCTGGAGCGCGTCGGCATGAAGGAGCGGGCGCACTATTATCCGGCGCAGCTTTCCGGCGGCCAGCAGCAGCGTGCGGCCATCGCCCGCTCGCTGGCGATGAAGCCCGACGTCATGCTGTTCGACGAGCCGACCTCGGCCCTCGACCCGGAACTCGTCGGCGAGGTCCTCGCCGTGATGCGCAAGCTTGCCGACGATGGCATGACCATGGTCGTCGTCACGCACGAAATGGGCTTTGCGCGCGATGTCGCCGACCACCTGATCTTCATGGATGGCGGGGTGATCGTGGAGCAGGGGCGGCCGGTCGACGTGCTGACGCGCCCGCAACATGATCGTACGCGGGCCTTCCTGGCGCGTGTTCTGGCCGACGCGTGATGCGTCAGGGCATTTCCGGACGCAAAACCGCTTCGCCCTTTTGCTGGTATTGCTTTAGCCGAGCGTCTGCGACAGTGCGGCGGCGGTGAAGAGGTCGAGATGCGCGCCGCCGTTGTTCTTGAACACGGTGATCTGATCGGCGCCGGTGCGGCCTTCCCTTTTGCCCTGGACGAGCTCGAAGAGGTCGGCCTTCACGGCATCCCAGGTGATCGCGCCGGATGCGACAGCCTGCGAGAGATCTCCGCCGCCCGCCATGTTGTTGCGGCTGTCGACGAAGATCGTGCCGCGGGTGAGCGCCGCGTCGTCGGCTTCGCGAAGGGTGGGCAGATAGGCGCCGACGAGATCGAGATGGGCGCCCGGCCGCAGGCGCGCGCCCTTGACCAGCGCCCTGTCCGACATGGTGACGCAGGACACCACGTCGGCGCGGGCGACCGAGCCGTCGAGGTCTTCGCTGACCGTGGCGTCGATGCCCTTTTCGCGAAGGTGCGCGGCCACCGCCGCGGCCCGGGGCGCAGTGCGGTTCCAGATCGTGACCCGGCGCAGCGAGGGCCGCGCCGCCAGATGCGCCTCGGCGAAATGCGGGGCGAGCGCGCCGGCCCCGACGATCAGCAGGTCCTCCACGTCTTCCCGCGCGAGGATGGCCGCGCCGAGGGCGGAATCGGCGGCGGTCTTGCGCGCCGTCATCGCCGCGCCGTCCGCCGCAAGGAGCGGCCCGCCGGTCGTGCCGTCGAACAGCGCCACCAGCCCCTGGACGGCGGGTTGCGGCGGCTGGAGGGCCGCGTTCTGCGGAAAGACGCCGACCATCTTCACGACGATCGGGCCGCCGGGCGCCCAGCCGGGCAGGGTGACGAACTGCGCTTCGCCGCCCATGGGATCGGACTGCACCACGACGTCGGAGGCGGGCATCGGCCCGAGATGCGCCTTGCGCAAGGCCTCGATCAGAAAAGTCCACGGGAGCGCCGCGTGAACGGCGGGCGCATCGAAAACGTGCATGGCGAACCTTTCAGGTCTTGATCGTGTAGGTGACCAGATGGCTTGGGGTGACGAGCTGCGACAGGGCGAGCGGGCGCCCTTCGGCGTCGGTGACGATCTTCTCGATCCGGTAGACCGGCTGGGCGGCGGTCACGGCCAGGATGGTGCGCTCGGCGGCCGAGGCGAGGCCGACATCGATCTGCCGCTCCGCATGGGCCGGCACGATGCCCGCCCTGTCGCGCAGCGCGGCGAAGAAGGAGCCGCCAGCGGCGACCGGCGCGATCACCTCGGGAAAACGTGAGCCGTCGAACCAGAGCGTTTCGAGCGTCATCGGCCGGCCGTCGTCCTCCAGCAGCCGGTCGAAGCGGATCAGCGCCCCGGCCTTGAGGCGCTCGCGGATGGCCGGCGCGTCGGGATTGTCGTCGCGGGCGAGGATGCGATGGCCGGCCTTTCTGCCGAGACCATCCATGGTTTCGGAGAAGCCCGACAGCGAGACGAGCGTCTGGCGCACCTTGCCCGGCATGATCACGGTGCCGCGCCCCTGTTGCCTTTGCAGGCGGCCATCGGCGCAAAGCTCGCCGATCGCGCGCCGCAGCGTGATCCGGCTGACACCGTAGAGTGCCATCAGCTCCGGTTCGGCGGGCAGGAAGCTGCCTTCGGCGAACTGGCCGGACTCGATGCCGGCCAGGATCGAGCGCCGGACCTGTTCATAGAGCGGCAAGAGATTTGCTTGGTCGTCCATCCGCCCTTCCAGGCCCGGTCAGTAGGCGATCTTCTTCATGTAGCGCCGTGCCTCGAGCATCTCGTGCTTGCGCAGGTCGGCGATCTTATAGGCGAAACGCCAGAGCGTGTCGAAGAAGATCAGCGGCACGACATTGCCGCGGAACTGGGGGGCGATGCCGGAGAGGTCGAGCTTTTCGGCATCGAGAACGAGGATGTTCTCCGCCGCGCCGAACCGGTGCAGGAATGCGTCGGCGCGCTCCTCCAGCGGCCGCGTGCTGTCGAGGCCCTTCATGAGGATGAAGGCGCGGTCCTTGTCGAGCACCTCGAAGGGGCCGTGGAAGAACTCGTTGGCATGGATCGCCTGGCTGTTGATCCACTGCATCTCCATGAGCACGCAGATGGCGAAGGAATAGGCCGCGCCGTAGCTCGCGCCGCTCGCGACCGTATAGACCACATCTTCCTTGGCGAAGCGCGGCGCATAGTCCTCGAACATCGGCGCGAAGGCGGCCTGCGCGCGGTCGATGGCCGGCTGGAGGGCGAAAAGGCTTTCGATCAGCGCCTCGGTCAGGTTCTCGCCGCCGGTGAGGGCAACGAGACCCATGACGATCTGGTAGATCCGCGAATAGTTGCTGTTCTTCGCATCGATCGGCACGCCGGTCGTATAGGGCGCCTCGAAGCCGACGACATGGTCGACCGCCTTGCCGAGCGGGGAGGCGGGCTCGACCGTCAGGCCGATGGTCGTCGCGCCCCTGGAGCGGGCGAATTCGGCCGCGGCAGTGGTTTCCTTCGTGGTGCCCGTCATCGAGCAAAGGACGACCAGCGATTTATCGTCCAGCGACCGCGGCGCGCGGGCGACGAACTCGGCGGCGTTGTAGACATCCGACGGCAGCGGCGAGTGCTGGTCGAGGAGGAACTTGGCCGGATGCATGATCGACAGCGAGCCGCCGCAGGCGATGAAGAATACATGCTTCACCGATTTCGCATCGAGGGCGGAGAGCGCGGCGACGACGCCGGCGTCGAAGGCGGAGGGGAAGGGCATGAATGGACCTTTCTGATATGACGTTATAATACGTATTATAATCTTTCCGCTCGCGTCAAGCGGACTTGACACCGTCGCCAGAATTTTGCGAACGTTCTCACATCAAACGTTGAGCGCATCGCCTCATGGGCGGCAGGGCGGGGATGGACCGTGACCCAGACTTACGACACCGTGGTTGTCGGCGGCGGCATCATCGCCGCGGCGGCAGGGCAGCATCTGGCGGCGGCGGGCTATGGCACGCTGCTCGTCGAGCGTGACGATTATGGATCCGGCACCTCCAGCAGGACCTCGCGCCTTCAGCATTGCGGGCTCGGTTATCTGTCCGCTGCCAGCGGATCGATCGCGTCTTTTCTCGCCCGCCCGCGCAGCGCAATCGAATGTTTCAGCCTCATGCGCCGGGCGATGCGGGGGCGGGCGGAATTCGTGCGGACCGCGCCCGAGCGGGTGAAACCCGTCACCTTCGTCGTTCCGCTGACGCGGGAAAACGCCATTCCCCGCTGGAAGGCGCGGCTCGCCTTCCGCCTGATGGCGACGAGCGACGGCGGTCGTGTCCCGCTGGACCTGCAGATCTTTTCCGCCGGGGAGGCGCGGGCGCATCCGGCGCTGCAAGGTATGGCGGGGCTCGACGGCATTCACGGCGCGATGACCTTCACGGAATATCAGTATTGCTGGCCGGAGCGCATCGTGGTCGACACGGTCATGAAGGCGCGGGCGATCGGCATGGAGGCGCTGAACCACACCGCGGTGACGGCGCTTGCGCGTGATGGCGACCTGTGGCGGGTCACGCTGACAGCGGCGGGGGTATCGCGCGATGTGCTGGCGCGTGCGGTGGTCAACTGCGCGGGCGTCTGGGTGGACGAGATCACCGCGCTTGCCGGCGCGCCGCATATCCGCAGGAACAGCGGCGAGAAGGGTACGAACATCGTCGTGCGCCTGCCGGAAAGTCTTCGTGGCATCGGCTTCGAGACCGTCACCGCGGCGGGCGCGCCCTTCTACCTGATCCCGTGGGGCGCCCTTCACTATGCCGGCCCGTGGGATTCCGCCTCGGACGGCCGGCCCGAAGGCTTCCGGGCGAGCGAGGCGGAGATCGCCGCCATCCTCGACCAGCTGGGGCGATTGTTTCCCGGTTTCGGGCTGCGGCGCGAGGACGTGCTCTATTCCTGGGCGGGCGTGCGCCCGCGCAGCCTCGCCCGGGACGGCAAGGGGCCTGCGCCCGCCGTCCGCGAGCACGACCTGACCGATGAGGGCCTGCCGAACCTTTTCACCTTCACCGGCGGGCTGCTGATGACCCATCGCGACGCGGGGCGGCGGCTGAGGCGTGCGGTCGCCCGCCGGCTGAAGCCGTCCGGCCCGCCGCGGCCGCTCGACACGGCCTCGCCGCCCGTCGAGGACATGGACCGCGTCACGCAAGCCTCCGTCGCCCATGCGGTGCTGAACGAGCAGGCCCGCACGCTGTCGGATATCCTGCGCCGCCGTCTTTCCGTCGGGTGGGAGCCGGATCTCGGCCTGCGCCATGCGGAGGCCGCCGCAAGGTTCGCCGCCCCGCATCTCGGCTGGACGCCGGAGGAGACGGCGGCCCAGATCGCCTGCTTCATCGACGAAACCGTCACCGAATTCGGCCTTCGTTGGCCATCTCACGATTTGGCACGCTGAAATGAGAACGTTCTCATAAAATAAATGAAATCGTCGCTTCGGCGACCACCGGCGGAGGACATGCGATGGCACTCGACGAACGCAATATCAGCGTAATGAACTTCCACTATGTGCGGCATACGCTGGACCGGTTTCTGGCCGATGTGCGCGAGGCCGGGGTCTCGCGCATCGAGCTGTGGGCGGCCGCTCCGCATTTCTATATCGGTGACAAGACGCTGGCCGATGCACGGGCGCTGGGGCGGACCGTGCGGGGAATGGGCCTCGACATCGTCGCGTTCACGCCGGAACAGTGCATCTATCCCATCAACATCTCGGCGAGGGAGCCGGAGCTGCGCGACCGTTCGGTGCGCTATTTCCTGGAATCGATGGAATTCGCCGTCGAATGCGGCGCGCCCGCCCTGCTGGTGACGGCCGGCGGCGGCTATCGCGACGAACCGGCCGCAGAAGCGCTGGAGCGCTGCGTCGATTCCATGGGCATCCTGTGCGATCGTGCGCAGAAACTCGGCCTTGACCTCTGGATGGAGGCGCTGCCGGATTCCTTCGCCAACATCGTTCGCTCGGCAAAGGAGATCCGCGCACTGATGGACATGCTCGCAAGTCCCGTGCTCCATGCGGTCTACGATGTCGCGGGCGCCGTGATGACGCACGAGAGGCCCGAGGACTATTTCACCCACCTTGCAGGCCGCGTCGCGCATGTGCATTTCACCGACGCGGATGCCGGCGGCAGCCATCTGGCGTGGGGCGAGGGCATCGTCGATCTCGACACGCTTGTCGCCTATCTCCGCAGCCAGAATTACGAAGGCTCGCTGACGGTCGAGCTGACCAACTGGAAATACAATGTCGATCCCACCCCGCCGCTAAGGCAATGCGTCGAGGCCATGCGCAAGGCCCTTGGTCCGGCTTGAGAAGCGAAGGGGAGGAACGGAAGCCCGCCGCCACGGCGCCGAAGAGACAGGAATCCGCTGCTGCGGCCATTGCCCAGGCCGCCGTGCTGCGTGTCCTGTGGCTTGGCGGGCGTTCTTGGCCCGCGCGGAATGCCTGGAGCATTTCCGGCCGAAGCGAAGTCGCTTCGGCGTCGGATAATGCGGTACCGGAAATGCTTGTCTTATGACTTTCGCTGCCGAATGGGCGAAGAAGGGTCCGCTGTGAGAGGGTAGCCGCCCTCCCTCAGCGGCGAGGGTCGGATCGTTGAAATGCAGACCGTTTGACGGGTCGAGCTAGAGTTTGATCGCCCTCGTCTTTCTCTTGAGGCCTGAACGGATACCCGCAGCTCGGCTGCGGACGACAAGCACAGGACAAGCGAAAGATGACAAAGGATACCATCGGGGTCGACATCTCGAAAGACCATCTCGACGCCTACAGGACGAGCGACGGCAAAAGCCGGCGTTTTGCCAACGACACCGCCGGCCATCGGGCCTTCCTGGACTGGCTGAGCCAGCCCGACGCGCACATCGTCTACGAGCCGACCGGTCCCTATCACCGGGCCTTCGAGAGAAGGCTGGCGGATGTGGGCTGTGCGCTGGTCAAGGTCAACCCACGCCAGGCAAGGCGGTTCGCCGAAGCCACGGGAAAGCTCGCCAAGACCGACCGGCTCGACGCTGCCATGCTGGCGCGCATGGGTGCTGTACTCGACCTCGACGCGCGGCCGGTGCGTCGTCCGGTCCTCAACGATCTCAAGGACCTGCACATGGCCCGCGAGGCGCTGGTGAAGAACCGCACGGCCGCCAGGAACAGGGCCAAGACGCTGACCCTTGCCATCCTCAAGCGTCACAACGCGGAGCAGCTCAGGCAGATCGGACGCCAGATCGCCGCCATCGAGAGCGAGATCATGGCGATCGTCAAGGCCGATCCGGACCTCGCCGGCCGCTTCGACATCCTCGTCTCGATCCCGGGCGTCTCGACCATAACCGCCTTCGCCCTGATCATCGACATGCCCGAGCTCGGAATGCTCGAAAACGGCGCGGCCGCCTCTCTCGCCGGCCTCGCCCCCGTCGCACGCCAGTCCGGCAACCGGGCCGCACGCGCCTTCATCCGCGGCGGCCGCGCCAACGTCCGCCAGGCGCTCTACATGCCGGCCCTCGTCGCCATGCGCTTCAATCCGGAACTCAGGGCAAAGTACCACCAGCTCAAAGCGGGCGGCAAAGCCTCGAAGCTCGCAATAACAGCCATCATGCGAAAGCTCATCGTGCTGGCAAACGCCCTGCTCAAGGACCGTCGGAAATGGACAAAATCATTTCCTTGACCAAAACGGATACTCTAGACGGGCGCTTCGGCAACGGAGGCGCGCTCGATGACTTCCGTCTGCAGGACGACGCGGCTCGCCTCCGCGTGGTTGCCGTTCAGGCGCTCGACCAGCAGCTTCGCCGCCGTCTCGCCGAGGCGGTAGACGGGCTGGCGTACCACCGTGACGGGCGGCGTCGTGACGGACGTCCAGTCCGCATCGTGGAACGACACCAGCGACAGGTCGTCCGGTATGCTGAGGCCGAGCGCGCGGCACACCTTGAACACTTCGAGCCCGATCACGCTGTCCGACGCGATGATCGCCGTCGGGCGCTGAGAGGACTGGAGCATCCCCGTGACGATGCGATGCGTATGCTCCGGCGTGACGGCGCCCACATGCACCCGGTCTTCCATTCCTTCAAGGCCCGCCTCACGACAGACGCCGAGAAAGCCCTCGATGCGCCGCCGCACCGAGCCGGTATTGATGTCGGACGGCGTGCGGAAGCGGTGGTCCGGCGTGTCGCAGGCTGTCAGGTAGGCGATGCGGCGGTGGCCGAGCGCGATGAGCCGGCGCGTGATGCCCTCGGCGGCATGCCGGTCGTCGGCGATCACCATGTCGACGTCGAGCATTTCGCTGCCACGGTCAAGCAGGACGAGCGGCCGGCCGGCGCGGGCGGCTTCCCTGAGATGGCCGACATCGCTCTCCTTGGCCGGCGAGACGATCAGGCCGTCCACCCGCTTGGCAAGCAGGGTGCGGATCGCGGCCTTCTCCGCCTCGGCGTCCTCGCCGGAATTGATGAGGACGACGGTGAAGCCGGCCTGCCGGGCGATATCGGTGATCCCCCGCATGGCGAGGCTGAAGAACGGGTTCTCGATATCGCCCACCACGACGCCGATCGTGCCGGAGCGGCCCGTCGTCATGCTGCGGGCAAGTTCGTTCGGCTGGTAGTCAAGGGCGCGCGCGGCGGCGGTCACGGCATCGCGTACCCGGTCGCTCACGGTGCCGTAGCCACCCAGAACGCGCGCGGCGGTGGCCTTCGAGACGCCCGCCTTGCGCGCGACGTCGGCAACCGTGACGGAGGGGGAACGGGGCGGGCTCTGGTCCATGGGCGCTAGCCTTACAAGAGATATTGACGACTGGCAAATGCGAAGATAACAATTGCGAAACGTCAAAGAGACCGGTCTCTTTTATTATGAGACCGGTCTCAAAATGAGAAGAGCAGAATCCCGGCATGCAGATGGCATGGGCCGGACAGCGGGTCGCCGCTGCCCGGTGGGACCCGTGCGCCTTGAAGTCATTGCAGACACCACCACCAGAGGAGACGAGACCAATGCGACTTTCCAAAGCCATCACTTCCCCCCTTTCCCGAATGCGCGCCGCCGCTGTCGCGCTCGCCCTCGGCGTCCTGGCAGGCGCCGCGACGCCGGCCGCCGCCGACGACAATCCGCTTGGCCTGATCGACCCTGCCGTCATCAGCGTCGGCACGATGGGCGATGCCAAGCCCTATGCCTTCACCACCTCCGACGGCAACTTCACCGGCTTCGACATAGAGCTCTTCCTCAACGTCGCCGAGCGTATCGGCTTCAAGAAGGAACAGGTGATCTTCACCGGCCAGGAATTCGCCGCGCTGATGCCGTCGGTCGCCAACAGCCGCTTCGACGTCGCGGCGGCCGCGATCGGCACGACGGACAAGCGCAAGGAGACGGTCGATTTCACCGACGGATATCTCGCAGGCTATCTATCGATCCTGACGCCGGACGCCGCGATCAAGGACGCCGCCAGCCTGCAGGGCAAGCGTCTCGGCGTCGTGCAGGGCACGCTGCAGGAGATCTACGCCGAGAAGAATTTCGCGGGCGCCGATCTCGTCAAGTTCCCCGACAACAACTCGGCCGTCGCCGCGCTCAACAACGGCACCGTGGACGCGCATTTCCTCGATTACGAGGCGGCGAAGGACTATTCGGGCCGCTATCCCGAGCTGACGATCGCGGTCAACATCCCGAGCTTCGACGCACCGGCCGGCTTCGTCGTGCGCAAGGGCAACGACAAGCTGCGCGAGGCGCTGAACAAGGCGCTGCATGACGCCATGCAGGACGGCACCTGGAAGAAGATCCACGAGAAGTGGTTCCCCGGCACGCCGATGCCGGCCGAATACCTCCCCAAGACCTGACGCCGGCTGCCGCCCCGGCTGCGCCGGGGTGGCCTTTCCCTGAAGGGCCTTGTTGATGAACTGGCTTGAAAACCTGCGCCGCAGCTTCCTCGACTGGAACGCGATGGCCGAAGTGCTGCCGACCATGATCACGGTCGGTCTCAAGAATACGCTGATCCTTGCTGCGGCCTCGACGGTGCTCGGCATCATCATCGGCATGGTGCTCGCCATCATGGGCATTTCCCGCTCGCCGTGGCTGCGCATCCCCGCCCGAATCTACACGGATGTCTTTCGCGGCCTGCCGGCTATCGTCACCATCCTGTTGATCGGGCAGGGTTTTGCGCGCATCGGCCGCGAGCTGTTCGGCCCGTCGCCCTATCCGCTTGGCATCCTGGCGCTCAGCCTGATCGCCGGCGCCTATATCGGCGAGATCTTTCGCTCGGGGATCCAGAGCGTCGACCGGGGCCAGATGGAGGCCTGCCGGGCGCTGTCGATGAGCTACGGGCAAGGCATGCGGCTCATCGTCGTGCCGCAGGGCGTGCGGCGCGTGCTGCCGGCCCTTGTCAACCAGTTCATCGGCAACGTGAAGGATTCGAGTCTCGTCTATTTCCTCGGCTTGCTCGCTTCCGAGCGCGAGATCTTTCGCGTCGGCCAGGACCAGGCGGTGGTGACCGGCAATCTTTCGCCGCTCCTTCTTGCCGGCGTCTTCTATCTCGTCGTGACCGTGCCGCTTACCCACGTCGTCAACGCGATCGACAACCGCCTGCGGCTCGGCAAGCAGCGCCCGGCAGCCGTCACCAGCGGGCTTGAGGAGGTCAGCGAACTCGATGGCGCCGGCCGCGCTTCCGAAGCGTCTTTCAAGGGCGGCAGTCTCGACGTGCGCAACCTCGGCATGGCCTATGGCGAGCTCGACGTGCTGAAGGGCGTGGACCTTTCGGTCAAGCCGGGCAGCGTCACCTGCGTTATCGGCCCGTCCGGCTCCGGCAAGTCCACCCTGCTGCGCTGCCTGAACCGGCTGGTCGAGCCGAAGAGCGGCGATGTCCTTCTCGACGGCGACAGCATCCTCGCCATGAAGCCAGAGCGGCTCCGCCGGCGTGTCGGCATGGTCTTCCAGCACTTCAACCTCTTCCCGGATCACACGGCGCTGGAAAACGTCATGCTGTCGCTGACGAAGATCAAGGGTCTGCCGAAGGCGGAGGCGGAGCGGATCGCCAAGGCGCGGCTTGCCGATGTCGGCCTTGCGGGCCGCCAGCATCATCGCCCCGGCGGGCTTTCCGGCGGCCAGCAGCAGCGCGTCGCCATCGCCCGCGCGCTCGCCATGGAGCCGGAGGTCATACTCTTCGACGAGGTGACGAGCGCACTCGATCCGGAACTGGTCAAGGGCGTGCTCAACCTGATGGCCGACCTCGGCAAGCGCGGCATGACCATGGTCGTCGTCACGCACGAGATGGGCTTTGCCCGCCGCGTTGCCGACCAGGTCGTCTTCATGGATGAGGGGCGCGTGGTGGAGGCAGGCACGCCCGAGGCGATCTTCGACAACCCTGAGAGCCCACGCCTGCGGCGCTTCCTCGCGGAAGTCCTTTGAACGAGGAGACACGATGACACGAACGATACGATGGGGCATCCTCGGCTGCGCGGGCATTGCCGCCAAGGCGGTCATTCCCGCCATTCAGTCGAGCCGCCTGGGGCGGGTCGAGGCGATCGCCTCGCGCGATCCGGACAGGGCGAAGGCGATGGCGGCGCGCTTCGGCATCGCCAAGGCCTACGGCGACTATGAGGCCATGCTGGCCGATCCGGACATCGACGCGATCTACAATCCGCTGCCCAATCACCTGCATGTGCCCATGACGATCAGGGCGCTGGAGCAGGGCAAGCCGGTGCTGTGCGAAAAGCCCATAGCGCTCGATGCTGCGCAGGCAATGAAGCTCGCGGCCGTGCAGGAAGCCGTCGGCCTGCCCGTCGCCGAGGCATTCATGGTGCGCCATCACCCGCAATGGAAAAAGGCGCGCGCGCTGATCGCCGAGGGGCGACTCGGCGAGGTCAGAGCCATTCAGACGATCTTCTCCTACTATCTCGACGACCCGCAGAATGTGCGCAACCAGGCGGATATCGGCGGGGGCGGCCTGTTCGATGTCGGATGCTACGCCATCAACACGGCCCGTTTCCTGTTCGATGCCGAACCGTTGCGGGCGATCGCACTCATGGAGCGCGATCCGGTCTTCGGCACGGACCGGCTGACGAGCGGGCTGCTGGCGTTTCCCGGGGGGAGGCAGCTCGCCTTCACCTGCTCCACGCAGCTTGCCCTCACGCAGAAGGTGACGGTGCTCGGAACGCGCGGACGCCTGGACATCCCCGTCCCCTTTAATGCACCAGCCGACGAGCCGACTGTGCTCGTCCTCGACGATGGGCGCGACCTTGCCGGCGGCGGGCGCGAGGAGATCGCCATCGGGCCGGTCGACCAGTACCGCGAGCAGGCCGACGCTTTCGCCGAAGCCGTTCTCTCCGGCAAGCCGCTCGAAACGGGGCTGGACGATGCGATCGCCAACATGAGGGCCATCGACGCACTGTTCCGCTCCGCCGCCCACGGCCGCTGGGAAGCGCCCTGAACCGCTCCCTCCATCTGCATGACCAACCGATTGAAAGACACCTCCATGACAGACAACACCATCTCCTCGGCAGTCATCATCGGCGCCGGCATCTTCGGCGTTTCCACCGGCGTCCAGCTCGCCCGCCGCGGCATCCGCGTGACGATCCTCAACGATGGTCCGCCGGCCAATGGCGCCTCCGGCCGCTCGCTCTCCTGGCTGAACTCGGCGCGCATGCGCTCGGAGCCCTATCACCGCCTGCGCATGGCTGGCATCGACCGCTACCGCACCCTTTTCGCGCAGCGCCCCGATACGGACTGGCTTCGTTTCGACGGTGGCCTGACCTGGGATGCCGACGACGAGCGCAACGAGATCGACGCGGCCTATCGCCACGAAGTATCGCTGGCCTATGACGCGCAGCGGCTTGCCGCCGGCGAGGTCGCCCGCGTCGCACCGGGCGTTGATGCGCGCGCGATCACGCCCCAGGGTGCGATCTTCAATCCCGGCGAAGGCTGGGTCGATCTGCCGGCGCTGATCGGCGTGCTTCTCGAGGAGTTTTCGATGCTTGGCGGCATGCTGGTGACGGATCAGGGGGCTGCGCGGGTGACGGTCGAAGGCGGCCGCGCCGTCGGGGCGGAGACGGCGACAGGCGGTCGCTTCAAGGCCGATGCCGTCGTGCTCGCAACAGGGCCCGCCGTGCCGCGAATGGCGGCGGAAAGTGGCCAGCTGATTGGCGACGATACCCCGACCGCTCTCCTCGTGCAGACGAAGCCGCTCGCCCATCCGCTGCGCGCCGTCCTCAACACGCCACGCGTCGCCGTGCGCCCGGCGCCGGGCGGCACTTTCTCGCTGGATGCCGACTGGGCGGCGGACGAAGGCCTCAGGCTGCGTCCTGACGGCGGGTATGACATTGACGAAGCCGTGGTGGACGCCCTGCTTGCCGAGGCCGCGAAGGTGATGGACGGCAACCCAAAGCTCGAAGTCGCCTCCATCGGCGTTGGCGGCAAGCCGATCCCCGGCGATGGCGAGCCGGTGATCGGCGCGCTCAAGGCCATTCCCGGCTATTATGTTGCCTTCAGCCATAGCGGCGCAACGCTCGGCCTCATCGTCGGTGAACTGCTCGCCTGCGAGGTTGCGACGGGTGCCGAGCATCCGATGCTCGCGACTTTCAGGCCGGAGCGTTTTTCATAGCTGCGGTTACCATTCTTCGGAAACCGGTATTCCGGACGTCGTGATCCTCGAATGGCCGTTGGAAATCGCGGCAAGTTCCGCCTCGACCGTTTTCACGAGGGCAGTTACCATCGGAGGGAAGGCGCGCCCGAGCCGGCTGACAATATAAACGCTGCGCCACGCGACCGGATCGGTGAGCCCGAGGAAGGCGATGCGGTTGTCTGGAAGGAACTCCGCCGCCAGCGCCGGCGCGGTGGTGATGCCGAGGCCGTTTTCGATGAGTGCCCAGAGCGTCGGATAGGTCGACACCTCGTATTTCGGCACGCGGATGGATTCGGGAAGGTGCTCCATCTGCGAGAGGATCGGGCCGGTCGCCGTGTCCAGCGTCAGGCCGACGAAATTGTGGTTGGCAAGGTCGGCCCAGCGCAGCACGCCATCCTTCGCGGCCGCGTGCAGGGGATGCGTGTGGCGAAGGAAAAGGCCGAGCTGGTCCCTGAACAGCGGCTTGAACACGAGCTCGGCATCGGGACCGTCCATGCTGGCAAAGCCGATGTCCACCTCGTTGCGCCGCACGAGCCGGCGCACGTCGTTCGAGTTTCCCTCGCGCAGCTGGACGCGTAGGCCCGGCCGGGAGGCGAGGAAGCCTTCCAGGATGCGGGGCATGATCTTGGTCGCGATCGAGCTGACGACGCCGACGCGGATGCAGCTGTTGCGGCTCGAGGCCGTCAGCCGGATGTTGCGGATCGCCAGGTCGAAATCGTCAACGACGCGTTCGGCGACCGGGAAGAGATCCGTTCCCTCCTGCGTCAGGATCACGTTGCGCGTCGTCCGGTCGAACAGCGTTCCCCCGACGATGTCCTCCAGCTGCTGGATCGTCATGGTCAGCGAAGGCTGCGACAGATGCAGCTCCGTGGCCGCGCGCGTGAAACTACGATGTTTCGCGACGCTGAGGAACGCCCGCAGGTGGCGGATGGTCGCGGTGTAGGACGGGGAGGGCAGAGCCTGTGGTTGTGGGCCGGCCATCGAGTATCTCCAGACGTTTATTTATAGATCATTGTGATCAATCCGGAAAGTTTTTCAATTTGATTTATTGAACCCTGGCACCTTTAATGATGGCCACGGGTCGCAGCCACTCATCCTCGGCGCGGAAGAAACCCAACCAACAAGGGGAACAGGATGTTGAATATGTTGACGAAACGCCGCCTGGCGACGGCCCTCGCTTGCCTTGTCGCCAGTTCCGCCCTCGTGGCGCCGGTTTCCGCGCTGGCGCAGACTGTCGTCATCGGTTCGGAAGGCGCCATACCGCCGCTGGATCCGCACCGCATGACCGGCACGCCGGGTCTTCGGGTGATCGACGCGATCTACGATCCGCTCGTCCGCGAGGATCTTTCGGTCGTGACCGACACGGCGCCGGCGCTGAAGGGCGGCCTCGCCGAAAGCTGGACGGTGAGCGATGACGGCCTCGTCTACCGCTTCACGCTGCGCTCCGGCGTCAAGTTCCATGACGACACGGATTTCAACGCGAAAGCCGTTCAGGCGAATTTCGCCAGGATCATGGACAAGGCCTCGCCGCTCTATGACGAGCGCGCCGCCGGCAACATGACCTTCCTGACCCGCTGGATCGCCGGTACGGCGGCGATCGATGCGCAGACCTTCGAGATCAAGGTGAAGGAGCCGTTTTCGGGTCTGCTGCGCCTTCTCAGCGACCGGCGCTCCGGCATCATCAGCCCGACGGCGATGGCCGCCCACAAGGGGGATGCGATGGGGTTGAACCCCGTCGGAACCGGCCCCTTCCGGCTGGAGGTCTTTCAGCAGGGGCAGCAACTCGACCTGAAGCGGAACGACGCCTATTGGGGCGGCGCGGCCGCCGTCGATACCCTCATCTTCCGGCCCGTGACCGACCCGACCGCCATGGCGATCGCCATGCAGACCGGCCAGGTCGACATCATCCCGAGCGCAAGCTCGCAGCAGATCGCCCAGCTGTCCGTCGATCCCAGCCTGCAGGTCCAGTATCCCGAGCCGGCGAACCAGTATTTCGTGCGGTTCAACACCAAGGCGCAGTACACGGAGAACAAGCTGTTTCGCCAGGCGCTGAACTACGCCGTCAACCGCGACAATCTGGCGGCCCTGCTCAACGGGCAGGTCACGCCGCTCGGCGGCCCGGTGCCCTCGGGCAACGAGCTGCCGGGCACGACCGGATCGACCTATGCCTACGATCCGGCGAAGGCGAAGGCGCTGCTGGCCGAGGCCGGTTTCTCGACCGGCGTCACCATCAAGCTGATGGCGCCGAACAGCGGCCCCGGTTTCGGCCAGGCCTCCGAAGTCATCGCTCTCCTGCAGCAGGATCTCGGCGAGGTCGGCATCACGCTGGAGCCGCAGTTCCTGGAATTCGCGACGCTCGTCTCGACCGAGGGTCCCGGTTACAAGGATGACGTCCAGGGCTCGTTCAACGGCTGGACGACCGGTGCCGACAGCGCCTACTGGCTGGAGCGCATGTTCGCCGGCGACCAGCAGCCGCCACGCGGCGTCAATCGCGGCTGGTTCACCAATGCCGAGGCCGACCGGCTCTTCACCGAGGCGCGCGGCGAAAGCGACGAGGCCAGGCGCTTCGACCTCTATCGGCAGGCGGCCGAACGCATCGCCGACGATAGCCCGTGGATCTTCCTCTACCAGGATCGCCTGCCGCGCGTGCTGAGCGCCCGTGTCGGCGGCGTCCTGCCGGCAAGGTCCGTCTTCATCGACTACCCCCGCATCCAGGTAAAGTAACCTGCTGTTTTAATTAGGATTTGAAAGAGGAGAATACACAGATGATGTTAGGTTGGCGCGCGCGTATCGGGCAGATGAGGCCGGCGACGGCGATCGAGGGAGCCGAGGAATGGCGGTCGGTGGCGCCCGTCGGCGTCGCCTTCGCCGATGCCCGGACCATCGTGCCGCGGGTCGACGAGGACGGCCTCAAGGTGATGATGTCGCAGGTGCTGGAGGCCTCGCGCCAGCTGGCAACCGCCAAGGTGGATCTCATCGTCCAGTGCGGCGCGCCGGGCACGTTCCTGCGCGGCGTCGGCCACGACGAGGAGGTCTGCGCCCAGATCGAGGCCGAGACCGGCATTCCGGCCATCACGATGATGGCGGCACAGATGGATGCGCTGAAGGCGCTGGGTGCGACCTCGATCGCCGTCGCGACGATCTATTCCGACGAGGTCAACGAGAAGATGGGCGCCTTCATGGAGGCCAAGGGCTTCAAGATCGCCTCCATGCTGGGCCTCCAGATCACCGATCCCTTCGATGCCAGCGTGCATGACGCCGACAGCGCCTACAAGCTGGGCAAAGAGGCTTTCAAGGCCGCCGGCACGTGCGACGCGATCCTGATTTCCTGCGGCACCTACCGCACCTTCCCGATCCTCCCCTATCTCGAAATGGATACGGGTGCGGCCGTCGTGTCGAGCAACCAGGCGACGCTCTGGCGGGCGCTGCGCGCCGTCGGCCTGAAGGACCAGATCCCGAACCTCGGCAAGCTCTGGTACGCCGCCTGATCGCAGAACCGCGACGGAAGAGAACGATGACGACCGTGATCGAACAGACAGTCAGGCCCGCACGCAGATGGCGAAGAGCCCTTGGCGGCATCCTGGACAATCCCGCGCTGGCCATTGGACTTGGCATCCTGGCCGTCATCGTCTTCGCCGCCGTCTTTGCCGACTGGATATCGCCGTTCGACCCGTTGAGAGCCAATCCGCTCGCCCGCTACAAGGGTGTGTTCTCCGGATGGAACCTCCTCGGCACGGACGAACTCGGGCGCGATATCCTGAGCCGCCTCATCCACGGCACGCGCTATGCGCTGCTGGTGGCGATCGTCCCGACGGTCATTGCACTCGGCATCGGCGGCCTGCTCGGGATGATTGCCGGTTACATCGGCGGGTTCGTCGATACCGTGATCATGCGGTTCTTCGACATCATGTTCGCCTTTCCGGGCATCCTGCTGGCGCTCGGCATCAGCGCGGCGCTCGGGCCGGGCCTGTCGTCGATGATCATCGCGATGGTCGTCGTCACCGTGCCCGCCTTCGGCCGCATCGTTCGCGGCGCGGTGCTGCAGGTCAAGGAAGAGGTGTTCATCGAGGCGTCCCATGCCCTCGGCTTCCGTGCCCGGCGCATCGCGCTCCGGCACATCCTGCCGAACATCCTCGGGCCGGCCATCGTCTACGGCACGCTGCAGACCGGGCGGAACGTCATCCTGTCGTCGAGCCTCAGCTTTCTCGGCCTCGGCCCGCAGCCGCCCGCTCCCGAATGGGGCCAGATGCTGTCGAGCGGCCGCACCGCGCTGGCGACCGCCGCCCATGTCGCGACCATTCCGGGTCTTGCCATCGTCGTCCTCGCCGTCGCCTTCAACCTGATTGGTGATGGTGCCCGCGACTATCTCGATCCACGTTTCAACAAGCAGCGGGACTGAAACGATGCTCGTGTTCGCCCTCAGACGCGCGTTCCAGATCGTTCCCGTGATCATCGGGGTCACGATCGCGACCTTCCTGCTCGCCAAGATCATTCCCGGCGATCCGGCCGACATGCTGCTCGGCGCCACGGCCTCCGAAGAGGCAAAGGAAGCTCTGCGGCTCAGCATGGGGCTGCATGAACCGGCCTATGTCCAGTATCTGATCTATGTCGGCAACCTGCTGCAGGGCGATCTCGGGCAGTCCTTCACCTTCGCGCAGCCTGTCGCGACCGTCATCCTCGATCGCCTCGGCAACACGGCTCTTCTCGCCGTCGCCGCCATCATCCTCGCCGCCATCGTCGGCGTTGCGGCGGGCACCTGGGCTGCGCTGAAACCGGGTTCGCTGCGCGACCAGTCGCTTTCGGTCGTCGTCCTGTTCTTCAATTCCATGCCGTCGTTCTGGCTCGGTCTCGTGCTCATCATGATCTTCGGCCTCCATCTGCGCCTCCTGCCGGTCGCCGGCATGCAGAGCGTCGGCGGCGGCGATGGCATGCTCAGCCTCATAGCCCACATGATCCTGCCGTCGATCACCCTTGCCGCCTGGTCGCTGGCCACGATCGCCCGCATGACCCGCTCCTCGCTGCTGGAGGTCATCAACAGCGATTATGTCCGCACGGCGAGGGCGAAGGGCATGCGGGAGTCCCGCGTGGTGCTGCGCCATGCGCTGCCGAACGCCATGCCGCAGATCATCACGGTGATCGGCATGCAGATGGGCTTCCTGCTCAGCGGCGCCGTGCTGACCGAGACGATCTTCTCCTGGCCCGGCATCGGCCTTGCCATGTACCAGGCGATTTCGACCCGCGACATTCCGCTGATCCAGGGCGGCATCCTGATCCTCGCTCTGGCCTTCGTGCTGATCAACTTCGCCGTCGATGTCCTCTACTCGTACTTCAACCCGAAAATCAAACTGTGAAGGAGCCGGCCATGTCTCTCCTCGCGCTGCAAACGGACCCGACCCCGACAATGCCCACATCCGCCCAACAGGACGTTTTCACCTCCTATGTCAGCGGCGCCGCGATCGCGCCGGCCGGCCGGAAGATCCCGCTTCATGACCCCTCGACCGGTGCGGTCTGGGCAAGTGCCTTCGTTTCCGACGAAGCCGTGGAACTCGCCGTCGCCAGCGCCGCCAAAGCCTTCGCCTCGGCGCCCTGGGCGTCGATGACGGGATATGAGCGCGCATCGCTCCTGCGCCGGCTGGGCGCCCTGATCGCCGCCAATGCCGATCGCCTCGGCGCGCTGGAAAGCCTCGCCAACGGCAAGAGCCATGCCGCCACCGCCGCGGAAATGAAGGCGACCGCCGCCTGGTACGACTATTATGCGAGCGCCCTCGACACCCATGACGATGTCTTCCGCACCGTTTCGCGCACCGCGGATGCCCGCATCGTTCGCGAGCCGCTCGGTGTCGTCGTCGCCATCACGCCGTTCAACGGCGCGCTCTCGCTCGGCTCCTGGAAGTTGGCGCCGGCGCTCGCCATGGGCAACGCGGTCATCCTGAAGCCGCCGGCAGAAGCGCCGGGCTCCAGCATCGCGCTTGCGGAACTGGCGATGGAAGCGGGCTTTCCGGCCGGCATCGTCAATGTGGTGATCGGCGATGCGGTGGCCAGCGAGGCGCTCGCGACCCATCCCGGCGTGCAGATGGTGAGTTTCACCGGCAGCACGGCAACGGCCAAGGTCCTGGGCGCGAAGGTCGCCGCCGGCATGAAGCGTTTCGTCTGCGAGGCGGGCGGCAAGTCGGCCCATATCGTCTTTGCCGATGGCGATGTCGACAGCGCCGTGATTGCCGCGACGCAAGGGGCCTTTTCCGGCAGCGGCCAGACCTGCGTCGCCGGTTCGCGCATCCTCGTGCAGGCCGAAATCTACGACAGCTTCGTCGAACGCTACATCGCCTCCGTGAGCCGCATTCGCCTTGGCCATCCCGCCTCGCCGAAGGCACATATCGGCCCGGTCGCGAACAGGCGGCAATACGAGCGCATCAACGGCTTCGTGAACGAGGCGGTGGCGGCGGGTGCGCGCCTTGCCTCCGGTGGCCCAAAGCCCGATCTCGGACCGGAATTCATCGATGGCTACTGGATTGCGCCGACGATCGTTCTCGATGTTTCGAGCGACATGCGGATCTGCCGTGAGGAGATCTTCGGGCCCGTCGTCACCGTGCAGCGCTTCGAGACGGAAGAGGAGGCGATTTCCATGGCGAACGGCGTGGAATACGGCCTTGCCGCTGGTTTCTGGACCCGCGACGTCGGCCGCGTGCGCCGCGTCTCGCGGCAATTGCAGGCCGGGACCGTCTGGGTGAATACCTATCGGGCGATCAACCTGCGTGTCCCCTTCGGCGGCTACAAGCAATCCGGCATCGGCCGCGAGAACGGCGTCGAGGCCATGGACGAGTTCTCTCAGGTCAAGGCGATCGTCGTCGAATACGGCCCGGCGGCCGACCCCTTCGCAAACTGACATTCGAACGGAAAGGAAATCCGATGACACTATCGGCAAGAAAGCCCCTGTTGATCGACGCCCTGCAATACAACAAGCCGGAGCGCGCCCGCTTCGAGGAGTGGAAGCGCGGCGGCGTCGGCTGCGTGCATGTCACGCTGTCGATCTGGGAGAATGCGCGCGAAACGCTGACCGTGATCGGCGAATGGAACCGCCTTCTCGAGCAGAACGCCGACCTGATCGCGCTTGCGACGACGGGTGAGGACATCGAGCGCATCGCCGCCTCCGGGCGCACCGCCGTTGTCTACGGTTTCCAGGATACCTCGCCCTTCGAAGACGACATCGAGCTGATCGAAATCTTCTACCAGCTCGGCGTGCGCATCGCGCAGCTCACCTACAACGTCCAGAACCGCGTCGCCTCGGGATGCTGGGAGCCCGACGAGGCCGGCGTTTCGAAATTCTTCGGCCGCAACGTCATCGCGGAGATGAACCGCGTCGGCATGGTGGTGGACGTCTCGCATTGCACGGAGCGCACCTGCTTCGACGCGATCGAATATTCTTCACGCCCGATTGCCGTCACCCACGCCAATCCGCAGGAATTCGTCGGCACGGACATCGAACTGAACCGGCGCAACAAGTCGACGGCGCTGATCAAGCGTCTCGCCGAAACCGGCGGCGTGATCGGCCTCAGCAACTATCCGAAGATCATGAAGAACGGGTCGGACTGCACGCTCGACACCTTCCTCGACATGGTCTCCTGGACGGTCGATCTCGTCGGTACCGATCATGTCGGCCTCGGCACGGACTTCTATGACGGCTGGCCGGAAAGCCAGATCAAGTGGTGGCGCGCCGGCCGCTGGGCGCGCGAGAGCGCCATCCCGATCAAGGGCTTTTCCAAGTGGCCGTCCTGGTTCCAGTCCCCCGTCGATTTCCCGAACATCCTGGAAGGTCTCGAAAAGCGCGGCTTTTCCGGCGAGGAGATCGCCAGGATCGCCGGCGGAAACTGGCTGAAGCTCTTCCGCGAAGGCTTCGTTCCAGCCGCCTCGGCCAGAACGGCAAACGCCGCTTGAAAAGGCGGTGATGGCGGGAGGCACCTGTCCTCCCGCCATCACCCATCAGGATCGACCCGGAGAGCACGATGAGCCAGACGGATATGACAATGCAGGCGAGCGGAGGCACGGGGTTTCCCATGAAGATATCCCGCGTGGTCTACCCGCTCCTGTCGCTGATCGTGATCATCGTGCTGTGGCAGGTCGTCGTTTCGGTCGCAAAGCCGGCGCCCTATCTCCTGCCGTCGCCCGGTTCCGTGGCCTCCACGCTGATCTCGCAGTTCCCCGTGCTGATCTATCATTCGGGCATCACAGCGTTCGAGACTCTGATCGCCTTCCTGCTCAGCATCGTCATCGCGCTGCCGCTGGCGGTGTTGATCGCGCGGTTCCGCTGGTTCGAGGATGCGGTCTATCCGCTGCTCGTCACCAGCCAGGCCGTGCCGAAGGTCGCGCTGGCGCCCCTCATCCTCGTCTGGCTCGGCTTCGGCCTGCACACCAACATCGTCGTCGGCGTGCTGATGGCCTTCTTCCCGGTCGTCATCAGCGGCGTGGTGGGGCTGAAGAGCGTGCCGCAGGACATGATCTTCCTCGGCAGGACGATGGGGCTTTCGCAGGCGCAGATGTTCCGCAAGATCTATCTGCCCCATGCGCTGCCGAGCCTCTTCGGCGGCCTGAAGGTCTGCGTGACGCTTGCCGTGGTCGGGGCCGTGGTCGGCGAGTTCGTCGGCTCGGATCGCGGCCTCGGCTATCTGATCCTGCTCTCCAGCGGACAGTTGCAGACGGCGCTGATGTTCGCCGCCCTCATCCTTCTGGTCCTGATCGGGGTCGTCAGCTTCGCCATCGTGCAATTCGTCGAGGCGCGCGTGATGCCGTGGCATCGCTCGCAGCGCAGCGACGGACATTGAGGAGCGCGCCATGGGCAAATCCATCACCATCGACAAGGTCTCGCGGTCCTACGCCGGTCTGGAGGCGCTGGTGCCGACCTCCATCGATATCCAGCCGGGCGAGTTTCTCTCCATCGTCGGGCCGAGCGGATGCGGCAAGAGCACGCTGCTGCGCATCATCGCCGGTCTCGATTTCCCGACTTCGGGCACGCTTCGCATCGGCGGCCGGCCGGTCAGCAAGGCGGAAACGGACCTCGGTTTCGTCTTCCAGTCGCCGGTCCTCCTGGAATGGCGCAGCGTCATCGACAACATCCTCCTGCAGGCGGAAGCGCGCGGGCTGCCGGATGCCGAATACCGCGCGAAGGCGAAGGACCTCCTGGCCGCAGCCGGTCTGGCCGGCTTCGAGAACGCCTATCCGCACCAGCTTTCGGGCGGCATGAGCCAGCGCGTCAGCGTCTGCCGCGCCCTCGTGCACGATCCGTCGCTGCTGCTGATGGACGAGCCGTTCGGCGCACTGGATGCGCTCACCCGCGACCAGATGATGGTCGACCTCCAGTCGCTCTGGCTGCGCTCGCGGCCGACCGTCGTCTTCGTCACGCACTCCATCCAGGAGGCCGTGTTCCTGTCCGACCGCATCGTGGTGATGGCGCCGCGTCCCGGCCGCGTCGAAGCAGTGCTCGACGTAGCCTTGCCGCGCCGTCGCCGGCTCTCCGTGCGCGGCACGCCGGAATTCAACGCGATCGTCGACCAGATCCTCATTCATTTCGAACGCATGGGCGTCATCCGTGACGACGCCGAAGACGCAGCCTGACATCCTTGGAAAGGAACCGGACATGAGACATTTCAAGCAGACGGGCGGCACGCTCCTCGCCCTTGCCCTGATGAGCACGACGGCCCTTGCTGCCGACAGCATCCGCCTGCGCCTCGACTGGAGCTGGTGGGCCGGACAGACGCCGATGATCCTCGCCAAGGAGAAGGGTTTTTACGACGAGGTCGATCTCGACGTGGAGATCGCACAGGGGCAGGGGTCGAAGACCACGACCATGGTGGTCGGGGAAAATGCCGATCCGATCGGCCATGCCAACCTTTCCACCGTCGCCCAGTCGGTCTCCGCGGGCGTGCCGATCACCGCCGTCGCCGGCTGGTGGCAGCAGGGCCCGATCTCGCTGATCTGCACCGACCCGTCCATCAAGACGCCGGCCGATGTCAAGGGCAAGCGCATCGGCTCCACGCCGACCGGTTCCGACGGCCAGATCCTGCCCGCCTTCCTCAAGGCCAACGGCCTCGAACTGACCGACATCTCGCTCGTCAACATGCCCGGCGACGCGAAGTTCGCCGGCATTGCCTCCGGCCAGCTCGATTGCATCAGCGGCGACGATTATTTCTACGCCCCGCAGCTCAAGGCGCAGGGCAAGGAGGTCTCGGTCCTGAAATATGCCGATTGGGGCGTAACCAATCTCGGCTTCGGCATCGTCGTCAACAACGATTACCTGGCGCAGAATCCCGACATCGTGAAGCGCTTCCTCGCCGCGACGCGGAAGGGCATGGAGTACACGTTCGCCCACAAGGACGAAGCCGTCGGGATCTTCCTCAAGGTCTCCGGCAACACCCAGCCGGCCGAGTTCCACCGTAGCGTGCTCGAGGCCTACGAGGCCTCGCTCCACACCAGGCACAGCGAGGGCAAGCCGCTCGGCTGGATGGCCGAGGCGGACTGGGAGGCGATGAACGAGACGCTCGCCGAATTCGGCTCGATGCTCGGCAAGAAGGAGGCGACCGCCTACTTCTCCAACGACCAGCTGCCGCAGTAGCCCCGCCATGAACGCGGGCGGTTCGGCCGCCCCCACTTTCGCAAGCAAAATGGAAATCGCATGTCGAACATTGCCGATATATCGACTGGCACATACGACGCCATCGTCGTGGGGGGAGGGCACAACGGTCTCGTTGCGACCGCCTATCTCGCCAAGGCCGGGCTGCGGCCGCTGCTGATCGAGGCGCGGCCGACGCTCGGAGGCCCCTGCGGAACCTTCGAGTTCCTGCCGGGCTACCGCTGCGCCTTCACCAATTCGCCCGGCAGTTTCGAGCCGCGCTTCATCGCCGAGCTGCAGCTGGAGCATTTCGGCCTGAAGTTCATTCGCACCGACCCGACCGTCGTCCACCCGTTTCCGCGCGGCGCCTTCATCGGCTGGCGCGACAGGGGCCGGCTGGCGGCGCAGTTCGACGCCTATGCGCCGGGCGAGGCGGAGCGCTATTTCGGCCTCCTGTCAGATCTGGAGGAACTCGGACGGCATCTGGGTGCGTCGATGTTCGCGCCCTCTCCCGATCTGGTCCATGCCGCCCGCGACGTGCCAGGCCATCTCGCCGGCCTTTTCGACCGCGTGATGTGCGGCAGCCTGCGCCAGCTGCTCGACGAGCGGCTGAAATCGGAGGAAACCAAGGCGTTGCTCGGCATGCTGGCGCTCAACGCGACGCTGACCCCGCCGTCTGCGCCCGGCTCGGCCGTGGGCCTGATGATGCGGCCGATCTCGCTCGCCTCCTATGCGGCGCTGGACGACGACGATCCACGGCGTGCAGCGCTTCGCGGCTCCACCGGCCTTCCGGTCGGCGGCATGGGCGCCATCATCGACGCGCTCGAAGCCTGTTGCCTTGCGCATGGCGCGACCATCCTCAAGGATGCACCGATCGAGCGGATCCTGCATGCCGCGGGTAGGGCCCGGGGTGTCGTCACTGTCAAGGGCGATGAATTCCTGGCACCGGTCGTGCTGTCGGCGATCAACCCCAGGCCCCTCTTCGGCAAGATGCTCGACGACGAGGCCGTGGGCGCCGACGTCAGGCGCGAGATCGCCGCCGTGCCGATGCGGGGCTCCGCTTTCAAGCTGGTGCTGGCGCTCGACGGGGTGCCCCGCTATGCCGGCCTGCCGGCGGATGTCGACCCGGCGCAGGCGGCGCAGGTGCAGTTCCGCATCGCGCCCTCGCTCGACTATATCGAGCGGGCGATTGCGGACGGATTGGCCGGCAGGCTGGCGGAGCGTCCGATCATGTGGGGCCTCATTCCATCGGTGACCTCGCCGGACATGGCGCCGGCGGGCTGCCATCTCCTCAGCGTCAACGCCTGGCATGCACCCTATGCGCTTGCGGAAGGCAGCTGGCCGGAGGCGGGCGAGCGTTTCGCCGACATCTGCATAGACGCGCTTGCCAACTACATGCCGGACCTGCGCCGGCGCCTCATCGGGCTTCGCTACTTCAATCCCGTCGAAATCGAGGACGAGCTGGGTCTCGTCCAGTCGAACATCACGCATGGCGACATGCTGCCGAATGCACTTTTCGGTGCGCGCCCGCACCGCAAGGCGCACGATTATCGCACGCCGCTTTCCGGGCTTTACCTCTCGGGCGGCGGCACCTGGCCGGGTGGCTATGTCACCGGCATCCCCGGCTACAACGCCGCAAACACCATCATCAAGGATCTGGACGTCACATCATGAGGGAACATGCAATGGAATTTCTGGTCAACATCAAGCTGCGCTGGTCTGACGACATGGATCCGGAATTGAAGGCGAAGGTGATCCGCGACGAGCGCGCCCACGCCGCCGAGCTGATCAAGGAGGGGCACCTGGTGCGCATGTGGCGTGTGCCCTGCCGCTTCGAGAACTGGGGTCTGTGGCGCGCAGCGGATGCAACGCAGCTGCACGAGATCATTACCAGCCTGCCGGCCAACCCCTGGATGTACGATATCGACGTGCTTCCGCTGGCCAAGCATCCGGTCGATCCGATCCATACCGCCGCCTAGCGCAGTTCGGTTTGCCGCATTGTCCGACCGCCGAAGCGATTTGGCTTCGGCCGCTCCAGAAGGGAAAACAGGATGGACATACCTTCCGCCCAGCCGCCGGTTCTGTCCGTCAGCGATCTCACGACTGCGTTCCGGTCGGGCGACCAGTGGAAGCCCGTCGTCCGCAACCTCTCCTTCTCGATTGCCCCGCGTGAGACAGTGGCGATCGTCGGCGAGTCCGGATCCGGCAAGAGCGTGACGTCCCTGTCGATCATGCGGCTGCTTCCGAAACATTCGAGCCGGATCGAAGGCAAGGTTTCGCTCGGCGGGCGCGACCTGCTGACGCTCGGCGAGGAGGAGATGCGCAAGGTCCGCGGCAACGACATCTCGATGATCTTCCAGGAGCCGATGACCTCGCTCAACCCGATCTTCCCGATCGGCAAGCAGATCGCTGAAGCGATCACCTGCCATCGCGCCCTCTCCCGGGGCGAGGCGCGGGCAGAGGTGACGCGGCTTCTGGAAAAGGTGCGCATTCCGAACGCCAAGGGCCGGTTCGACGACTATCCGCACCAGTTCTCCGGCGGCATGCGCCAGCGCGTGATGATCGCCATGGCGCTCGCCTCGAAACCAAAGCTCCTGATTGCGGACGAGCCGACGACGGCACTTGACGTGACGATCCAGGGCCAAATCCTCGACCTCATCAAGACGCTGCAGGAAGAGGAGGGCATGGCGGTGCTCTTCATCACACATGACATGGGCGTGGTGGCCGAAGTCGCCGACCGGACGATCGTGATGTTCCGCGGCGATGCGGTGGAAACGGGCGCGACCGGGGATATCTTCAGCCGCGGAAGGCATCCCTATACGCGGGCGCTGCTCTCGGCGGTTCCGCGTCTCGGCTCGATGGCGGGACGGCCCCGGCCCATGCGCTTCCCGGTGATCGACATCGTGACCGGCGAAACGCGCCAGGCGGAAAGCGAGGGGCCTGTGCCCGTTGCCGGTGAGCGACCCGTTCTGGAGGTGAAGAACCTGACGACGCGCTTCGACATCCGCTCGGGCCTCTTCGGTCGCAAGAGCGGTGCGGTGCATGCGGTCGAGAACGTGTCCTTCGACCTGAAAGCCGGTGAGACGCTGTCGCTTGTCGGTGAATCCGGCTGCGGCAAGTCGACGACGGGGCGCTCGATCATACGGCTGGTCGAGCCGACGGGCGGGGCGGTCTCGCTCAGCGGGCATGATGTGATGGGCCTCGACGGCCGGTCGCTGCACAAGATGCGGCGCAATATCCAGATGGTGTTCCAAGATCCGTTCGCCAGCCTTGATCCACGCATGACGGTGGGGGCGGCGGTGATGGAACCGTTCATCGAGCATGGCCTCGGCACCAAGCAGCAGGCGCGGGACAAGGCGGCCGACCTCCTGCGGCGGGTCGGGCTCGGCCCGGAGATGATGCGGCGCTTCCCGCACGAATTCTCCGGCGGCCAGCGGCAGCGCATCGCGATCGCGCGGTCGCTGATACTCGATCCGAAGGTGATCATCGCCGACGAGGCGGTCTCGGCGCTCGACGTGTCGGTCAAGGCGCAGGTGTGCAACCTCCTCCTCGACCTCCAGCAGAGCTTCAACCTCGCCTATCTGTTCATCAGCCATGACATGGCCGTCGTGGAGCGGGTCAGCCACCGGGTGGCGGTGATGTATCTCGGCGAGATCGTCGAGATCGGCCCGCGACGGGAGGTGTTCGAAAACCCGCAGCATCCCTATACGAAGAAGCTGATGGCTGCCGTCCCGATACCCGACCCCGCCCGGCGCACCCTCCGGCGATGCCTTTCCGGCGACGAGACGAGAAGCCCTGTCCGCCCCCTTGGCTATAACCCGCCCAGGCGCAGCTACCATGAGGTCTCGGAGCGGCATTTCGTTCAGGTTTAGTCTGGGTGCGGGAATGCACGTAACCGCGATCTCAAGTTGCTGATGGATGCTGCTGGATGAACCGGGGCGGCAGACAATATATCGCGCCGGCCGACCATCGGCCTCATGGAGCTGGCCATGGAAGCCGCCTTGCCCGGGCGGGGTCTGAGGGAACGCAGCCAGGCGAATGCCCACTTTGCTGGCGGCCGCCGCATCCAAGCTGTGCTTTGCAACTTGTGCATCGATGCCGGCCGCGAGGCCAGCCATTGCGGGGGTTGCCGTCAGGCGCAGGTATCGCCTGGCAGGAACTCGACGTTCAGCACTTTGCCGCCTGGGAAACTTCCCTTGGTAATCCGCTTCAACAGCGCCGCCGCCGCCGCCTCGCCGATTTCATAGGCAGGCGAGCGCATGGAGGTCAGGAGCGGCATCGAATATTCGCGGAAGGCGAATCCGTTGAAGCCGGTGATCATCAGATCCTTCTTGATGGAGAAGCCGAGCTGAAGCGCCGCCTGCGTGGCGGCAATGCCGAACAGGTCGTTGCCGCCCATGACGAAATCCGGCGGGTTGGCCGACAGCCGCGTCTTCACCTGGCTCACGACGGCCTGGAAGTTGATTTCCGTGCAGATCATGGTTTCGACATCGGCGCGTCCGGCCGCTGCCTTGCGGGCCCCGAGCTCGCGTTGCGCCATGGCCGGCCAGAAATGGTCCGGGCGCATGAACAGGATCTTGCGGGCGCCATTCGAAAGCCCAAGCTCGGCCAGCTGAAATGCGCCTTCCTCGTTCGTCTGGCGTACGAAACTGGCATCCGCCAGGCTGTCGTTCGCCTCGTCGCCGATGAGGAGCATGGGCAGGCCGAGCGCGGCGAGCTTGGTATAGACAGCGTCGCGCTGAGCGGTGTCGCCGAAGATGTAGACGGCAAGGGCATCCAGCTGCGAAATGCGCGGCAGCTTGTTTTCGAGATCCTTCGAATTCTGCGCCCCGAAGATCAGCAGGCCGTAACCGTTCTGCGCGAGCTTGTTGCTCATGCCGGCCGCGACCTCGGTGTTGAAGGGGTCGTTGAGGAAGCGCCGCTCCGGATGCAGCATGACCAGGCCGATCGCAAAGTCTTTCGCCAGCCGCAGGCCGCGGCCGCGCAGATGCGGCACATATTTCAGGTCTTTGATCTTTTCCTTGACGAGAAGCCGGATTTCATCGCTGACGCGGGCGGTCTTTCCGTTCACGACGTTGGACACGGTCATGATGGAAACGCCGGCGGCGTCGGCGACGTCCCGAAGGGTTGCGCGTCCCTGACCCTGTTGATTTTTCTTCATGATCATCGCCTGCACATATTCGGTCCGATCGCTGGCGGCAACAATACAACTCAACTCGATGTTTACAATCTCGCCCGCCGGAACGAGAACAATCTGGCCTGTTGACAGGAAATAGGTTTAACGTTAAATCTAAATCCAACAGAGGCGTGGAGGCGCATGTCGTGGAGCGCAAGCAGAGACTGAGAAGCCAGGATTGGTTCGGCAGCGGCGGGAAGGATGGTTTCATCCATCGCAGCTCGATGAAGATGCAGGGACTGCCCGATCATGTCTTCGATGGCCGGCCGGTCATCGGCATCTGCAACACCTGGTCGGAGTTCAATCCGTGCAATGCGGGCCTGAAGGGCCTCGCTGAGGCCGTCAAGCGCGGCATCTGGGAGGCGGGTGGCCTGCCGCTGGAGTTTCCGGTCGGCTCGCTCGGGGAGGACCAGATGCGCCCGACCGCCATGCTGTTTCGCAACCTGCTCGCCATGCAGGTGGAGGAGTCGATCCGCGCCCATGGAATGGACGGTGTCGTTCTGCTCGCCGGCTGCGACAAGACCACGCCGGCCCAGTTGATGGGGGCTGCCAGCGTCGATCTGCCGACCATCATGATCTCGGCCGGACCGGCACTCAGCGGCAATTTCCGGGGCAGGACGATCGCCTCGGGCACGGATGTCTGGAAGTTCTCCGAAGAGGTGCGGGCTGGCACGATGTCCATGAAGGACTTCGTTGCGGCTGAAAGCGGAATGAGCCGCTCCGTCGGCGTCTGCAACACTATGGGCACGGCATCGACAATGGCCTCGCTGGTCGAGGTTATGGGCGTGGCACTGCCGATGAATTCGGCCTATCCCGCGGTCGATGCGCGCCGCTTCGCGCTCGCGCACCTCACCGGCAACCGCATCGTTGCGATGGTGCGCGAGGATCTCCGGCTCTCGAAGATCCTGACAAGGGCGAGTTTCGAGAATGCGATCCTTGCGAATGCGGCGCTGGGTGGTTCGACCAACGCGATCGTCCATCTGCTTGCAATTGCTGGAAGAATTGGCGCCGACCTGAAGTTGGACGATTTCAACCTCGGCTCCGAGGTGCCGCTGCTCGTCAACTGCCTTCCGTCGGGCAAGCACTTGATGGAAGAGTTCTGCAATGCCGGTGGCGTGCCGGCGGTTCTCGCGCAGATCAAGGGCATGCTGCGCGATGCGCTGACGGTGGAGGGGCGCTCGGTCGTCGAGGTCGCCGCCGAGGGCGAGTGCTTCAATGACGACGTGATCCGCGCGCTGGACAATCCGGTTCGGCCAAAAGCCGGCATCCGCGTGCTGCGGGGAAACATCGCGCCCGATGGCGCGGTCATCAAGCCTTCGGCGGCGACGGAATCTCTTCTCGTGCACGAGGGGGAGGCCTATGTGTTTTCCTCCGTCGAGGAGATGAAGACGAAGATCGACGATCCCGACCTGCCGGTCACGGCCGATACGGTGCTGGTGCTCCAGGGCTGCGGGCCGAGGGGATATCCCGGCATGGCTGAGGTCGGGAACATGCCGATCCCGGCGCGACTGGTGCGCGAAGGCGTGCGCGACATGCTGAGAATTTCCGACGCGCGCATGTCGGGCACCGCCTTCGGCGCCGTCGTCCTGCATGTCTCGCCGGAAACCTCGGTGGGCGGACCGCTCGCTCTGGTGAAGACCGGCGACCGCATCCGGATGAATGCCTATGAAGGAACGCTGGAGCTTCTGGTCTCCCGAGACGAGCTTGAGAAACGCGCGGAGGCATGGGTGCAGCCTCGAACGGTCACCCCGCGCGGCTTTGTGAAACTCTACCAGGATCATGTGATGCAGGCCCATACGGGTGCCGACCTGGATTTTCTCGTCGGCGCCAGCGGCGACGCTGTCGTCAGGGAGGCGCATTAGCCGGACGTCCCTTTTGGCACTATTTCCGGCTTCAAGGTTTATCGTTAAAGTAAGGAACAAGCGATGCAGTTCGAAACTTACGCAAAGCAGCTCTACACCGGCGTGCTGTCCGACGTGATGGACAGTCTCGGCCGGACCAGCCAGGCGATGCGGCCATTCATCCGCCCCGTCGACGATGCATCGGTCCTGATGGGCCGTGCGCGGACCGGCCTTTACGCGACCGTCTACGGCAGGCGCGACAACGACAACCCCTACGAACTCGAAATGGAGCTTGTGGACAGCCTGACGAAGGACGATGTCGCCGTGCTCGCCTGCAATGGCCCGACCGAGCGCATCGCTCCCTGGGGGGAGCTTCTGTCGACAGCGGCCAAGATGCGGGGCGCCAACGGGTGCGTGACGGATGGTCTCGTGCGCGACACCAAGCACATCAAGCACCTCGGATTTCCGGTGTTCCACGGCGGCATCGGCCCGCTCGACAGCATCGGCCGCGCAAAGATGATTGAGCATGACACGGAAATCATCTGCGCGGGTGTGACCGTCCGCTCCGGCGACATCGTGTTCGCCGACATCGATGGTGTCGTTGTCATTCCGCAGGAGATCGAGCAGCAGGTGCTCGATCTCGCCATGACCAAGGCCACGAGCGAGAACAATTCCAGGAACGAACTCCTGGAGGGCAGGCTGTTGCGCGAAGTCTACGAAAAATACGGCGTTTTGTAAGTCATCGAAAGGGAGCGGCCGATAAGAGCCGAAGGCGAAGCCGTCGCCGGAAATTGCTCCCCCGCTAACCGACCAGAGAGGATTAAAAGCATGGGCAACTACCAATTTGACCGCCGAACCTTCCTGAAGAGCGCCGCGGGTCTCGGCGCTCTGGTGACACTGCCGGGCCTTGCGAAGCGGGCTTTCGCCGACCAGGGTGAGATCACCCTTCTGACGTGGGAAACCTATCAGGACGACCCGTGGATTGCCGAGTACACGGAAAAAACCGGCGTGAAAATCAAGGCCGTCCGCTCCGGATCGATCGACGAGATGTTCGCGACCGTCCAATCGGGCGCCATTTCGCCCGATGTCATCTATTTCGACACGGGCACGGCCAATCGCTTCAAGAACTCGGGCCTGATCGCGCCCTTCGACGCCTCCCAGGTCCCCAACAGGTCGAACATCGCCTCGTCGATGGACTGGGAGGCGAAGGCCACGATCGACGGCACCCTCTACGCCCTGCCCTACAACTGGGGCAACCAGCCGCTGATGTACAACGCCGATGCCACCGGCGGCGAGCCGCAGAGCTGGGACGCGCTCTGGGATCCGAAATACGCCGGCAAGGTCAACCTGTTCGACGACGGCTACGTCGTCATGCAGATGATCGCGCTCAAGATCAAGGCGGCCGATCCGTTCAACCTGACGGACGAGGAGTTCGAGGCGTGCGCGGATGCGCTGCGCACCCTGCGGCCCCAGGTCAACACCATCGCCCGCGGCTTCGACGATGCCCTGACGATCTATGCGGCGGGCGACGCGGTGATCGGCTACTGCCAGAACATCTCGATCGTCAACAAGCTGAAGTCGCTCGGCAAGAACTTCGCCTATACCTTCCCGCAGGAAGGCACGCCCACCTGGCTCGACTGCGCCGTCCTGACCGAGCGGGGCCGCAGGAAGGAGGTGTACGATTTCATCAACGAGACGCTGACGCCGGCCTGGCAGGCACGCTTCATCAGCACCAACAGCAACAACGGCGTTCTCAGCCCCGAGGCGGCCGCAAAGGCCGGCGTCTCGCCGGAGGCCCTGGCGAATACGAACATTCTTGACCAGACGGAGGACGGCTTCTGGAGCAAGATGGTCATATCGAAGCTGCCGGAGGACATCGACCGCCGCGTGGCGATGTGGAACGACTTCAAAGCCGGCACCCTGTGAGGACACGTTCGATGAGCCCAGTCAACGCTTCCGGGCCGTTCCTGCGGCTTTCAGGCCTGTCATTGTCGTTCGGTGCGTACAAGGCGCTGCACGACTTGTCCCTGGACATCGGGGAGGGGGAGTTCTTCTCCCTCCTCGGCCCCTCCGGCTGCGGCAAGACGACGACGCTACGGCTGATCGCGGGCTTCGAGGCGCCGGATCGGGGCAACATATGGCTGGCAGGCGACGACATCACGACGTTGCCGCCAAACCTGCGGGATACCAACACGGTCTTCCAGTCATACGCCCTCTTCCCGCACATGACCGTGCGGGAGAACGTTGCCTATCCGCTCCGCATGAAGGGCGTTGCGAAGGCGGAGATCGCAACGCGCGTCGATGATGCGATCGCCAAGGTCAATCTCGGCGCCTTTGCCGAGCGCCTGCCGCATGAGATGTCCGGTGGCCAGCGGCAGCGCGCCGCGCTCGCCCGGGCCATCGTCGGCCGCCCGAAGATCCTGCTGCTGGATGAGCCGCTGGGTGCGCTCGATCTCAAGCTGCGCGAGCAGATGCAGCACGTCCTCGTCGACCTGCAGAAGTCGCTCGGCATCACCTTCATCTACGTCACCCACGACCAGGGCGAGGCCCTGTCCATGTCCGACCGCATCGCCGTGATGAGCGGCGGGCTGATCCAGCAGATCGGCACGCCGGAGGAGATCTACTACAGGCCGGCCAACGCCTTCGTTGCCGACTTCATCGGAAAGTCGAACAGGATTTCCGCTTCGCCGAATCCGGGGGATGCTGCATCCTTGCGGTTCGGGCCGGTCGACATTCCCCGCAGCCGCGTGGCGGGCAGGGCGCAGCCGAGCGCCGTCGCCCTGCGCTTCGAAGCGCTCGACGTGCAGCCGGAAGGCCGTTGCGACGTGACCTTCGACGCAAGGATCGCTCGGGTCATGTTCCTCGGCAGCGTCATCGAGGTCGTCATGGAAAGCGGCGGCCAGATGCTGACGAGCCATGTTCCCTCCCGCAAGGGGCTCGCTCTCAAGGTCGGTGACACCGTGCCGGTGGGCCTGCTCTTCGACGACGTGGTGTATCTCGATGACTAGGTCCCCCGAAAAACTCGCCAAGCTGGTCTCCTCCGCCTCGCCGGGGCTGATCTACCTCTGGCTGCTGGCGCTCGTCGTCGCCCCCAACCTCGTCCTCTTCGGAACCAGCTTCTTCAAGGCGTCGGCGGGTCTGGTGACGGACGAGGTGACGCTGAGGAACTATGCGGCCGTGTTCCAGTCGAGGACCGTGCTCGTCCTCGTGATGCGGACGCTGGTCACCGCCTTCGTCGCCGCCGCGCTCGCCTCGCTCGTCGCCTATCCGCTGGCATTCTACGTCAGCCGCTACATGCGCGGGATGAAGCAGGTCGCCGTCATGCTGGTTGTCATCCCGCTCTGGATCTCGCTGCTGATGCGCGTGTTCGCCTGGCGCGTCATCCTTGGCGAAAACGGCGCGATCAACTCGCTGCTCGTCACGCTCGGCATCCTGTCCGAGCCGTCCGACGCGTTCCTCTATACGCGGTTTGCCGTCGTCCTCACGCTTGCATACATGGCCATTCCCTATGTGTTCGTCTCCTCCTTCACGGCCCTGGAGCGTGTTCCGGAAAGCCTGCTGGAAGCAAGCCGGGATGCGGGCGCGAACCGGTTCCAGACGTTCAGGAACGTCGTCTGGCCGCTCTCCAGGCAGGGGCTTGCGATCGGCTTTTCCCTCGCCTTCCTGCTGGCCGTCGGGGATTATGTCAGTCCGTCCATGGTCGGCGGCCTCAACGGCACGATGCTCGGCATGGTCATCGCATCGCAGTTCGGCATGGCCGGGAACTGGCCGCTGGGCGCCGCGCAGGCTGTCATCCTCATGCTCGCGGTCGCCCTCATCCTCGCCGTCATCGGCTATCTCGGCCGCTCGAAGGGGATCATCCAGGCCGTGGATTCGGGCACGGGTGCGACGCTGAAGCGCGCGGCCACGCTGCGGGGGCGTATCGGCCAGATCCTGCTGAAGCTGGCCGTCACGCTGCCCTATCTGTTCCTCTATGCGCCCCTGGTGGTCACGCTCGTCTTCTCCTTCAACGACAGCCGTGTCCAGACATTCCCGCTGACGGGTTTCACGCTCCAGTGGTATCGGGAACTGTGGACGAACACCGCCCTCATCGAGGCGTTCCAGCGCACGCTTTTCGTAGCCGTCCTGTCGACGGCGGCCGGCACGGTCATCGGCGTCGCTTTCGCTCTCATCCTCGCCTATCGTGTCCGGGCCTTCGGCAACGTGCTGCAGCTTGCCCTGGCGGTCCCCGTCGCGATACCCGGCATCGTGCTCGGGATCTCGCTGGCCATCGTGGCGCAGTTCTCGGGCCTGCCGCAGGGGCTGCCGCGGGTGATCGTCGGGCATCTGAGCTTCGTCATGCCGGTCATCATGCTGATCGTGCTGACGCGCCTGAGGGCGCTCGACCCGAGCTTCGTCGAGGCATCGCTCGATCTCGGCGCCACGCGGATGAAAACGTTGCTGCATGTCCTGCTGCCGATGATCCGCTCGGCCATCATCGGCGGCGCCATGCTCGGCTTCACGCTTTCCGTCGACGAGGTCATCGTGACGCTGTTCCTGACGGGCACCGAGCCGACGCTTCCGGTCTATGTCTGGAACCAGATGCGGTTCGGCTTCACGCCCTCCATCAACGCCATTTTCACCCTGATCGGATTGATCTCGGTCGCCTTCGTTCTCTGCGGGCTCTGGGTCATCAATCGCACCAATGCAAGGACACTGCGAGCATGAACACCACCGCCAGGAAACAAGAAGCCGATGCCGCCGAAGTGTTCGGCATCTACGAAGGGCAGGAAATCCTCGCCGTCACCATCGCCAACGGCAACGGCCTCAGGGCGAAGCTGATCACCTTCGGCGCCCGGCTGACGGAGCTATACGTTCCCGATCGTAACGGCGATCTCGCCGACGTGGTCCTCGGCTTCGACACGATCGACGAATACGCGGCGACGGACACCTATTTCGGCGCGACTTGCGGCCGGTACGGCAACCGTATCGAGGGCGGCCGGTTCGTGCTTGACGGCGTCGAGCACCACCTCAACGTCAACGAGGGCGCCAATCACCTGCATGGCGGCGTCCAGGGCTTCGATCGCAAGGTCTGGGACATCGAGACAGTCACGGCGGACAGCGTCGTCTTCAGGACGACATCCGAGGACGGCGAAATGGGCTTTCCCGGCAAGTCGAACCTGCGGGCGACCTATACACTCACAGCGGACAACACGCTGCGCATCGTCATGGAGGCCGACACGACCAAGGCGACGCTGATGAACATGGTGCACCATTCCTATTTCAACCTCGCCGGCCAGGGCTCCGGCGACGTGCTGCGCCACGACGTCAGGATATCGAGCCGCTTCTATACGCCGGTCGACGACGAGCTTCTCGCGACAGGGGAGATCCTGCGCGTCAGGGGCACGCCGTTCGATTTCACCGAATTCAAGGCCATCGGCGCCGATATAGACAGGCTGCCCTCCGTCGGTGCGACGATTTTCGAAGCTGGCGGCGGATATGACCACAACTGGTGCCTCGACGGTGGCCCGGGTCTGCGCAGGTGCATCGACGTGCACGAGCCTGTCTCCGGCCGGCGGATGACCATGCATACGACGGAGCCGGGCGTGCAGTTCTACACCGCCGGCTACCTGTCGGACAAGGTGATGGGCAAGAAGGGCAAGCGCCTGTGCAAGTATGGCGGCTTTACCCTCGAGACCCAGAAATATCCGGGCTCGCCGAACTTCTCCCACTTCCCGTCCTGCCGTCTCGATCCCGGCGAAACGTACCGGCATGAAATGGTCTTCTCCTTTGGAACGGATGCTGCGTCATGACCACGAGATATGATGTCGTCATTGTTGGCGGAGGCCATAACGGCCTCGTTGCGGCCAACTATCTCGCGCGGGCCGGAAAATCCGTTTGCGTGCTGGAGGCACGCCATGTGGTCGGAGGTGCCTGCGTCTCCGAGGAACTGGTGCCGGGCGCGACATGGTCGTCCTGCTCGTTCATCCAGGGCATGCTGCGGCAGGAGGTCATCGACGATCTCGAACTGGCAAGGTTCGGCTTGCGATCGCTCTCACCGGAAGTCCAGGGCGTCGCGCTCTGGGAAGACGGCGACCACTTCATGCTCCACCATGATGTAGACGAGACATTGAAGTCGATCGGCCGGCACTCGCCGGATGACGCGCGTCGGTTCTTCGAGTTCGGCTCGAGGCTGAAGCGGTTTGCCGATATCTCACGCGACTGGCTGCTGTCTGATCCGCCGACCCGCTCGGAAGTGTTCGGGCGCTTCGAACGTCTGGGCGAGACTGAGCTTCTCAACGAGTTCATGGTCGTGTCGGCCCAGGATCTGCTCGACCGGTATTTCGTCTCGCCCCGGCTCAAGGCCTACATGACCTTCCTTGCCATGGTCTCGACCTGGGGCGGGCCGCAGACGCCGACGACGGCGCATGTCTACGGATACCATGCCTTCGGACAGTTCGAGAACGTATTCGGGCGGTGGGGCATTCCGGTCGGCGGCATGGGCTCGATCACCGCCGCGCTCCGCAAGGGTGCGGAAGCGTTCGGGGCCGTGGTGCGCACCTCCGCGCCCGTCGCGGAAATCCTCGTGCGTGGCGGCCGGGCGGCGGGCGTTCGCCTTGTCGGCGGCGACGTTGTCAACGCCGATATCGTCATGTCGAACGCCGCACCGACGGTCGCCCTCGGCAGGCTGGTCCCGGCCGGGGCGATGAAGGAGGAATGGCGCAGGGAAGCGCTCCGCACCGACGTGCGGGGCTCCATGGCCCGCATCCACGTGCTGCTCGATACGCTGCCGCACTATAATGGCTTCGAGCCCGGCCTCGGGCCGCAGCATCTCGGCCACACGATCCTCAACGCATCAGCCGAGAACTACGAAGCTGCGGCGGAAGCCCAGCGGCGCGGGCGGTTTCCTGATGATTTCGTCATCGAAGGCCTCATCCATTCCGCGACCGATCCCAGCGTCTGCAAGCCGGGGCAGCACACGCTGCTGCTCGGTGTCCAGCAATTGCCGTTCCATCTGGAGAAGGGCGACTGGGACGACCACAAGGAAGCCTGGACCGACCGCGTCATGGAGACCCTCTACCGGTTTGCGCCGAACCTTCGCGGTCATGTCATCGGCCGAAATACGGTGTCGCCTCTCGATCTCGAGCGTACCTACGGCCTGCCCGGCGGCAACATCTTCCAGCGTTCCATCGTGGGCCTCGAAAACCTGTTCTCGGAGCGCAAGGCGCCGGGCGGGGACGGATACCGCACGGCGGTGGAAGGCCTCTATCTCTGCGGTTCCGGCGCGCATCCAGGTGGTGGCGTGACGGGGGCTCCCGGCCACAATGCGGCCAGGCGGGTGCTCGCCGACATGTCCGGCGATCTTGCCCCGGTGCGGCGCCATACGGAGCTCAGCAAGAGCCTGATGGATCGTGTCCTGGAAACGGGCGTCGGCAAGGATCTCGGTTACCAGGTCGCCCAAAGCAAGCTTCTGCGCGGCGTCACGCGCCTCTTCGCCAAATCGAAATGACAACAGGGGCGCCAAGGCGCCATCGTACCGATCAGTCAAAGGACACAAGATGAACTACGATCTCATGGAAGGGCGCGCAAGCTACCCTAGTCTCAAGGACAAGCATGTCTTCATCACCGGCGGTGCATCGGGCATCGGCAGGTCGCTTGTGGAGCATTTCGTCGATCAGGGGTCTGTCGTCACCTTCGTCGATTTGAACGACGATGCAGCGGCGGACGTGATCAAGGGCTGCGTCGCCCGCGGTGGCCGTCCGCCGGTCTACCAGTATCTCAACCTGCGCAATGTCGAGGCCCTCGAGGCCTTCATCACGAAGAGCGGCGTCGAGCGCGGGCCGATCAGCGTTCTTGTCAACAATGCGGGCAATGACGACCGTCACCAGCTTTCCGAGGTAACGTCGGAATATTTCGACGATCGCATAGCGGTGAACCTGCGGCACCAGGTGTTCGCGGCCAAGGCCGTCGTTTCGCAGATGAAAGGGCTGGGTGGCGGCTCGATCATCAATCTCTCCTCCATAACCTGGATGGAGGCGGATGGCGACGGCGTGTGCTACGTCACGGCAAAGGCCGCGGTGCACGGAATGACGCGTGCACTGGCGCGCGAGCTCGGCCCGGACAATATCCGCGTCAACTCCATCGCTCCGGGCTGGATCATGACCGAACGGCAGGTGGACCTGTGGCTCACGCCCGAGGGCGAAAAGCAGATCGATGCGCGGCAGGTTCTTCCCGGCCGGATCTATCCGCCGGAAATCGCACGCATGGCCCTGTTCCTGGCCTCCGACGACAGCCGGATGATCTCGAAGCAGTCCTTCATCGTCGATGCGGGCTGGATCTGATCCGCAGGCGCCTTGGCGGCGGCTGGCCAGGAGATGTTTGGCGTGAAGACAAGATACCGATCGATCATCTACGATTTCGATGGCGTCATCCTTGATACGGTGACCGCCAAGGTCGATGCGTTCGCACATGTCTACCGCGACGAGGATCCTGCGAAGATCGCCGCCATCAGGGCCTATGCCGAAGCCAATGGCGGCATGTCACGCTACGAGAAGTTCCGATACTTCGAGGGGACCGTCTTCCACCGGCCGCTCTCGGAGGCCCGGCTCGGCGAGCTCTGCGCGCAATATCGCGCGGCCGTGGAGGCTGCCGTCGCATCGGCGCGCTTTATCGATGGCGCGCTGGAAGGAATAACGCGCCTTCACGGCATCGCGGCCCAGCATGTCGTTTCCGCCGCCCCCGAAGACGAGCTTCGGAGCGCTTTGGCCGAGCGCGGGATTTGCAACCGGTTCAAGTCGATCGGTGGTGCGCCGAAATCCAAGCTCTCCGAATTTCGCCGGATACTCGGCGAGGATGCCGTCGAGGCGGAGGAGGTTCTCGCCATCGGCGATTCCCTCATGGAATATCACGCCGCAGTGGACCTCGGCATTCCATTCCTGGCGATCGTCGCCCCCGGCGTGCCGGACAGGTTCCCGGACGGCGTTCAAAGGGAAGGCAACCTCTTGAACCTCGTCACGCTCATCAACGGACAGGGATAACCGCATTGTCCGGCATGATGAAGGGGACGAGGACGAAATCATCGAGATCGGGACCGTCGCTTTCAGCGTCTACGGGGGTGGAATCGCCCGGGTCGCTGCTGTCCACCTTTGCTCACGTAGTCAAAATTTCGGCATCTGAGGCGTGGGCAGGCCGGGCTGCATGGGGCGCTTTGCATTCGTGTTCCTCGGCGCCGTCGCCGGGCTGTGGGAGAGCTGTTGACAGCGTGAAACGGAACATATAGTGAACATTTATGAAGAAATCGCTACAGGATCGTTTGGCCATCCTGGCGGATGCCGCCAAATACGACGCGTCATGCGCCTCCAGCGGGACAGAGAAACGGGATTCGCTCAGGTCCAACGGCCTTGGCTCCACGGAAGGCGCGGGGATCTGCCATGCATATGCGCCCGATGGGCGGTGTATTTCACTTCTGAAGATCCTGCTCACCAATTTCTGCATCTTCGACTGCGCCTATTGCATCAACCGGTCCTCAAGCAATGTGGAGCGTGCGCGTTTCACGCCGGACGAGGTGGTCTGGCTGACGCTGGAATTCTATCGGCGCAATTATATCGAAGGGCTTTTCCTGTCGTCCGGGATCATCCGCTCGTCGGATCATACGATGGGCGAGATGGTCCGCGTGGCGCGGGACCTGCGCACGGTGCACGGCTTCCGTGGTTATATTCACCTCAAGTCGATCCCCGATGCCGCTCCGGAGCTGATCGAGGAGGCGGGACTCTATGCGGACCGCCTGTCGCTCAACATCGAACTGCCGACGGACGCGGGCATCGGGCGTCTTGCGCCCGAGAAGCGGCCGGACGGCATTCGTCGTGCGATGGGCGATTTGCGCCGCAAGATCGAGGCGGCGGACGAGCCGACCTTGCAGACCAGGCGCCGCAAGCGTTTCGTGCCGGGCGGGCAGAGCACACAGATGATCGTTGGCGCCGATGGAGCCGACGATGCGACGATCCTGAGGACCAGCGCCCGGCTCTACGGCAGCTACGGCCTGAAACGTGTCTATTATTCCGCCTTCAGCCCTATTCCCGATGCCTCCCGCGCGCTGCCGCTCATCAAGCCGCCGCTGGTGCGCGAACATCGGCTCTATCAGGCTGACTGGCTTTATCGCTTCTACGGTTTCGGCGTGGACGAGATCACGGCATCGACAGGCGGCATGCTCGATCTGGACATGGACCCCAAGCTTGCCTGGGCGCTAACCCACCGCCAGACCTTTCCTGTGAACGTCAACCGTGCGGAGCGCGAAACCCTGTTGCGGGTACCGGGGTTCGGCCTGAAGACGGTGGATGCGATCCTGTCCAGCCGCCGCTTTCGCCGCCTGCGGTTGGAGGATCTGGCACGGCTCGGCGTTTCCCTGCGCAAGGTGCGCGCCTTCATCGAGGCGGAGGGATGGACACCCCGGCGTCTTGCCGACCGTGCAGACCTCAAGACGCTCTTTGCCCCGAAACCGGAACAGCTTTCGCTGCTCTGATGCACACGATCCCCCTGCTCGGCCGCGGTGATTTTTCCGAATGGCGGGATGCGGCGCGGGCGCTGGCGGCTGCCGGTATTTCGCCGCGCGACGTGGACTGGCGCATCCAGGGCGATATAGGCCTCTTCGAGGCGAGCGCCCCACCCGGCCTGCCGGCGCCCGATGCCGCCGCGCCGGCGGTCATCGTGCCGCCGGCCTTCCTGCCGCTCGCCGAAGCCGTCGCGTGCCACACCGAGCCGGGGCGCTTTCATCTGCTTTATCGGCTGCTCTGGCGGCTGCAATCTGACCGTCGCCTGCTGGAGCTGACGTCGGACAAGGATGTCGCCTGGGCGCGGCTTCTGGCCAGGAACGTCGCGCGCGACAGCCACAAGATGACGGCCTTCGTCCGCTTCAAGGAGATCGCAGGGGAGGCCGGAGGCCGCCGGCGGTTCTTCGCCTGGTTCGAGCCGACGCATTTCGTCGTCGCCCGAACCGCGCCGTTCTTCCGCCGCCGCTTTGCCGATATGGACTGGATCATCGCCACGCCGAAGGGCACGGCGAGCTGGGACGGCGAAACCCTGATCGCCGACACGCGGCCGGGCGATGATCCCGGGCACGGCGACCCGACGGACGAGCTCTGGCGCACCTATTATGCCAGCATCTTCAATCCCGCGCGGCTCAAGATCAGGGCCATGCAGGCGGAGATGCCGAAGAAATACTGGCGCAACCTGCCGGAAGCCGCGCTGATCCCCGAACTGATCGCCAATGCGGAGGCCAATGTGCGCGCGATGGCCGAACGCGCCGCCAGCGATCCGCCGGCCTTTCACTATCGGCTGAAGGAAGCCGCGCAGGCCATCGCCGAACCGGGATTGGCGGAAGCCGGCACGCTGGAGGCATTGCGCGCGGAGGCCCGCCATTGCACGCGCTGCCCGTTGCATTGCAGCGCCACGCAGACCGTCTTCGGAGAAGGGCCGCAGGATGCGCGCCTCATGATGGTCGGCGAGCAGCCGGGTGATCAGGAAGACCTGAGCGGCCGCCCGTTCGTCGGCCCGGCGGGAAGGGTGTTCGACGCGGCGCTGAAGGAAGCCGGCATTGCCCGCGATACGCTCTATCTGACCAATGCGGTCAAACACTTCAAATATGAGCCGCGTGGCAAGCGCCGCATTCACCAGAAGCCAAACCAGGGTGAGATCCAACATTGCCGCTGGTGGCTGACCAGAGAGGTGGAACTCGTGAAGCCGAAGCTGATCGTGGCGCTCGGTGCGACCGCGATCTATGCGCTGAGCGGCGAGCGCACGCCGCTGAGCCAGCTTCGCAGCAGGCCGATCGCCATGCAGGGCAATGTCGTCCTGTACCCGACCATCCATCCGTCCTTCCTGCTGCGCCTGCCGGACAAGGCGGAGCGCCGACGCCAGCATGCCCTCTTTGTTGAGGACTTGCGGTCGGTTCGAGCGCTTGCGTCCAGTGCAGGATGACGGGTTTTCCGCCAATCGATGTGGTTGCTTGTGCCTGACAGGCCTCCGTGGTCTCAGGCCTCAGCAACCGGATGGGGACCCCCCGCGGCACACGCCGCATCCCTCAAGAGCGGCCTTTCCGCACGAGCCCTCTTGCCGAAAGCCGCGTGGGCGCGGCAAATGCGCGCCGGTCGGCGAAAAATCGCATTGAACGTGGTAGAAGCGGCGCCGTCGATCGTCTTATCTCATGAACACAATGCCAATACCGAAAGCGCGCCTGCCGATGTCTGCCCTTCTGAAGCGTTTTGCGTCCTACTATCGCCCGCACCGCGGCCTGTTCGCGCTGGACTTCTCCTCGGCGGTCGTCGCCGGCCTCCTGGAGCTCGCCTTTCCCGTCGCCGTGACGCTGTTCATCGACCGCCTGCTGCCGACCGGCCGCCTCGACCTCGTCGCGCTCGCCGCCCTCGGCCTCTTCCTCATCTACCTCGTCAATGCCGGCCTGCAGGTCATCGTCACCTACTGGGGCCACATGCTCGGGGTGCGCATCGAGGCGGAGATGCGCCGCAAGGCCTTCGACCACCTGCAGAAGCTCTCCTTCGGCTTCTTCGACAACCAGAAGACCGGCCATCTCGTGGCCCGGCTGACCAAGGATCTCGAGGAGATCGGCGAGGTCGCCCATCACGGGCCGGAAGACCTCTTCATCGCCGTCATGACGCTGATCGGCGCCTTCGCCCTGATGCTGTGGGTGCATGTGCCGCTTGCGCTCATCACCGCCGTCATCGTGCCGCTGACGGGCTTCGTCACCACCCATTACGGCGCGCGCATGACCACGACCTGGCATGCGCTCTACGGCCGCGTCGCCGATTTCAACGCCCGCATCGAGGAGAATGTCGGCGGCATCCGCGTCGTGCAGGCCTTCGCCAACGAGGACCACGAGCGCCAGCTGTTTGCCGAGAGCAACCGGAACTACCTCGTCACCAAGCTCCAGGCTTACAAGGTGATGGCGGCCTCCATGTCGCTCTCCTACCTTTCCATGCGCTTCGTGCAGGTGGTGGTGATGCTGGCCGGCGCCTGGTTCGTGACGCGCGGCGAGCTTTCGGCCGGCGGCTTCGTCGGCTTCCTGCTCCTGGTCGGCGTGTTCTTCCGGCCGATCGACAAGATCAACGCGATCATCGAGACCTATCCCAAGGGCATCGCCGGCTTCACGCGCTACACACAGTTCCTCGACACGGAGCCGGACATCCGGGACCGCGAGGATGCCAGGGATGTCGGACGCCTTGCCGGCGATATCGAATATCGCGCCGTCAGCTTCGGCTATGGTGCCGACCGGCCGGTCTTCGGCGGGCTGAACGTCTCGATCGGGGCGGGCGAGACGATCGCCTTCGTCGGCCCGTCCGGCGCCGGCAAGACGACGATCTGCTCGCTGCTGCCGCGCTTCTACGAGGTCGCATCGGGCGCGATCACCATAGACGGCATCGACATCCGCGACATGACGCTGCGGTCGCTGCGCTCGAACATCGGCATCGTGCAGCAGGACGTGTTCCTGTTCGCCGGCACGATCCGCGAGAACATCGCCTATGGAAGGCTGGAGGCCAGCGAGGCGGAGATTCTCGATGCGGCGCGCCGGGCGCGCCTCGACGACGTGATCGCCAACCTCGCCGACGGTCTCGACACGGTCGTCGGCGAGCGCGGCGTCAAGCTCTCGGGCGGGCAGAAGCAGCGCCTCGCCATCGCCCGCATCTTCCTGAAGAACCCGCCGATCCTCATCCTCGACGAGGCGACCTCGGCGCTCGACATGCAGACGGAGCGGGCGATCCAGCAGTCGCTCGCCGAGCTCTCGGCCGGCCGTACCACGCTGGTCATCGCCCATCGCCTGGCCACCATCGCCAATGCCGACCGCATCCTCGTCGTCGACGACGGCCGCATCGTCGAGCAGGGAAGCCACAGCGACCTCATCGAGCGACGCGACGGACGATACCGCAACCTCCACGCCGCGCAGACGCAGACCGAGGGCTCCTCCCTCCATTTCATGAAAGGCAAACGGTAGGGCGGCGCCCCGGTTCCGCCCGGCTTGATGCTCGAAGCCGGCCTCCGATGCCTGGGCTGTGGGGGTCGAACCCGCATTGTCCAGCGCAGCGTGGTCGATGGCCGAATGTCCCGTTTTCTTCTGCTCTCATCGCAAGTCCATGGGTGAACGCCCGGGACAAGGTCGGGATTCAGCCCTTTTCCAAACTTATGTAAAATAACATACATAAGTTGATTGACTTATGGATACTGGTGTTGAATTTATTCACCAAGGGAGAAGGGCGCGACGCGTAGGCGACGGCGCTTGGAAGAGACGGGTGGATGAAAATGCCTGAGACAAGCACGCCGGTTCAGCCGGAAGACGGCGCAAACGCGATTCAGGCGCTTTCGATGGATGCCGTCGAGCCCGCCGTGGCCGCAACGGTGCGCAGTCTCCCCGCTGGCGTCGGCAGGAAAAGGTTGACGGTATGAGCCGCAGCTATGTGATCGGGCTGGACTATGGTTCGGAATCCGCGCGCGGGGTCATCCTCGATGCAGTGACCGGCGAGCAGATCGACAGCCATGTCCACGCCTATCGTCACGGCATCCTGACCGGCGCGCTTCCCGGCGGAGTGGTGCTGCCGCGGGGATGGGCCTTGCAGAATGCCGCGGACTATGTCGAGGCGGCAGAGGAGATCCTCGGCCGTCTCGGGCGGAACCGGAGGGTGCTGTCGATCGGCGTCGGCTTCACGGCGAGTTCGCCGATGCCGGCGACGGGCGAGGGTGCCGCGCTATCGGATATCCACCCGAACGATCCGCATGCCTATGTCAAATTGTGGAAACACGGCGCCGCGCAACCCTATGCCGACGCGATCAACCGGAAGGGGGGCGGCTTCCTCGACAATTTCGGCGGCAAGCTGTCCGGGGAATGGCTGCTTCCCAAGGCCGCGCAGATCGCGCAGGAAGCCCCCCACATCTGGGAGGCGGCGGCCCGCTTCATGGAAGGCGGGGATTGGCTGGTCTGGCAGCTCTGCGGAACGGAGGCGCGCAGCCTCGGCCTTGCGGCCTACAAGGCGCAGTATTCGCGCGTCTCCGGCTATCCGAAAGGCATCGTGCCGGGGCTTGAGGGCAAGCTGTCGCAACCGCTTCCCGTTGGGTCGGCGGCCGGCAGCCTCTTGCCCGCCTGGCATGCGCGTACGGGCATCGAGGGGCCTACGACCATCGCGGTCGCGGTCATCGACTCGCATGTCGTTCTGCCGGCCATCGGCGCCGTTTCGTCCGGATGCTTCGTCGGCGCGCTCGGCACGTCGGCGGCCTATCTCTATCTCGGCGCGGACTATCGCCCCCTGCCTGCGGGCATCGAAGGCGTGGCTATCGACGGCGCCGTGCGGGATCTCTGGTGCTACGAGGCCGGGCAGGCCAGCTTCGGCGACATGCTCGCCTGGTTCGTCAAGGCCTTCCCGCGGGGCGGCAGCGTGGAGGAGAGTTTCGCGCTCTACAACGCGGCTGCGTCGAGGTTGCCGGCCGGGAGCAACCATCTGATCGCGCTCGACTGGTGGAACGGAAACCGTGTGCCGCTTGCCGATTCCATGCTGAGCGGCCTGTTGCTCGGCCTGACGGTTCATTCGACCGCCGACGGCATCTACCGCGCGCTGCTCGAAGCGCTCTGCTTCGGCGCGCGAACCGTTCTGGATCTCTATCGGGCGGCGGAATTCACGGTCGATCGTGTCCTGATGACCAGCGGCCTGGCGAAGAAGAACCCCCTTCTGGTGCAGATCATGGCCGACGTCATGGAGTGCGCGATCGAGGTTCCGCAGATCGCCAACGCGACGGCCGTCGGCGCGGCCATCCACGGCGCGGTCGCGGCCGGGCTCGTCGGCACCTATCGCGACGGCGCTACGCGCTTCGGCGCCCGGGAGTTCCAGACCTACCGTCCCCGACCGGAGACCGCGGAGCCCTACCGCGCGCTTTATGCCCAGTACCGGACGCTCTGCGCGAATGCGTCGCTGCGGCGCGTGATGAGGGATCTTGGCGAGCTGGCCGCGGCGCCCGGCGAGGTCAGCCTGCCCCCGCAGCCGCGTGACGGCGGGTCTGTAGCCTGACCGACGTATGTCGACGGCGAATGGGCATCCGTCTTGTCGGAGAGGAATGACCGTGAAGGCGGTGAGTGCGCTGTCCGCTTTTTATGGCAGCGTCCGGCTAGATCGAAGTCGCCTTCAGGCCCGAAGTGACCTGCGGCGCATGGGACGGCCGCACGCGGGGCGCGGCCGTCCTTTCAAGGTTTAGAAGCTGACGGCGCGGTCGCCGTCCTCGTCCTGGATGCGGGTCGGCAGGCCGATCCGGTTCAGCAGGCTGATGAAGGGCTTCGGCGGCAGTTCTTCCACGTTGGCCATCTTCTTCACGTCCCATTCGCCGGTGGCCACGAGCATCGCGGCGGCGACCGGCGGCACGCCGGCGGTATACGAGATGCCCTGCGAGCCGACTTCCTCATAGGCTTCCTTGTGGTCGGCCACGTTGTAGATGAAGACGGTCTTCTCCTTGCTGTCCTTCAGGCCCTTCACATAGTCGCCGATGCAGGTCTTGCCTTCATAGCCGGGGGCGAGCGACGCCGGATCCGGCAGCACGGCCTTGACGACCTTGAGCGGCACGACTTCGAGGCCCTCGGCGGTCTTGACCGGCTGCTCGGAGAGAAGGCCGAGGTTCTTCAGCACGGTGAAGACATTGATGTAGTGGTCGCCAAAGCCCATCCAGAAGCGCACATTGGCGCCGTCCATGTTCTTGGCCAGCGAATGCACCTCGTCATGGCCGCAGAGATAGGCGCGGCGCGTGCCGACGACCGGCAGGTCGTAATCCTTGCCGATCTCGAACATCTTGTTGGTCTGCCACGCGCCGTTCTGCCAGGAGTAGACGACGCCGGTGAATTCGCGGAAGTTGATTTCCGGGTCGAAGTTCGTGGCGAAGTACTTGCCGTGGCTGCCGGCATTGATGTCGACGATGTCGACGTCCGTCACCTTGTCGAGATATTCGTCCTTGGCGAGCTTGGCATAGGCGTTGACGACGCCCGGATCGAAGCCGGCGCCGAGGATGGCGGTGATGCCCTTCTCCTCGCATTCGGCCGCGCGCTTCCACTCGTAGTTGCCATACCACGGTGGGGTCTCGCAGATCTTGCCCGGCTCCTCGTGGATCGCGGTGTCGATATAGGCGACGCCCGTATCCATGCAGGCGCGCAGCACCGACATGTTAAGGAAGGCGGTGCCGACATTGATGACGATCTCGGACCTGGTGGAAGTGATCAGCGCCTTGGTCGCTTCGATATCGAGGGCGTCGAGCGCATGGCCTTCGAGCACGCCGGCCTGTTTCATCGCCTTCTTCTCATGGACCGACGCGATGATCTTGTCGCACTTCGCCTTGGTGCGCGACGCGATATGGATGTCGCCGAGCACGTCGTTGTTCTGGGCGCATTTGTGCGCCACGACCTGTGCGACGCCGCCGGCGCCGATGATGAGCACGTTCTTCTTCATTTCGGGGGTTATCTCCTTCTACCCGTTCAGGACGCCTCAGGAGAGGCTTTCTTCATAGTCCGCGTAGGTGAATTCGCGGACGGTCTTGATCTCGCCATCGAGTTCGCGGATGGCGATCGCCGGCATTTTCACGCCATTGAACCAGTTCTTCTTGACCATCGTGTAGCCGGCGGCATCCTGGATGGAGATGCGGTCGCCGACCTTCAGTTCGTTCTCGAAATCGAACTCGCCGAAGATGTCGCCGGCCAGGCATGACTTGCCGCAGATCATGTAGCGGTGCGGCCCGGTGTTCGGGGAAAGCTTGGCCTTCTCCCGGTAGATCAGCAGGTCCAGCATGTGGGCCTCGATGGAACTATCGACGATGGCGAGGTCCTTGCCGTTGTTCAGAAGGTCGAGCACCGTCGTTTCGAGCGTGGTCGACCTGGTGATCGAGGCTTCGCCCGGCTCCAGATAGACCTCGACGCCGTATTCGCCGGCAAAGCGCTTCAGCCGCTCGGCGAACCTTTCCAGCGGATAGTTTTCACCGGTAAAGTGGATGCCGCCGCCAAGGCTCACCCATTCGGCCTTCTTCAGGAGCGGCGCGAACTTCTCCTCGATTACGCCGAGCATGCGGTCGAACAGGTCGAAATCGCCGTTCTCGCAATTGTTGTGGATCATGAAGCCGGAAATGCGGTCCATGACCGGCTCGACCCTGTTCACATCCCATTCGCCGAGGCGCGAGAAGGGGCGGGCTGGGTCGGCGAGATCGAAGCTGGAGGAGGAGATGCCGGGATTGAGGCGCAGGCCCCGGACGATGCCGGCGGCCTTGTCGGCAAAGCGGTCGAGCTGGGCGATCGAATTGAAGATGATCTTGTCGGCGTGGCTGACGACCTCGTCGATCTCGTAGTCCGCATAGGCGACGGAATAGGCATGGGTCTCCTTGCCGAAGCGCTCGTGGCCGAGGCGCACCTCGTTGAGCGAGGAGGAGGTCGTGCCGTCCATGTAGTCGCGCATGAAATCGAAGACCGACCAGGTGGCGAAGCATTTCAGCGCCAGCAGCGCCTTGGCGCCGGAGCGTTCGCGAAGAAGCGCGATCTTTTCCATGTTGGCGAGCAGCTTCGACTTGTCGATCAGATAGTAGGGTGTCGTCAGGGACATGCTGGACCTGTCTTCTTGGGGTGTGCCGGCCGCCGGCAAAAAACCGGCACCGCGATAGAAACGCGAGGCGAGGGAGGCGCAGACCTCCCGCTCTCGCGTGGATTTCGGAAAGGAAAGCCGGAAGTTACGGTATCGTCGTCCGGACACGGCGATATGACAGCGCTTTCGCGCTGTTGCCCCGCTCGCGGTGTCTCGTCGGGAAAAGAGCAGGCAGGCGCGGCGTCTTGGCCGGCCGCACGGGGCGGGTCGGCGCAACGGCGTCAAAGCCAGAGCGTGCCGCCGGGGCACACGTCGAAAAGCGTTCTTCCGTTCGGGGGGCGTCGACCGAGCCCATCCCCGATTGGAAGAGGGCGTCGCAAGACATGGCGTCCTCCCCAACCAGCAGATGAAACCTGCAATAAGTGGGGGCTCTGTAGCACAGCGCGGCCATGGATTTCAATGCACCTCTTTTTGCGCGATTTTGCGTTTTTCGCTCTTGCACCTCTAGTCGCTAGAGGTCGTAGAACCTCTTCACGAGACGAAAGAGGAATCTACGATGTCCGATGTGAAAGAGACCCGGTTCCGGGTGGGCGGCATGGATTGCGCCTCCTGCGCCAGCAAGATCGACACGGCGGTGCGCCGCATGCCGGGGGTTGGGGAGGTTTCCGTTTCCGTTACCGCCGGCACCATGCGCGTGCAGCACGATGCGACCAGCGACCTGGAGGCGATCCGCCGCAAGGTTTCCGGGCTCGGCTATTCGGTGACGCCGGCTGCGGGGGGCGCGGAAAAGCCCGCGGAAAAACATGTGCACGGCCCCGGCTGCAACCACGACCATGGGCACGAGCATGACCACGGACACGGCCACAAGCACGATCATGGCCATGCGCATGATCACGATCACGACCATGATCATGCCGGTCACGACCACACGCCGAAGGCGGCGGCCGTCGAGGGGCTGCATGGCCACGACCATGGCCCCTCCGAAGGGCCTTGGTGGAAGGGCAGGAAGGGGCGGCTGACCATCCTTGCCGGCGCGGCGCTGGTCCTCGCCTACGGCATCGGCCATCTCTTCCCGGCCATCGAGACCTATGCCTTCGTCATCGCCATGTTCGTCGGCCTCGTACCGATCGCCCGGCGCGCCATCATGGCCGCGCTGGCCGGCACGCCGTTTTCCATCGAGATGCTGATGACCATCGCCGCTGTCGGTGCGGTGATCATCAACGCGACCGAGGAGGCCGCCGCCGTGGTCTTCCTCTTCCTCGTCGGCGAACTGCTGGAGGGCGTCGCCGCCGGTAAGGCGCGCGACAGCATCCGCTCGCTCTCCGCCCTCGTGCCGAAGACCGCGATTCTGGAAGAAGGCGGCCGGACGACGGAGGTGCCGGCCGAGGGGCTGGCCGTCGGCGCGGTCATTCTCGTGCGCCCCGGCGACCGCATTTCCGCCGACGGCACGATCATCGACGGCGAGAGCGCCATCGACGAGGCGCCCGTGACCGGGGAAAGCACGCCGGTGCGCAAGGAGGTCGGCGACACCGTCTTCGCCGGCACGGTGAACGGCGAAGCGGCCCTGCGGGTGCGCGTCACCGCGGCGGCGGCGGACAACACCATCGCCCGCGTCGTCAAGCTGGTCGAGGAGGCCCAGGAATCCAAGGCCCCGACCGAGCGCTTCATCGACCGCTTCTCCAGATATTACACGCCCGGCGTCGTGGTGGTCGCCGCGCTCGTCGCGATCATCCCGCCGCTCTTCTTCGGCGGCGTGTGGAGCGAGTGGGTCTACAAGGGCCTTGCCGTGCTGCTGATCGGCTGCCCCTGCGCGCTGGTCATCTCGACGCCGGCGGCGATCGCCGCCGCGCTCTCCGCCGGCGCCCGCCGCGGCCTCCTGATGAAGGGCGGCGCGGTGCTGGAAGGCCTCGGCAAGCTCACCGCCATCGCCTTCGATAAGACCGGCACGCTGACCGAGGGCAAGCCGAAGGTCACCGACATCGTCGCCTTCTCGGCTTCGTCCGGCGAGGTGCTGCGTCTTGCCGCCGCGCTGGAGGCCGGCTCCAGCCATCCGCTGGCGCTCGCCATTCTCGGCAAGGCGGCGGAAGAGGGCATCGTGCCGCCGGTCGCAGGCGGCGCGCGGGCGCTCGGCGGCAAGGGTGTTGCCGCCACCGTCGAGGGCAGGGAGGTCTTCCTCGGCTCGCCCAGGGCCGTCGCCGAGACGGTGACGCTTTCCGACGAGGTGAAGGCCGCCACCGCCGCGCTCAACGACGACGGCAAGACCGTCTCCATGCTGGTGGTCGACGGCGTGCTCGCCGGCGCCGTCGCCATGCGCGACGAGCCGCGCCCCGATGCGGCCGCCGGCCTCAAGGCACTGAAGGACGCCGGTATCCGGACGGTCATGCTGACCGGCGACAATGCCCGCACGGCAAAGGCCGTCGGCGCGGAACTCGGCATCGAGGTGCGCGCCGAGCTGATGCCCGAGGACAAGCAGCGCATCGTCGGCGAGTTGCAGCGCGAAGGCTATGTCGTCGGCAAGATCGGCGACGGCATCAACGATGCCCCGGCGCTCGCCGCCGCCAATGTCGGCATCGCCATGGGCGGGGGCACCGACGTGGCGCTGGAGACGGCCGATGCCGCCATCCTGCACGGCCGCGTCGGCGACGTCGCGCTGATGACGGACCTGTCGCAGCGCGCCATGCGCAACATCGTCCAGAACATCGTCATCTCGCTCGGCCTCAAGGGCGTGTTCCTGGTGACGACCGTGGTCGGCATCACCGGCCTCTGGCCGGCGATCCTCGCCGATACCGGCGCCACCGTGCTCGTCACGCTGAATGCGCTCCGTCTTTTGAGGCCGATCAGGGGATGAGGCGCCGGGCGCTCCTTGCCCTTGCCGCAGGTCTTGCCGCGATCGTCGCCGTGACGGTCGCGGCAAGGGCGCCGTCCGGCGAGGCGGCAAAACGGCGTGTCTTCGAACTTGAGACCGTCGACGGCAAGCCCTTCCGCTCCGCCGATCTGGCCGGAAAGCCCTATCTGGCCTTCTTCGGCTTCACCCATTGCCCGGATGTCTGCCCGACCGCGCTCTTCGAACTGTCGGGTCTCTTGCAGGATATCGGCCCGGCGGCGGATCGCATCACGCCGCTCTTCATCTCCATCGATCCCGAGCGCGACACGGCGGATCTCCTGAAGCTCTACATGACGTCCTTCGATCCGCGCATCATCGCGCTTCGCGGCGACGCGGCCCAGACGAAGACGGCGGCGGATGCCTTTTCGGCCTTCTACAGGAAGGTGCCGACCGCCTCGGACAGCTACACGATGGAGCACACCGCCGGCCTCTTCCTCATCCGCGCGGACGGCCGGCTGCAGGGCATGCTGGACATGCACGAGCCGCGCGAGACCCAGCTTCGGAAGCTGCGGCTGCTTGCGGGCGCCTGAACGCGCTCAGTCGTGATCGTCGTGGCAGAGGTCATGGTTGGCGAGCGCCCGGATGACATAGCAGTCGCTGATCTGGTCGGAATGGCAATGGCTGGTGATGCGCTCCAGCTCGGCCTCCAGCTTGCGCAGCCGGGCGATCTTGCGCCGCACGGTGGCGAGCTGTTCGGCGGCGATGCGGTCGGCATCGCGGCAGGGGCGTTCGGGGTGCTGGCTGAGGTCGATCAGCTCGCGGATGGCGTCGATGGTGAGGCCGAGATCGCGCGCGTGGCGGATGAAGGCAAGGCGCTCGCGCTCCTCGCTGGAATAGCGTCGCTGGTTGCCTTCCGATCGTTCGGCATGGGAGAGCAGGCCCATCTGCTCGTAGTAGCGGATGGTCGGAACCTTGACGCCCGTGGCCTTGGAAAGATCGCCGATCGTCAGCATCGCCTCTGCCTCATCGAATGTGCCCGTCGAATGTGTCTTCGCCACAGATGTGCCGGGATTGTGGGCAAATCAAGTCTTCTTTGCCGCCTGCCCGCCCCGCGCCGGAAAGGGACTGCTGACGATTTGTTGTTCGCCGCGTGATCGCCATGCGAGGGAAATCGCCGGACGGGGCCTTGATGCGCAGGCGGCTTGAGGTTTTATGCTCGCCCGCAGCGGCGGGTGCCTTGGATTCGGCGCTTGCCGGGGCATGATGCCGCGCTGGAGCCGGTCGAGGCCACAAGATTAACGAAGTTCTAAGCAATCGCTTGGAATCTGTACCCCGAGATGCGCCGCCCTCGAACCGGCGCGCCCGGACCTCCAACAACCGAAAACGACCCATGTTTGCGCTTCGCCATCGTCTTTCCCGAGAAACCGCCCGCCTGCGTCTGCCGCTTCTTGCGCGGCTTGCCGCCGCCGCCGTCGCCGGCGGCCTGCTTGCCGGCTGCATGGCCATGGATGTCGCCTCGCTGGCCGAGGCGCCGCAGCTCTCCAACAAGGTGAAGGCGGAGATGGCGAAGAAGAAGATGCGGCCGGAAAGCCCCGTGCTGGTGCGCATCTTCAAGCAGGAAAGCGAGCTGGAGGTCTGGAAGGTCGATGCGAGCGGCCAGTATGCGCTGTTCAAGACCTATCCGATGTGCCGCTGGTCCGGCAAGCTCGGCCCGAAGAAGAAGAGCGGCGACCGCCAGGCGCCGGAAGGCTTCTACCATGTCTCGGCCGGCATGCTGAACCCGAACTCGCAATATTACGTCTCCTTCAACCTTGGTTATCCGAACAGGCTGGAATCGGCGCTCGGCTATACCGGCGAGGCGCTGATGGTGCATGGCGCCTGCTCCTCCTCCGGCTGCTACGCGATGACCGACCAGGGCGTCGGCGAGATCTACGCCATCGTGCAGCGGGCGCTGGAGGGCGGGCAGCAGCGCTTCCAGGTGCAGGCCTATCCCTTCCGCATGACGACGCAGAACATGGCCAAGCACCGCGGCGATCCGAACATGCCGTTCTGGCGCACGCTGAAGGAGGGCTACGATGCCTTCGCCTTCACGCGCAAACAGCCGAAGGTCTCCGTCTGCGGCGGCCGCTACGTCTTCAACAAGGAATTCGATGGCGGAGAGCCGAGCGATCCGCTGGCGCAATGCCCGGCGGCGGTGAGCGAGCCGGCGACCGATCTCGTCGCCAAGCTCGGCGCGGAACAGAAGAAGCTGGAGGCAGCGCTCGCCACCACCACGACGGTGTCGAGCTTTGCCTATATGGACGGCGGCATGCATCCGAGCTTCCGCACACTCCTGAAGCAGCAGGGTGCGAAGGGCCTGGCGGCCCGCATCTCGCGCACGAAATATCCGGTCAGCCGGCCCGACGCCGCGCTGGCCGATCCCTATGACGATTGACGCGAGGACATGCATTGACTGGTGAAAGCGTAAGCCGCCGATCCTTCCTGCTTGGCGGGGCAGGATTGGCAACCACCGTTCTGGCCGGCTGCACGACGCCGGTGCGCGAGCGGGTCGCCGTCGAGCCCGAACCGGTCGATACCAGCATCTACGCCGCCATGTACGGGCCGAAGCCGGACGAGCAGTTCCCGCTGCCGGCCATTCCCTACCAGAAGATCGACCGGCGCTTCTATCGCCAGATGGTGCCGAACCCGACCGGCGAGCGCCCCGGTGTGATCGTCGTCGATACGGCGAACCACTTCCTCTACCTCACCTACGAGGACGGTCAGGCCATGCGCTATGGCGTCGGCCTCGGCCGCGCCGGCTTCGAATGGGCCGGCCGCGGCGTCATCCAGTACAAGCGGCAATGGCCGCGCTGGACCCCGCCGGACGAGATGGTCGCCCGCCAGCCGGAGCTGGAGCCCTACAGCATCGCGAACGGCGGCATGGAGCCGGGCCTGAAGAATCCGCTCGGTGCCCGCGCGCTCTACATCTTCCAGAACAACGAAGACACGCTCTACCGCATCCACGGGTCTCCGGAATGGTGGACGATCGGCAAGTCCGTCTCCTCCGGCTGTGTGCGCATGCTGAACCAGGACGTCATCGATCTCTACGACCGCGTGCAGAACGGCACGCCCATTCTGGTGCTGGGTGCTGCCGCCGTTGCCGCGGCCTATTGACTGCATACGATTTTCGCGCCTTATTGCGTACAATATTTGACCTGCCTGCAACCGGGCGGGTCAGGTCGTATGCAGATGGAGACGCGATGCCATGGCCGAGATCGAGACTCTTTTCACCCGTGCGACGCTGTCGGACGGTTCGCTGAACGATATCGGCGTTGCCGGCGGCCGCATCGTCGCCATCCAGCCGGCGGGCACGCTTGCGGCCGCGGCCCGGCAGGTGGACATTGCCGGCGCATTGCTGGTGCCGGCCTTCGTCGAGGGGCATATCCACCTTGATACCAGCTTCTACGGCGACAAATGGATCCCGCACAAACCCTGCACCAACGGCTTTGACGTCCACGAGCGCGTCACCTTCCAGGCTCAGAACATGGCAGAGGCCGCGCCGATGGACGAGCGCGCCCGCAAGCAGCTGGAACTCTGCGTCTCGCACGGCTCCCTCCAGATGCGCAGCCACGTCATGGTGGATGGCTCGGTCGGGCTGAAGTCGCTGGAGACGATCCTCGGCATCCGCGAGGAATACCGCGATGTCATCGACATCCAGCTCGTCGCCTTCCCGCAGAGCGGCATCCTGAAAAGCCCCGGCACGCCGGACCTGCTGGACGAGGCGATCGCGCTTGGCGCCGATCTCGTCGGCGGCCTCGATCCGGCGAGCTTCGACCGCGATCTCAAGGGCCATCTCGACGTCGTCTTCGGTGTCGCTGAAAAGCGTGGCGTCGGGGTCGATATCCACCTGCACGATTTCGGTTCGCTGGGCGCCTTCACGGTGGAGGAAATCTGCGCGCGCACCGTGGCGCTCGGCTTGCAGGGCAAGGTGGCGATCAGCCATGCCTATGGCCTCGGCGATCTCGATGCCGACGCCGCCCGCCGCATCGGCGCGAAAATCGCCGCCGCGGGCGTCTCGATCATGACCAATGCCCCGGGCGACCACGTCTTCCCGCCGGTTGCGCTGCTGCGCGCGGAAGGCGTCAACATCTTCGCCGGCAACGATAATATCCGCGATTCCTGGTGGCCCTACGGGGACGGCGACATGCTCGCCCGCGCCATGATGATCGGCTACCGCTCCGGCTTCTACACGGACGATGATCTCGCGGCCGCCTTCGACGTGGTGACCGCCGCGGGCGCGAGGGCCCTCGGCCTCGAAGGCTACGGCATCGCCCTCGGCGCCAGGGCCGATTTCGTGACGCTCGCCGCCGAGCATGTGCCGGAGGCCGTCGTGGCGGTGCCCAAGGGACGGCGGGTGTTCAAGGCAGGGCGGCTGGTGGCGGAGAACGGGGCGCTGGTACGGTAAGCAGGTTTTCGTGCGGGCAGGGGCGTGGAAGGTGGCCGACCGTTGCCCCGTCTCCTCCGTTCTCCATGTTCGTGTCTGCCGCTGCACACCCCGCTATCCTGTCTCCCAAAATCCGACCGCTCTTCCTAACCCGTCTGCCTTCTGCCGCCCAAATTCCATTGGTTCGCCCACCTCTCCTCGTCATCCTCGGGCTTGACCCGAGGATCCACGCGCCAAACTCAAGGCGCGCCGTGTGGCTTGGCAACTGTGTTCAAGCGAAGTTGGTTTTGTCGCGCTGCATTGCATTGAGGATCGTGATGAGCTTTCTTGCGACGGCGATGATGCCGGCCTTTGCGGAGTCTGTTCTGGCTGAGACGGCCTGATGGAAGGCGCGCAGGCGCGCTGAGGCCTTGATCGCGCCGAGGGCCGCCATGTAGAGGGCCTTTCGCACGCGTGGCCTGCCGCCCTTGATGCGGCGGCGGCCGTTTCTCCTGCCGGAATCGTCATTGAAGGGAGCAAGGCCGGCAAGGCTTGCGGCTGTTTTGGGCGAAAGGCTGCCGAGTTCGGGCATATGGGCCAGCAGGGTCAAGGCTGTCACCTTGCCCATGCCGGGCGCGGAGGTAAGGCGATGGGCGTGTTCGGTGAGGGCCTGGCTCTTCATGTGGTGGTCGATCGCAGCCTGGATCGAGGCGATCCTCTCGCCGAGGATGGCGATCATGGCCTCGATGTCGGCGCGGATGGCGGGATCGAAGGCATCGCAAAGATGCCGGCGCTCGGTTGCACGGGCATCGACGAGCTGATCCCGGCGGCGGGCAAGGGCCGCCAGCCGCTCGCGGACCGGGCAAGGCGGCGCCTCGGCCGTCAGGCCGAACATGGTTCCCATCTCGCAAAGCGAGCGGGCATCGATACGGTCGGTCTTGGCCATCCGTCCCCGCGCTTCGGCAAAGCGCCGGGCCGTCTTCGGGTTGACGCGGGCAAAGGCGATGCCGGCCTGTGAAAGACACAGGCGCAGCAGCCGGTCGCAATGACCTGTCGCCTCGAAGACGACCAGGTCGGTGGCCGGGTCGAGGCCACGGGCAAAAGCGGACAGCGCGGTCTGCTCGTTGGGGATGCGGCAGAACCTGGCCGTTTTCGGATCGAAGATGTCGATCATGTCCTTGCCGATGTCGCAGCCGATGAAGGTATGGTGTATCGTCATGGCGCCTGCTCCTGTGTGCGGGGTCTGTGGCGACAGCCCCGTGCAACTGTTCAGGTTGATGGGCGAAGCGGGAAGGGACCAAGCCATGCCGCGGCCTGCCGTCAAAAACGGCGGCCTGGATCCTCTCGGCCTCCTTCCCGCAACCATCTTACATCAGACCAAACACACAGGATCCTCGGGTCAAGCCCGAGGATGACGAGGAGAGGGCGGCGGGTGAAGATGGGAGCAGAGGCAGGGGGCGGCGATGGAATGCGAAGAGACAAGAAGAGCCTCGCGTAGACCGACCAAGCAAAAGGGCGTGCCCGCTTTCGCCGGCACGCCCTTTCCTTTTTGACGTCCCCGAACCCGCTTACGTGCGCGGCTTCAGGTTCTCGGGATCATAGAGCGGCTTGTAGCCGATGCCGACTACCTCGACCGGGTAGGTCTCGGCGAAATACTCGATCTCGAGTTTGCGGCCTTCCTGGCAATAGGCGTGCGGCAGGTAGGCCAGCGCGATGTTCTTGCCGATCGTCGGACCGAAGGCGATGGAGGTCGTGTAGGAACGGCGGCCGAGCTCGTCGATCAGCACCTCGCCGGTTTCCGGGTCGATGACGGGCAGGTTGCCGAGCGGATAGCGCTTGACGCCGTTCCTGTCGGTATTGTCCGTCATGACGAGCGTGCAGAGCATGGCGGGCTGATGGTCGCGTGCCTTGTATTCCAGGTGCTTCGCCTTGCCGCGGAAATCCGCTTCCTTGACCTTCGGGCGGGCAAGGTCGGCCTCGATGAGGTTGTACTGGGTGAGAAGGTCGGCGTTCTGGAGACGCAGGCTCTTTTCCATGCGGCGCGAATTGGCATAGGTCTCGACGCCGAAGGCCATGACGCCCGTTTCGCGCAGCGCATCCCAGACGGCAAGGCCGTCCTCGTATTTCATGTGCAGCTCCCAGCCCTGCTCGCCGACATAGGAGATGCGGAAGGCGGTGACCGGCTTGCCGGAGATCTCGATCTGCTTGATGGCGGCGAAGGCGAAGTTCTCCAGGTCGAGCCCGGCCGGGTCCGCCACCACCTTCTTCAGCGTCTCGCGGGCGTTCGGGCCCCAGATGCCGATGGTGATGAACTTCTCCGAGACGTCGGTGATGGCGACGTCGAGCCCGCGGTCTTCAGCGACGCGCTTCATGTAATGGAAGTCGCGCGGGCCGGCATCGGCGCCGTTGACGAGGCGGCAGCGGTCAGCCATGCGGAAGACGGTGAAGTCGGCGCGCACCATGCCCTCGTCGTCGAGGAAGTGGGTGTAGATGCCCTTGCCGATATTCGCGTCGCCGCCGATCTTGGCCGCGCAGAGCCATTCCAGCAGTTCGACATGGTCGGGACCTTCGATGTCGACCATGTGGAAATGCGAGAGGTTGACGATGCCGCAATCCTCGCTCATCGCCAGGTGCTCGGCATTCGACACGCGCCAGAAATGGCGGCTGTCCCATTCGTTCTCGCGCACCGGCACCCGGTCGCCGTATTTTTCCAGCAGGTGCTCGTTGGCCTTGTAGCCATGCGCACGCTCCCAGCCGCCGAGCTCCATGAAGTAGCCGCCGAGCTCCACTTCGCGCTCATAGAAGGGCGAGCGCTTGACGTTGCGGCCCGTGGCATAGGGCTCGCGGGTGTGCACGGCCGGGAAGTAAATCTTCTGGGCAGCCTCGTAGGTACGGCCCTCGATGAACTTTTCCTCCAGCTGGTGCGGGTAGAAGCGGGCATAGTCGATCGAGTTGTGGTCGATCTCGGTGCGACCGTCCGTCATCCAGTCCGCGATCAGCTTGCCGTAGCCGGGGCCGTCCTTCACCCAGATGGCGACGCAGTACCAGAGGCCGCGCACCTTCTGGCTCTCGCCGCAGGAGGGGCCGCCGGCGGCGGAAACCTGCAGGAGGCCGTTGAACGAGTGGCCTTCGTTATAGCCGAGCTCGCCGAGGATCGGCGTCAGTTCCATGGCCTTTTCGAGCGGCTCGAGAATCTGCTCCATGTCGAGGTCGCGCTGCGAGGGGGAGAGGCGTGCCTCGTGCTTTTCGAGAATGTCGCGCGGATGGCACAGGCGCGGATTGGTGGTCTCGTAATAGCCCCACTCGATCTGGCCGCCCTCGGTGGTCTTCGGATCGCCCGTATCGCGCATATAGGCGGAGTTGCCCTGGTCGCGCAGCAGCGGAAAGCCGATCTCCTTGCCGGTGCCTTCGAACTCGTTATAGGGGCCGAAGAAGGTGAGTGGGTGGTCGACCGGCATGACGGGAAGATCCTCGCCGACCATTTCGGCGATCAGGCGGCCCCAGATGCCGGCGCAGACGATGACATGGTCGGCCATGATCGTGCCGCGATGGGTGACGACGCCCTTGATGCGTCCGCCCTCGACGATCAGCGACTGGGCCGGCGTGTTGCCGTAGACCTGCAGCTTGCCGGATTTTTCGGCGGCGTCGACCAGCTTGCCGGCAACCGTCTGCGAGCGCGGGATGACGAGGCCGGCGTCCGGGTCGAACAGGCCGCCCATCACCTGGTCTTCCTCGATCAGCGGGAACTTCTCCTTGATCTCGGCCGGCGAGACATAGTGCGCGCGCGTGCCGAAAGCCCGGGCGGAGGAGAGCTTGCGCTTGATCTCCTCCATCCAGGCATCGTCGCCGGTGCGCGCGACCTCCAGGCCGCCGATGCGGGCGTAGTGGCCCATCTTCTCGTAGAAATCGATCGAATACTGGGTGGTCCAGACCGAAAGATAGTCGTGGCTCGTCGTGTAGCAGAAGTCCGAGGCATGCGCCGTCGAACCGATATCGGTGGGAACGCCCGACTTGTCGATGCCCACGATGTCGTCCCATCCCCGCTCGATGAGATGATGGGCGATCGATGCGCCCACGATGCCACCCAAACCGATGATGACGACCTTCGCCTGTTGCGGAAACTCTGCCATGTGCTGGACCCCGATGAAATGTTGCTGCCGATTTTAGGGCCTGCTTTCCCGCCAGTGCAGCCTGTCTGCGACTCGCCAGCGACCAGTTCCGACAGTCGCCGGAACCGGACCCGTCGCAAGGCCCTCGTGCCGGCGGCAAGACCCTAGCGGATCGTCGGGCGGGCGCAACGCTTTTCCTCAAGGCTCAGGCGGCTCCGCCCAGTGGTGCGACACCCTCCTTCGCCAGCGCTGTCCTCACCGCCGGCCGCGCCTCTATCCGGCCCGCCAGCGCCTGCAGCGTCTCCGGCGGGGTGATGGCGCACATCGCGGCCCAGCGCGCCATCACGTAGAAGAAGGCGTCCGCGGCCGAAAAGCGCGCGCCGAAGAGATAGTCGCCCTCGATGCGCGTGGCGATCCAGCCGAAGCGGCGGGTGAGCGTTTCGGTCAGCCAGGCCTTCTCCTCTTCGTTCTCGGTGAAGAACAGCCGCACGAAGGGTTTTTGCAGCTCCGTCGAGAGGAAGGCGAGCATCTGCAGGTGGCGTGTACGGCCGAGCGGCCCGTCCGGCACGAGGCCTTCGCCGGCAAGGGCGATCCAGTCGAGCAGCGCGACGTTTTCCGTCAGGAGGAGGCCGTTATCGAGGCGAAGAGCGGGCACGTAGCCGTTCGGATTGACCGCCTCATAGCTGCTGCCGTCCTCCAGCGTGTGCTGGAAGATGTCGACCTTGTGCGGCTGGAAGGAAAGGCCGGCTTCGTGCAGCAGGATATGGGCGGCCTGGCTGCAGGAGGTGGGGGCGTAATAGAAGTCCATGTCGCGTCTCCTCGTGTTCCGATGAGGCGAGTGTGCCGGCGACGGGGCTTGAAGGTCAGAGGCAAACGGGCTGGTTTCGGGGCAAACCGGCCACCGTCAGCCGAGGGTGCGAAGGCGGTTGCGCTGGCGGTACTGCGCCGGCGTGACGCCGACGCGGCGGCGGAAGAGCTTTCGGAAAAAGGTCGGATCGCCGTAGCCGACCGCGACGGCGATGTCCTCGATGGCGTCCGGCCCGGTCTCCAGCATCTGCTTGGCCTCCTCGATGCGCATGGCCTGCACATAGTCCACCGGCGCATAGCCGGTGGCGGCCTTGAACTGGCGCTTGAAGGTGCGCTCCGCCATGCCGGAGCGCGCCACCATGGCGGCCACCGGATTGGGGGCGGCATAGTTGTCGGCAAGCCAGGTCTGCACGTCGGCGATTGCGGCATTGCCGTGCTGGCGCGGCCGGGCCATGGAGGCGAAGGGGAGTTGCCCGTGGCCCCGGTCGCCGATCAGGAAGAGCCGGGCGACGCGCGTCGCTTCCTCGGCTCCGCAGAAACGGCCGATGAGGTAGAGCGCGAGATCCTGCCATGAGGTGGCGCCGCCGGTGGTGATCAGCCGCCCGGCGCGGCCGCTGTCGCAGAGAATGCGCTCCGGCCGGAAGGTGACCTTCGGATAGTGGTCGCGGAAAAGATCCGCCATGATCCAGTGCGAGGCGGCCTCCGTGCCGTCGAGCAGCCCGGCTTCGGCCAGCAGCACCGCGCCGCTGCAGGCCGAGCAGACCAGCGCCTCCGCCTCGATATGCCGCCGTACCCAGGCGATCTCCCGCCGCCAGCGGCCGGACGGCGACAGGCCCGGTTCGAGATGGATGTCGCAGACGACGACGATATCGGCAAGGCCGCCGGCAAGCCCCTGCTGCGGGGTCACGCTGAGGCCGCTGCCCGTCGCGTGGGTGCGGGTCTCCGCGGCGACGAGCACCGGATTGAGGGGACGCAGCGCCTTCGGGCCGCGGCCGGCCTCGCCGAGGATCTCGTGCAGGCCATAGGGTGCCATGGTGCCGCTTTCCGGCAAGGCGAGGATGGCGACGGTGAGGGGGCTGGTCGGCTTCGGACGTGTCGGCATGGCGCAAGATTGGCACATCCGCCCCGAAAGTGTCGAGAACGTCTCTACCGGCCGGGCCAGGAGCCGGCCATGCTCTTCCCCGTTCCACCAACAGGAAGGAGAAGACCATGTCCATCGAACACGGCACCGTCGATATCACCAGAACCTTCGCCGCGCCGGCCGCGGCGGTCTTTGCGGCCTGGTCGCAGCAGGCTGCGCAGGAGGCCTGGGGCGATCCCGGCCCGGACTGGCAGATGCGCTTCGAGCGCTTCGGCTTTGCAGTCGGCGAAAGCGATCTCTGCCGCTTCGGCCCCAAGGGCGGGCCCGTCTATCTCAACGAGAACCGCTATCTGCAGATCCGGCCGCAAGAGCGCATCGCCTATGCCAGCCTGCTCCGGGAGGACGGCACGCTCACCTTCGCCGGCACGGTCGTCGTGGCCCTCGAGGCGGTCCCGGACGGCACGCGCATGCGGCTTGTCGAGCAAGGCACCTATTTCGACGGCCGCGACAAGGCTGAAGACCATCAGGCCGGCTGGCAGGCCATGCTGGAGGCGATGGACCGCTACCTCCGGCGGCAGGCCCGCGCGGCGTGAGGTCAAAGATGGGCGTGGTGCGGCGGCGGGTTCTCGTAGTCGTCCACCATGCCGTTCTCGTAGATGACGGGCGCGGCGCTGAGATCCTCTTCGGACACGTCGTCCAGCGTGCCGGCATTGATGCAGTAGAAATGCCCCATGAAGGTTTCATGGTAGCCGCGCGAGAAGGAGCGGACGCCGCAGTTCCCGCAGAAATAATGGTCGACATCGCCGTCCGGCCAGCTCGAACCGGCGGCGCGGTAGGTGAGGAGCTGGCCCTCGCCGGAAAGCAGCTTGAAATCCTCGCGCTTCGTGAAGGTCTTCAGCATGCGCGTGCGCCGGCAGAAGGAGCAGTTGCAGCGCCTCAGGCCCTCGTCGAGGTCGAGCAGGCATTCGTAGCGGACGGCGCCGCAATGACAGCTGCCGTGATAGGTCCTTCTCATCGCTCTTCTCCTCCGCTGCGTTCTTGCAGGATGCAGGCGACCAGCCGGTCGAGGCATTCGCCCCAGCCCTCGGCGTGGCTGTCGCGGGACTGGATGGTGTCGAACGGCGTCTGGGCGAAGGTCAGCCGGGTCTTGCCGGCAAGGTTCTTGAAGGTCACGGTCACCAGCGTGTCCGGCCCGTCCTCCGCCGTCCAGCCGAAGGTGAAGACGAGGCGGCGGTTTTCCGTAATCTCCCGGTAGACGCCGCCCATCGGATAGTCGTCGCCGTCCGGCGAGCGGATCACCGCCGACCACGCGCCGCCCGGGCGAAAGTCCATGCGCACAGCATGGGCCGTGAAATCCTTCGGCCCCAGCCAGCGGGCAAGGTGCTCCGGCGCGGTCCACAGCTTGAAGACGAGGGCGACGGGCGCCTCGATCAGGCGCTCGATGGCAAGGCCGATGGGCTCTGCGGTTCCGGCTGTGTGTTGCATGGTGGTCGTCCTCCTCAGCTCTTCTTGTCCGGCTCGCCGGCCTGCAATTGCCTGACGTAATCGTCGAGCCGGTCGAAACTCTGGTCCCAGAAGCGCCGGTAATGGGCGATCCAGCCATTGGCCTCCTTCAGCGGCCCCGTCTCCAGATGGCAGGGGCGCCACTGGGCGGTGCGGCTGCGGGTGATGAGGCCTGCCGTCTCCAGCACCTTCAAATGCTTCGAAACGGCGGGCAGGCTCATCGCGAAAGGGGCGGCGATCTCGTTCACTGTCGCATCCCCTTCGGAAAGCCGTGCCAGGATCGCCCGGCGAGTCGGGTCCGCAAGGGCGGCGAACGTCATGCTCAGCGGATCGCTCACGTCATTTATCCATAAGGTTAATTAACTAATGAGTTTAATAATGCCGACGCCCTCATCCGTCAAGCCCTCCCGCGCCTTGACAGGGCAGGGGACGGCTGCGATCGATCGCGACGGCAAGGGGGAAGGACATCCGATGAACGATCATGCGGCACCGCCGCCCCATTCGCCCGGCACCGAAGGGCACGGCGTCCCCCTCGGCGAGGCGCTCCGCGTCTGGGCGCGCGTGGCCGCGCTCAGCTTCGGCGGCCCCGCCGGGCAGATCGCCGTGATGCACCGCATCGTCGTCGACGAGAAACGCTGGATCGGCGAGAAGCGCTTCCTCCACGCGCTGAACTACTGCATGCTCCTGCCGGGACCGGAGGCCCAGCAGCTCGCCGTCTATATCGGCTGGCTGATGCACCGCACGGCGGGCGGCCTTCTCGCGGGCCTGCTCTTCATCCTGCCCGGCTTCCTGTCGATCCTCGCACTCAGCTATGTCTACGTCCTCTTCGGCGATGCCGGCGTGGTCGAGGGCCTGTTCTTCGGCCTCAAGGCGGCGGTGCTCGCCGTCGTCGTGCAGGCGGTGTTCCGCATCGGCCGCCGCGCGCTCGTCAATCCGGCGATGATCCTTCTGGCCGCCGGCGCCTTCGTCGCCATCTTCGCCTTCAAGGTGCCGTTTCCGCTCATCGTTCTTGTCGCCGCCATTGTCGGCTATCTCGGTTCGCGATCCGGCTCCCGCCTCTTCCGCACGGCAGGCGGCCATGCGGCGTCGGGTGCGCAGGTTTTGCGGGACGAGGATTCGCTGCTCGGCGAGGCGACGCCCGCCCATGCGCGGCCCCATCCCGGCTGGTCGCTGAAGATCTCGGCGGCGCTGCTCTGTCTCTGGCTCGGCCCCGTTGCGGCGATCTGGTTCTTCGCCGGCGGCAACGATGTCTTCGCGCAGGTCGGCATCTTCTTCAGCAAGATGGCGGTCGCCACCTTCGGCGGCGCCTATGCGGCGCTTGCCTATGTCGCGCAGGAGGCCGTTCAGCACTATGGCTGGCTGCGGCCCGGCGAAATGCTCGACGGCCTCGGCATGGCCGAGACGACGCCGGGGCCGCTCATCATGGTGCTGCAATTCGTCGGCTTCCTCGCCGCCTATCGCGATCCCGGCAGCCTCAATCCCCTGGTGGCGGCGACGCTCGCAGCGACCCTCACCACCTGGGTCACCTTCGTGCCCTGCTTCCTCTGGATCTTCCTCGGCGCGCCCTTCATCGAAAAACTGCGCGGCAATGCGGCGCTGTCCGGCGCCCTGTCGGCGATCACCGCCGCCGTGGTCGGCGTCATCCTCAACCTGGCGGTCTGGTTCGCCTTGCACACGCTGTTCGGGGAGGTCAGGGTTCTCGCCGCAGGCCCGCTGCGCCTCGAACTGCCCGATCCGTCGACGCTCATCCTGCCGTCGGCCCTGCTCGCCGCAGCCGCGGCCTACGCCCTGTTCCGTCTCGGGGCCTCGGTGCTGCTGACGCTCGCGCTTTCGGCGCTCGCCGGCATGGCCTGGATGCTGGCGGCGGGCTGAGGGTCAGGAGATCACGTTGCGCACGAAGCGCACGGGCACGGTGCCGGGATTGGCATAGGCATAGGCCTGGTCGGTCGCATAGATGGTGAAGCTGCCCGCGGCGAAATCCCTGGCGACGCCCGAAAGCTCGAGCCGCAGCGTGCCCTCGGTCACGAACAGCATTTCGTGCCAGCCGGTCGGGTCGGGTTCGGCCGCATAGCGCTCGCCGGGGCCGAGCGACCAGAGCCACATCTGCGCCTCCGCCGTCGCCGGCGTCGTGCCGAGCAGCACGGCGGTGCTTTGCGCATCGCTTCCCCGCCAGGTCACCTCGTTGATCTCCGCCGAGGGTGCGCGGGCCGGATCGCGCACGAGATCGACGAAGCGCACGCCCATGGCGGCGGCCAGCTTGTCGAGGCTCGACAGGCTGATATTGGCGTCGCCCCCCTCGACCGCCACGATCATGCGCCGGCTGATGCCGGAGGCCTGCGCCAGCGCCGCCTGGCTGAGCCCGGCCGCCTGGCGAAGGCGGCGCAGGTTGCCGGAGACATGGGCGAGCACGTCGCCCCGTTCTTGACCCTGCAGATTGTCGCTCATGTCGTTCCGTCATCGAAAGGGCGGCGCTGCCGCGGGACGCCTTCTTAGAGCAAGTCCGGCAAAAGTGCGAAGCGCTTTTGCTGTGGAGATTTGCAAAGGACCGGGAATGGCAAGGATAGGCATTTTCGACGCCCCGGACAGCGAAATGGGCCTCTTTCGGCCGGTTTTGCCGTGGCTCACGCCAAAAAATCGTATTTTTTGCAGAAAACAGCCTCGCATTCGCCCTCTGAGCCGCATGCAACCTTAACAGAAGATGACCAGACCCATGCGCCGTTTGCATGGGTGATGTGCCAGCTTAGCGCTGTTCCGCATTGCAACATAAGCCTATAAGACGGTCATCGAAAGACGCGGCGCCACGGACCGGTGCCGAACAGAGAGCCTCCGGAAAGGGGATCATCATGAACATGGCACGTTCCTTCAGCAATTGGCGCAAGTACCGTCAGACCGTCAACGAACTCGACCGCATGACCGCCCGCGAACTGCGCGATCTCGGCATCGAGCGTTCGGAGATCAAGGCCGTCGCGCGCGCGGCCGTCGGCTTCTGAGCGACACGCCGCCAACCGGCAGAATTCGAAGACACCCGCCTCCGGCGGGTGTTTTTGCATGTGCGAAGAGAATCCGGCGCGAGCCGGCGGCCTGGCGATATTGAGACATACGCTACGCGCATAACGCATAGCTGCCTTGCAAAACGATGCCTATCAAATAATCAAGAATCAGCTATAGTCATACTTATCGAAGCAACGTACCTCCTCCCACGAAGCTTCGATAATTGCAGAAGGCCCACTCCTCCTCCCAGGGCCGACTGCGGGAATGGCGGCACTCCTCCTCCCAGTCGCCATTCGGTTCTATCGGAAAGCCTGCCGCACCTCCTCCCGCGGCAGGTTTTTCCATTTCTGGACCCCTGTTTTCTTCCTTATGAAAAAGGCCGCGCGATCCGCGGCCCCTGCAAGAAAGAGCAAAGCCTCAGGCGACGTTGCTCAGCCTCTCCGCCCCGGTCGGGCGCAGGGCTGCTGGGATCTGCTGGAGCACTTCCAGCGCAAGCGCCCTCGCATTCTCCTGCGCCTTGTCCAGATTGCTGACGCGCCGGCCGTCCATCGTATAGAGCGTGCCGCCGCAGCCGAAGATATCGCGGAACGCCGAGCGTTCGATGATCGGCGTCTGCAGGAGGTGCACGCGGCGGGCGGCGAGCAGGTCCTTGACCGCATGCATGGCGCGCGTCGTCACCATGGAGTTGACGCGGGTGAGCACGACGGAATGGCGGATGCGGATATCGGCCTTGTCTTCCAGATATTGCAGGAGTTCGATGACATTCGCGCCGCCCTGTGCGTCCATGGCGGAACCCTGCACGGGGATGAGCACGTAGTCGGAGTGGCCGATGGCCTTGGCGAGCAGCGAACTGCGCGAACCCGGCAGGTCGATCAGCACGAAATCGGCGCGCGCCTTTTCGTCGGCCAGCTGCCGGTCGATCGTGCCCATGGTGACATAGGGCACCACGCAAAGGCGGTTGCCGAGCACGCCCTCGGAATTCTCGTGCCAGCGGGTGATCCAGTGCTGCGGGTCGGCGTCGAGCACCGAGACGCGGAAGCCGAGGCGGGCAAGCTCGGTCGCAAGCAGCAAGACGGCGGTGGTCTTGCCGGCGCCGCCCTTGGTGTTGGCGAAGGTGATGACGGGCATGGGGCTCCCCGGAGCGGTTCTTGAGCCGGTCATCGCTCGCAAAGCACCCTCGCATGGTGCTGCGTCATCCTCGCCGATCATGGTTAATGGCCGGTGAAAACACGCGAAAACCGTGGCGTTTTCATCTCCGCCGGTCGGCGGCGAGGATCTCGCGGGCGATCTGGTCGAGCGGCAGGATCCTGTCGACGCCGCCATGGGCGATCGCCTCCTTCGGCATGCCGAAGACGACGGAGCTCGCCTCGTCCTGCGCCACCGTATGGGCGCCGGCCTGGTGCATCTCGTTCATGCCGCGCGCGCCGTCGTCGCCCATGCCCGTCAGGATGACGCCCATGGCATTCGCCCCGGCCGAACGGGCGGCGGAGCGGAAGAGCACGTCGACGGACGGCCGGTGGCGCGAGACGAGGGGGCCTTCGCGCACGGCGACATGGTAGCGCGCACCCTGCCGCTCCAGCATCATGTGGCGGTCGCCGGGCGCGATCAGCACATGGCCGCGCAGGACGGGATCGCCATGCACGGCTTCCTTCACCGCCACCTCGCACAGGCTGTCGAGGCGCCTGGCGAAGGCCGCGGTGAACTTTTCCGGCATGTGCTGCACGATGACGATGCCGGGCGAATTGGCCGGCAGCTGTTCCAGCAGCACGCGCAGCGCCTCCGTGCCGCCGGTCGAGGCGCCGATGCAGGCGACCATCTCGGTCGTCTTGGCCATGGCGCGACCGGAGGGCGGGGGCAACACGGCATCGGCGGTGAGCTTTGCGGTCGGCCCGCTTGCCGCCGCCGTGCGCCGGTTCTGGCCGAGGCGGGCGACCGCGGCGCCCTTGACGGCCTCGCGGATGCGGGTGCCGGATTCGGCGAGATGGTCGGCCGCGCCGATCTTCGGCTTCAGGATGATGTCGACGGCGCCGGCTTCCAGCGCCTGCATCAGCGTCTCCGAGCCCTCCTCGGTCAGCGAGGAGCACATGACGACGGGGATGGGCTTCTGCGCCATGATCTTGCGCAGGAAGGTGATGCCGTCCATGCGCGGCATCTCCACGTCGAGCGTGATGACGTCGGGGATTTCCTCCTGGATCTTCCTGGCCGCCATGAAGGGGTCGGAGGCCGCGCCCATCACCTCGATTTCCGGGTCCTGCTCCAGGACATGGGTCAGCGCCTGGCGCACGCTCGCCGAGTCGTCGATGATGAGTACGCGGATCTTCTTGCCGGGAGGGACCATCAGATCTTCTTGAAAACCGTGTTGGCGACCTGGCGCACCGGCAGCGAAATGCCGGTCACCGTTTCGGAATGGCCCACATAGAGGAAGCCGCCGGGCACGAGGCAGTCGCAGAGCCGTGACAGCACCTTGGCCTGCGTCGGCTTGTCGAAATAGATCAGCACGTTGCGGCAGAAGATCATGTGCATCGGCTCGCCCACCCTGTAGGCGCTGTCCATGAGGTTCATGCGGGCAAAGCCGATCGTCGAGCGCAGGCGCGGATGGATGCGCACCTCGCCGCGCCCGGCATCGCGCGAGACCATGACGTAGCGGCGCTGCATCTCCGCCGGCACGGGCTGGATCATGTCGCGCGGATAGACGCCGCGCCGGGCGGCGGCAAGCACATCGGTCGAAAGGTCGGTGGCGAGGATGCGGTAGTCGAGGCCGGAATTCGCATCGACGAAATCCTGCATCACCATCGCCATCGTATAGGGCTCGGCGCCGATGGAGCAGGCGGCGCTCCACAGCCGCAGCCGCTTGTGGCCGGCCGCCACCATTTCCGGCAGGCCGGTCGCGGCCATGTGGTCGAAATGCTTCGGCTCGCGGAAGAAGTCGGTCTTGTTCGTCGTCACGGCGTCGATGAGGAAGATCGCCTCCTTCTCGATGCCGCCATGCTTGAAGAGATAGTCGCAATAGTCGTTGAAGCTGGTAATACCGGTCGCCCGCAGGCGACGGCGCAGCCGGCCCTCCAGCATCGTCAGCTTCGTGATCGGCATCTTGATGCCGCTATAGTCGTAGATGTAGCGCGACAGGGCCTCGAAGTTCCGGCTGCTCAGCCCGTCTTCCGCCCCTTGTATCCGCAATGCAGCTCCCACGCCGGTCCTCCCGAAACTATGCCGTCGCGGCAAGGCGACCCGCCGAGCCCATCATCGCCACCTCGGCGCCGGAGAACAGGCGCGCGAGGTCGACGATGACGACGAAGCCGCCGTTGCGGCGCACGACGCCGGCAATGTAGTCGGACGGCCAGCGCACGCCGATATCGGGCGCGCCCTCGATTTCGTCGTCGCGGAAGGGGATAACCTCGAAGACCCGGTCGGCGACGAGGCCGAGGGTGAGGGTCTTCTCGCCGATCGGCACGTCGAGCACCAGGGCGCGCGTGTGCGGCGTCTTCTCGGTCCTCGTCATGCCGAGGCGAAGACGCAGGTCGATGACCGGCACACCCTGGCCGCGCACGTCCCTGAGACCGAGCAGGTATTCCGGCCCGTGCGGGATCTTGAAGGCATCCTCGTGGTCGAGGATTTCCCGGACGACCGAGACGGGCACCGCAAAGACCTCGTTGTCGAGGCTGAAGGTGACGAACTGGGATTCGGAGGACGGACCGGCCATGATCAAGCGCTTTCCCTGAAATCGGCGTCGTCCGCATCCGGGCCGCCCATCGACATGTCGAGGGCAAAGCCGCGGGCGCGGGCCTGCTGGCCGTTGACGCTGTTGTCGGACTTGCGAAGCGGCGCGGCGGCCGCCTTGACGACCGGGCGCGAGACCGGTGCCGGGCGGCGCTGCTGGACGACCGGGGCACTCGACGCACGATCGACGCGGAAGAAGGCGATCGAGGTCTGCAATTCCTCGGCCTGGGCGGCAAGCTCTTCCGAGGTGCCGGACATTTCCTCCGAGGCGCCGGCATTCTGCTGGGTCACCTTGTCGAGCTGCTGGATCGCCTCGTTGATCTGCGCGGCGCCGATATCCTGCTCGCGGCAGGCGGCGGAAATCTCCGAGACCAGTTCCGCGGTCTTGCGGATATCGGGCACCAGCCGGTTCAGCATCTCGCCGGCTTCCGTCGCGACGGAGACGGTCTGGCCGGACAGCGTGCTGATCTCGGCGGCGGCCGCCTGGCTGCGCTCGGCGAGCTTGCGCACTTCCGAGGCGACGACGGCAAAGCCCTTGCCATGCTCGCCGGCACGGGCCGCTTCGACGGCGGCGTTGAGGGCGAGAAGGTCGGTCTGGCGGGCGATTTCCTGTACGATGGAGATTTTCTCCGCGATGGTGCGCATGGCGCCGACCGCGCGGCCGACGGCCTCGCCCGACGACTCGGCATCCTTGGCGGACTGGCGGGCGATCTTTTCCGTCTGGGCGGCGTTGTCGGCGTTCTGCTTGATGTTGGAGGCCATCTCCTCCATCGAGGCGGAGGCCTCTTCGGCGGAGGAGGCCTGTTCCGTCGCGCCCTGCGACAGCTGTTCCGAGCTTGCCGACAGTTCCTGGCTGCCGGAGGAGACATTGTCGGCGGCCGAAAGCGCATCGGCGACGACGCCGCGCAGGCGCTCCACCATGCTTTCCAGCGACAGGCCGAGCGTGTCCTTGCCGGAGAGCGGTTTTGGCGTCACGGTCAGGTCGCCATTGGCGATCTGGTCGGCGATGGCGGCCGTTTTGCGCAGGTTGCCCGTCATCACGTTGATCGTGTCGACCAGGTCCTTGATCTCGTCGTTCGTCTTGATCTCGACCGTCTGGTCGAGATCGCCAACCGCGACGGCCTCCGCGACAGTCTTGATCTTCTTCAGGCCGCTGTTGATGCCGAGCGCGAGCCAGACGGCGGCGCCGATGGCGAGCAGCAGCGCGGCGCCGGCGATCGTCACGATCAGGTTGCGCGTATGGGCATATTGCGCGTCGGCGTCCTCTTCCGCCGTCACCAGCAGCGCCTTGTTGTTTTCGATGCGGGCGTCGATCGTCTCTTCGATCGCGTCCATCAGGCGGCGGCTCTCGGTCGTCGCAAGGCGGATCGCCTCGGCCGAATTGCCGGCGCCGGCGAGCGCGCGGACCTGGTCGTCGATGCGGATGAGCTGCTTTTCCCTGTCGCCGATGGCCTGCCATTGCTGGAGGGCGGCCGGATCGGTCGACAGCCCGACCAGCGTGTCGAGGGTTTCCTCGAAGCCCTTGCGATAGCGGTCGCCGGCCTCGACAGCGGCGGCGATGTCGCGGGGATTGGTGGCGGTCGCGAGGTTCATCTGCGCCCGCGCCAGGCGGAGCTGGTAACTGGCGAGGTTCTGTGCGGCCTCGAGGCGTGCGGCGGGACCGGCGATCAGGTCTGAGATCGCCTGGTTCAGCGAGGACAGGCTCAGAATGGCGTAAACGGACGTGCCGGCCATCATCAGGATGATGACACCGAAGGCGGCCGCCAGCTTCAGTTTGATGGTTGCGCGCATCTTGGGGCTCCTTTGGTAGCAGATGCCGTTTGGGCGGGGCGCCGGAAGCCGGGGCCCGTCATGCGAGAAGACCGATACACTCACCCTTTCGCGGGCCGCAGGCGACCCTTTCGCCGGCGCCTACACGCGCCGGGCCGATTGGGCGGCGCATCCGTTGCCGGATGCACCGCGATCCTTCGTTCAGGCGCTTTCGCGGAAGTCCGCGTCGTCGGCATCCGGACCGCCCATCGACATGTCGAGGGCAAAGCCGTTACCGTTGCGAGTCGCCTTGGTTGCCGTCGGGGCCGGGCGGTAGGCCGGGGAAGCGGCCGGACGCTTGGCGGTGACGGGAGCGGCCATCTTCGCCGCGGTCGCGCGCAGCTTCTCGGCATGGTTCGGTTCCTTGCGGGCCGAATTCTCGACGCGGAAGAAGGCGATGGAAGCCTGGAGCTCTTCCGCCTGGGCGGCCAGCTCTTCCGAGGTCGCCGACATTTCCTCCGAGGCGCCGGCATTCTGCTGGGTCACCTTGTCGAGCTGCTGGATCGCCTCGTTGATCTGCGAGGCGCCGATGTCCTGCTCGCGGCAGGCGGCGGAGATCTCCGAGACCAGTTCGGCGGTCTTGCGGATATCGGGCACCAGCCGATTCAGCATCTCGCCGGCTTCCGTGGCGACGGAGACCGTTTCGCCCGAGAGCGCGCTGATTTCGGCCGCGGCCGCCTGGCTGCGCTCGGCGAGCTTGCGCACTTCCGAGGCGACGACGGCAAAGCCCTTGCCGTGCTCGCCGGCACGCGCAGCCTCGACGGCGGCGTTGAGGGCGAGAAGGTCGGTCTGGCGGGCGATTTCCTGCACGATGGAGATCTTCTCCGCAATGGTGCGCATCGCGGTGACGGCGCGGCCGACGGCCTGGCCGGAGGCTTCCGCATCCTTGGAAGACTGGCGGGCGATCTTTTCCGTCTGGGCGGCGTTGTCGGCGTTCTGCTTGATGTTGGAGGCCATCTCCTCCATCGAGGCGGAGGCCTCTTCGGCGGAAGACGCCTGTTCCGTCGCGCCCTGCGAGAGGGTTTCGGAGCTGGCAGACAGTTCCTGGCTGCCGGAGGAGACGTTGTCGGAGGCCGAAAGGGCGTCCGCGACGACGCCGCGCAGGCGCTCGATCATCGTGTTGACGTGGCCGAGCAGGTCGCCGATCTCGTCCCTGGTGGTGATGTCGGCAAAGCGGGTGAGGTCGCCGTCGGCAACATTCTGCACCACGCCGACGGCGCGGGAAATGCCGCGGTTGATCGACAGCACGATCCAGACGGCGGCGAGGCCGGCGATCAGGAAGGCAATGGAGGCGGCGGCGATCATGATCGTGCGCGTGTCGGCATATTGCGCTTCGGCATTGTCGTCCGCTTCCTGAAGGCGGGTCTGTTCGAGCGTGACCACCTCATCGAGCAGGGCGTCGATCTCGTTCGTCACCGTGCGGGCATCCGCCGTGGAAACGCGCAGTGCCCCGGCGCTGTCGCCGGCGAGCATCAGGCTGCGGACCCGGTCGTCCTCGCGGCGGAATTCGGTGGAGAGGCCCTGGAGCTTGGACCAGAGGACCTTGCCCTGTTCCGTTGCTTTCGCCAGCACCTGCTCGAAGGCCGCGTCGAAATCCGCGCGGGCCTTGTCGCTCAGCGCGATATATTTGTTGGTCTCGGCATTGCTGGTCGCCGAGAGCATGTTTTTCTGTTGGCGGATCTGCTGGAGCTGCAGGACGTTCAGTTCCTGGGCAAGGCGCAGCCGCGTGGCCGGCCCGGTGAGCACGTCGCCGAGCGTCGCATTGAGGCCGCCCAGGCTCACGATGCCATAGCCAGCGGTGCCCGCCAGCATGGCCATGATGAAGCCGAAGGCCAAGAACAGTTTCAGTTTGATGGTAAAGCGCATGGGTCTCTCCAGATGGCCTAATTCGGCGCTTGCGCCGCGCGCTCTTTCCGGGAGGAAAAGATCGCGGTGAGGTTCGGGACGATGATGAACTCGCCGCCCCGCTTGACGAGGCAGCTGATATAGTCGGCGCGCCAGCGCATGCCGACGCTGGGCGGCGGTTCGCTGGCGACCTTGGGAAGCGTGGTGACTTCGTTGACCTTGTCGGTGCGGATGCCGATCAGGGTCGGCTCGTCGCCGAGGTCGAGCTCGATGACGACGATGCGGCTGTCGATGGTGGTTTCCGTCGCGTCCATGCCGAAGGCGAGGCGGATATCGGCGAGCGGGATCACCTTGCCGCGGAAGTTGATGACGCTGGAAACGAAGGGCTTGCTGCCGGGCACACGGGTCTCCGGCAGAAGGTCGAGGATTTCCTGCACGACGATCGCCTCTATCGCGAAGGTCTCGCCGTTGAGGTTGAAGGTGAGAACGGAGAGGTCCTCCTCCGCGCCCCAGATCGCGTCGTAGTCGCGTTTTCGTGCCGCTTCGCTCATCCTGCCGCCCGCAATTGCGCCTCCTGCTGCTGTCCGGCCGCGACCAGATGGGTGACGTCGAGGATCAGCGCGACGCTGCCATCGCCGAGGATGGTCGCGCCGGAGAACGTATCGACGTCATGGTGCAGCTTGGACATGGATTTGATGACCGTCTGGTGGTCGCCGATGATCTGGTCGACGACGAGGCCGACGCGTTCCGATCCCGTCGAGATGACGACGACCTTCTGGTACGGGTCGGGCGGCGTGCCGGTGCGGAACAGTTCGCGCAGGCGCAGGAACGGCACCAGGCTGTCGCGCAGCGAGATGAAGCTGCGCCCCCGCGAGCGCAGGTCGTCTTCGAGCGAGAGTTCCAGGCACTCTTCCACCGCCGAGAGCGGGATGACGTAGCAGCCCTGGCCGACGCGTACGAGCAGGCCCTCGATGATGGCGAGGGTCAGCGGGATGCGCAGCGCCACGACCGAGCCTTCGCCCGGCTTGCTGGCAATGTCGATCGTGCCGCGCAGCGCCTCCACCGTCTTCTTGACCACGTCCATGCCGACGCCGCGGCCGGACAGGTTCGTCACCGCCTGGGCGGTCGAGAAACCCGGCTGGAAGATCAGCTGGAGCAGGTCCTGGTCGGAGAGCGTCGCGCCCGGCTGGATGATGCCCGACGCTTCCGCCTTGGCGCGCACCCGCTCGCGGTTGATGCCGCGCCCGTCGTCCTTGATGGTGATGATCACCTCGCCGCCCGTCTGATGCGCCGAGAGGATGACCCGGCCCTTCGCATCCTTGCCGGCGGCGATGCGCTCTTCCGGCTTTTCGAGGCCATGATCGATGGAATTGCGCACGAGATGCACGAGCGGATCGGCGAGCCGGTCGATGACCGTCTTGTCGACCTCCGTGCTCTCGCCCTCGGTGATGAGCTCGATCTCCTTGCCGGTCTCGCGCGATAGATCGTGCACGAGGCGGCGGAAACGGCTGAAGAGGCTCGCGACCGGCATCATGCGCAGCACCATCATCGTGTCGCGCAGCTCGCCCGAGAGACGTTCGATTTCTTCGGAGACCGAGCGCAGGCCGAGATCGGCCGCCGTGCCGGCGAGTTGGGTGAGGCGCGACTGGGCGATGACGAGCTCGCCGACGCGGTCCATCATCTCGTCGAGCCGTTCGGCCGGCACGCGCACGTTCTCCGCGGATTTCGCCTGTTTGGAATCATTGGCCGCCTGCGCCGCCGGGGCGTCCCGCTCGGCAACGACCACGGCCCTGGCGATCGGTGTCTCGGCGGGCTTCGCTTCGGCGGCGGGTCGTTCGACGGCGACCTCGGTGATTTCGAGCTCCATGTCGTCCATGACGAAGATGAAGACGTCCTCGATATCGGCGCGCGGCCGCTCGGTCTTCAGCGTCACGTCCCAGCTGATATGGATGTCGCGCGGCTCCAGCGCGGAAAGCTCCGGCACCTTCGCCGTATCGGCGACGATCCGGCATTCGCCGAGGTCGCGCATCTCGTCGAGCAGGCCGAGCGGATTGGTGCCGTTCGCCATGGCATTCACCGGCAGGCTGAAGCGGATGCGCCATTCGCTGAGGCCGCCGGCCGCCTCGGCAACCGGCGCAGCCGCAACGGCGGCCGGGACAGGAGAGCCCGCGCCGTTGACCGCCCGGTGCAGGCCGTCGAGCAGCGCGGCGCTCATCGCGTCATGGTCGCCGTTCGGCGTTTCGAGCAGCGCACGCATGTGGTCCTGCGCGGAAAGAACCGCCGAGACCAGTTCGTGCGTGGCGGGCACGTCGCCCTTGCGCACCCGGTCGAAGGCGGTCTCGCAATGGTGGGTGAAGGCGGCGAGCGCGTCGAAGCCGAACATCGCGCCCGACCCCTTCAATGTGTGCAGGCCCCGGAAGACCGCATCGATCCGGTCGCGGTCGTCGAGGCTGCGGGTGAGGTCGAGGAGGCCGGACTCGATCTGCTCCAGCAGTTCGGCCGCTTCTGTCCGGAAGACGGAGATCGGGTCCGGGTTCGTCATTTTCCGAGGACCTTCCTGGCGATCTTGACGAGGCTTTCCGGATCGAACGGCTTTGTCAGCCAGCCGGTGGCGCCGGCGGCTTTCGCCTGCGCCTTCAGTTCGCCGTCGGATTCGGTGGTGAGGAAGATGACCGGAACGCCGGTATGGGCGGGCAGCTTGCGCAGCTCGCGGATCATCGTCAGGCCGTCCATGTTCGGCATGTTGAGGTCGGTGACGACGAGGTCGTATTCGCCGCCCTTCAGCTTGTTGAGGCCGTCGAGGCCGTCGACCGCCTCGGTCACGCTGTAGCCGGCATTGCTGAGGGTGACGCGCGTCGTCAGCCGGATGCTGGCGGAATCGTCGACGGTCAAGATCTTCGCGGTCATCAATTCTTCTCCTGGTGCAGCCAGAAATGCGCGGCGTCGGGTGTCATCCCGTCGAGAAAGCCGCCGCGTTCCAGCACGTCGTAAAGGTCGCCGGAGGCGGGCCGGGCAAGTAGAACGCGCCCGGCCCTGGCCTCGGCCTGTTTGCGGGCTGCCGTGACAAGCTGGACAAAGCTGAGGTCGACCTGCGCCGCCTCGTCGATATCCAGTACAATGGCAGGATTCTTGTTCAGAAAATCCAAGATCAACTCTTGAACGGACAATATAGTCTTGATGGTGAGCGTCGCAGGTAAGGTTAACGACGCGTCACCGGACAGGGTCGACGACATGGAGGCCTCGATAATCGTTTCGAGAGAGAGTATTTCCCGCGCCAGAATCGCCAGTCACGCTTAATGAAGAGTAAAGCGCGGTTGCTAATTTCATCCACCGGTAGTTCGGCCACCGTCGATACACTGCCTCACCCTGCGACAGGGAATAGGACTAAGCGATTGTATGCAAACATTAATTTATATAATTAGATATAAGTGATATTATTTATAAATCCCTAATTCTAGGGATGTCTGCAGCCACGGGTGGTGGCGCCGGAATCGCCCTGGTTTTGCGGAATTTCATTACATGAGGAAGAGCGAATTTACTGCGCGTTACATTGTTGGCCCTAGGGTTGGGTTACGGGTTCTTGCAGATGGGGTATGGCGTGTCAGGAATAGCGGGCGCAGTGCGCGTGGAGCGGCAGACGGCGGAGGTGGAGCTTGTCTCCCGCCTCGAAGGGGCCCGTTCCCGCATCGAGCAGCGGTTCCTCGATGGCGGCGTCGTACTGCTTTCGGTGCTGGACGTGCTCAACCGGCTGGTCGCCTCGCTGGAGAACCTTTCCGGCTCGCTCGGCGACGAGGTGGCGGAGGCGACGATCGGCCGGCTCGTCGCCACCGTCGATCAGCTGACCGCGCTGCCCGGCATCGAGGAGCAGCGCCAGCAGCGTCTTGCCCATGTCGCCGTCACGGAAAAAACGCTCGGCGCCCATATCGCCGACATGCAGGAGACGCTGCGCTACCTGCGCACCTTCGCCACGACCGCCAAGATCACCGGCGCCGCCATTCCCGATTTCGCCGGCTTTGCGGAAGAAATCCTCGAGCGCATCCAGTTCGGCACCGGCGAGGTCAATGCGCTCGGCGCGAAGATCGGCACGCTCGGTGCCGTCATCGGCACCGCCTCGGCCGGGGGCGGGGAGGCGCTGGAGCGCTTCCGCCGTTCCGTGCCCGACATTGCGGGCAATCTCTCGCGCAATGCCGCGGACCTGACGGCGCAGCGCCGCCACCTCTCGCAGCTTGCCGCCAAGGTGGGTGCGGCGGCGCGCGGCGTGCAGGGCAAGGTCGCCACGACGCTGTCGGCCATGCAGATCGGCGACATCACCCGCCAGCGCATCGAGCATTGCCAGTCCGCCTTCACCTTCCTCAACGAGTATCTTGCGGCCGGAACGCTCGACGTGGAGGCCGCCGGCCGCCTGACGGCGCTGGTCCGTCATCTCGTGCACGGCCAGCTCGTCGAGACCACCCGCGATTTCGCACGTGAATGCAGGACGGTGGTCGGCACGATCCGCAGCTTCGGGGCCGATATCGATGGCCTGATGGCGCTCTACGGTGACATGGACGCCGCCGACGGCCGCTCCGCCGACCGCGCCATGCGAACCCTGGAGGCCGACATCGCCGCCGCCCGTGCCGTCGTCTGCGATATCGAGCAGGCGGCCGACAAGGCCAACGTCCTGGGTGCAAGCACCGTCGAGACCGTGCAGGGTCTCCTGAAGGGCGTGAAGACGATCCAGCTCGTGCGCACCGACATCCATTACATGGCGCTCAACACCAACCTGCGCTGCAGCAAGCTCGGCGAAGAGGGGCGGGCGATCAATGTGGTGACGGCGGAACTGCGCCTGTTCTCCAGCCAGCTCGACGAGACGGCGGAGCGTATCCTTATCGCCCTGCAGTCGCTCGAAGAGGATGCCGGCAAGCTGCGCGAGGCGGGCACCGCCGCCGGCGGTTCGCTCGATGCGCATCTTGCCGAGGCGCTGGAGCATATCCGCCGGGCGGGCGACCGCATGGAGGAGGACATGGCGGCCCTACGCGCCTGCGGCACGGATGTCTCCGCCAAGGCGGGCCGGACGGTCGCCGACCTCGATTTCAACGCCGAGCTCGGCGACGTGCTGGCCGATTGCTCCGCCAGCGCGGGCGAACTCGTCGGCCGCGACCTGCCGGATATGTCGGGCCTTGAGGAGGCGATGGCCGACGTCGGCAGCCGGATCGCGCGTACCTATACGATGGTCTCCGAGCGCGAGGTGCATGCCCGCGTCTTCGGCACAGTCCTGGAGGCGCCTCCGACAGCTGTGGCTGCGCAAAGCGACGAGGACCTCTTCGACGACGCGCTGTTCTAGGATCATCGATACCCCGCTCTGCCGGTCTGCAAGCGCCTTTTGGGGCGCCGCCGTTTTCCCCAGGATCTGTGTGGGTACCGGTCGTTTCAGGGCCGCGTTCGGCCCGGCGTCACCGCCCCGCTCATTCCACGCGAATGGCCATCGTCTGTTTCCCTGTATTTTTGAAAATATAGCGCTGGCAAAGCCGCAAGTGCCGATATATTCAAGAGGATATCACGCTGCCTTCAGGCAGGAAAAGGGAGAACAGGAATGAACCGTCGTCTGCTTCTGAAACTCGTCGTCGCCGCCTTCGCGTCGCTGCCGCTCGCCCTGCCGGCGGTGGCCGCCGAGAAGGTCACCGTCTTTGCCGCCGCAAGCCTGAAGAACGCGCTCGATGCGGCGAATGCCGCCTGGTCGAAGGAAACCGGCAACGAGACGACGGTCTCCTATGCCGCAAGCTCGGCGCTCGCCAAGCAGATCGAGGCGGCCGCTCCCGCCGATCTCTTCATCTCGGCCGACCTTGCCTGGATGGACTATGTCGCCGAGAAGAAGCTGATCAAGGACGACACCCGCTCCAACCTTCTCGGCAACCGCATCGTGCTGGTCGCGCCGAAGGACAAGGCCTCCACCGTCGAGATCAAGGACGGTTTCGACCTCGCCGGCCTTGTCGGTGACGGCAAGCTCGCCATGGGCGCGGTCGACAGCGTGCCGGCCGGCAAGTACGGCAAGGCGGCGCTCGAAAAGCTCGGCGTCTGGTCCTCGGTCGAAGGCAAGGTCGCCGGTGCCGAGAGCGTGCGCGCCGCGCTCGCCCTCGTCTCGCGCGGCGAGGCGCCCTACGGCATCGTCTACCAGACGGATGCCGCGGCCGATCCGGGCGTCGCCGTCGTCGGCACCTTCCCGGAAGACAGCCATCCGCCGATCATCTACCCGGCCGCCATCCTCACGGAATCTGAGAGCGCCGCGTCTGCCGCCTATCTCGACTTCCTGAAATCCGACAAGGCCGCGCCCTTCTTCACCGAGCAGGGCTTCACCATCCTGAAGTAAGGTAAGCCTCTCCCACCCGCGCCGTCATCCTCAGGCTTGACCCGAGGATGACGGTGGCGCATGTGGCGTGGATGGTCGGGTCAAGCCCGACCATGACGAAAGAGAGGTCATCGGGCTTGTCAGCCCCGGTCTCGATGCCCCGGGGTTTTCGCCTTTCAAAGGAACACGCGTGGACTGGCTTGCCTTGAGCAACGAGGAATGGACGGCGATCCGGCTCAGCCTTCGGGTCTCGGCGGTCGCGGTCCTCGTCAGCCTGCCGCTCGGCATCCTCGCCGCACTGGCGCTGGCGCGGGGCCGCTTCTGGGGCAAGTCGCTGCTGAACGGCCTCGTGCACCTGCCGCTGATCCTGCCGCCCGTCGTCACCGGCTTCCTGCTGCTCATCCTGTTCGGCCGGCGCGGCCCCATCGGTTCGGTGCTGGATGAATGGTTCGGCATCGTGCTCTCCTTCCGCTGGACCGGCGCGGCGCTCGCCTGCGGCGTCATGGGCTTTCCGCTGATGGTGCGCTCGATCCGCCTCTCCATCGAGGCCGTCGACCGCAAGCTGGAGGAGGCGGCCGGTACGCTTGGCGCAAGCCCCGTCTGGGTCTTCCTCACCGTCACCCTGCCGCTCATCATGCCCGGCGTGCTCGCCGGCATGATCCTCGCCTTCGCCAAGGCGATGGGCGAGTTCGGCGCCACCATCACCTTCGTCTCCAACATTCCCGGCGAGACGCAGACGCTGTCGGCCGCCATCTACACCTTCACCCAGGTGCCGGGCGGCGATGCCGGTGCGATGCGCCTCACCCTCGTCGCCATCGCCATCTCCATGGTCGCGCTCATCGCCTCCGAGGTGCTCGCCCAGCGCCTCGGCCGCAAGGTGCATCTCGAATGAGCCTTGTCGTCGAAGCCCGCCACCGGCTCGGCGATTTTTCGCTGGAGGCCGCCTTCACCTCGGATAGGGGGGTCACCGCCCTGTTCGGCCGGTCCGGCTCGGGAAAGACCTCGCTGGTCCGCATCATCGCCGGCCTGACGCGCCCGGCGGAAGGCCGCGTCCTGCTCGGCGACGAGGTGCTGGTCGATACCGCCCGCCGCGTCTTCGTGCCGGCCCACCGGCGGCGCTTCGGCTATGTCTTCCAGGAAGCCCGCCTCTTCCCGCACCTCACCGTGCGGCAGAACCTCAACTACGGCCGCTGGTTCTCGCCGAAGGGCGCGCGCACGGAAAATCCGGACCGCGTGGTCGACCTGCTCGGCATTGCCGGCCTGCTCGATCGCCAGCCGGCCAACCTTTCCGGCGGCGAGAAGCAGCGTGTCGCCATCGGCCGCGCGCTGCTCGCCTCGCCGCGCCTGCTGCTGATGGACGAGCCGCTCGCCGCGCTCGACGAGGAGCGCAAGGCGGAGATCCTGCCCTATCTGGAGCGCCTGCGCGACGAGGTCGGCATTCCCATCGTCTATGTCAGCCATTCGGTGGCCGAGGTCGCGCGCCTTGCCGACCGGGTCGTGCTGATGGCGGACGGGCGCATCGAGGCGATCGGCGCGGCATCGGACGTGCTGGGTGGCCCGCGCCTCTCCTCCGCCGCCGAACGCCGCGAGGCCGGCAGCGTCCTTGCCGGCCGCGTCGAGGCGCGCGATGCCGCGCACGGCCTCGCCAACATCCGCCTTGTGGGCGGCGCGACGATCCTCGTGCCGGATGCGGCCGTCTCGCCGGGCGAAACGGTGCGGCTGCGCATCCCCGCCCGCGACGTCATGATCGCGACGGTGCGCCCGGAAGGCCTCAGCGCGCTCAACATCCTGGAAGGCGCCGTCGAGGCGATCGAGCCCGACGGCGAGGGCATGGCGAGCCTGCGCATCGCCTGCGGCGGCGATGTCGTGCGCGCCCGCATCACCGCGCTTTCCGTCGAGCGCCTCGGCCTTGCACCGGGCCTGCCGGTGCATGCCGTCATCAAGACGGTGGCGCTGGAATAGGTCTCAATCGGCAAGGTTTTCGACGATCCAGCCGATATCCTCGGCCAGCGCCGCGCGCGCCTTTCCTTCCATGGCATGGTAGTGGGCGATCAGCGCCTCGCCGAAGGGCGTCACGACGGCGCCGCCGCCCTGTTTGCCGCCGCGCTGCGATTCCACTACCGGCGTGCGGAACAGCCGGTTCATCTCGTCGACCAGCAGCCAGGCCCGGCGATAGGACATGTCCATCGCCCGCCCGCCGGCCGAGATCGAGCCGGTCTCCCGGATATACGCGAGAAGCTGGATCTTGCCGCGCCCGATCCTGCCCTCCGGCTCGAACTGGAGACGGAAGATGAGTTTCGGTTCGGTCTTGGCGGATGCTGACATGAAACTGGGCCCGTATGGATACGGGCCCAGATATAACAGCGTTTTCCGCGATGTGCAGTGCCAAGCCGCTTCCGGCAAGGCCCGAATTCAGGCGGCGCGCTTCAGCGCGTCGCCGAGGATCGAGACGATATCCTCGAAATGCTTCTTCTCGGCGATCAGCGGCGGCGAGAAGGCGATGATGTCGCCGGTGACGCGGATCAGGAGGCCCTTCTCGAAGCAATCGACGAAGACGTCATAGGCCCGCGCGCCCGGTGCGCCGTCGCGCGGGGCAAGCTCGATGCCGGCGATGAGGCCGATCGTGCGGATGTCGATGATGTGCGGCAGGCCCTTCAGCGAATGCATCGCGGCATGCCAGTCGTCCTGCAGCGCCGCGCCGCGGGTGAAGAGGCCTTCGTCGCGGTAGATGTCGAGCGTCGCGATGCCGGCGGCGCAGGCCACCGGATGGCCGGAATAGGTGTAGCCGTGGAAGAGCTCGATGGCGTTTTCCGGCCCGTGCATCAGTGCGTCGTGCACCTTGCGGCTGGCGAAGACCGCGCCCATCGGGATGGCGCCGTTGGTGAGGCCCTTGGCGGTGGTCACGATGTCGGGCGTCACGCCGAAATAGTCGGTGGCGAAGGCCGCGCCGAGGCGCCCGAAGCCGGTGATGACCTCGTCGAAGATCAGCAGGATGCCGTGCCTGTCGCAGGTCGCGCGCAGCTTTTCGAGATAGCCCTTCGGCGGGATCAGCACGCCGGTGGAGCCGGCGACCGGCTCGACGATGCAGGCGGCGATGGTTTCCGCGCCGTGCAGCGCCACCAGCCGCTCCAGGTCGTCGGCAAGCTCGGCGCCGTGCTCCGGCTGGCCCTTCACATAGGCGTTCTTCGCAAGGTCATGGGTGTGGCGCAGGTGGTCGGAGCCGGGAAGCTGCGGGAAGACGCGGCGGTTGTTGAGAATGCCGCCGACCGAAATGCCGCCGAAGCCGACGCCGTGATAGCCGCGCTCGCGGCCGATAAGGCGCGTGCGCGTGCCCTGGCCGATGGCGCGCTGGTAGGCAATGGCGATCTTCAGCGCGGTATCGACCGATTCCGAGCCGGAGCCGGTGTAGAAGACGCGGTCGAGCTTGGCGCCGTCGGGGCCGGGGGCGATCTCGGCCAGCCGCTCGGCGAAATCGAAGGCGACCGCATGGCCCATCTGGAAGGAGGGCGCGAAATCCATCTCGGTGAGCTGGCGCTCGACCGCCGCGGCGATCTGCCGGCGGCCGTGGCCGGCATTGACGCACCACAGGCCCGCGGTGCCGTCGAGCACCTGGCGGCCGTCCGCGCTGGTGTAATACATGCCTTCGGCGGCGGCGAGCAGGCGCGGCGCGGCCTTGAACTGGCGGTTGGCGGTAAAGGGCATCCAGTAGCTGTCGAGCACCGGTGCATTGGGCTTGTTGTGAGCGTTCATGGCAGATCTCCTCTGGCTGGCGGGATTGACGCCATGATTTGCGATGCCGAACAAGTCCTTTTCTTCTTGACGTCAACTGATTGAAAATAAAGGATACGGAGAAGCCGGTTTTCGATATTTCGAACATCTAGAACAGGAAATGGCCATGTCGGTCGATATCGGGGGCAGGCTGCGCCATCTGCGCATGGCCCATAATCTCTCCCAGCGGGAACTTGCCAAGCGCGCCGGCGTCACCAATTCGACGATCTCGCTGATCGAATCGAACGCCTCCAACCCGTCGGTCGGCGCGCTGAAGCGCATCCTCGACGGCATCCCGATCGGTCTTGCGGAATTCTTCGCCTTCGAGCCGGAGCGCCCGAAAAAGGCCTTCTACCGGGCGGACGAGCTTGTGGAGATCGGCAAGGGTCCGATCTCGTTCCGCCAGATCGGCGAGAACACCTTCGGCCGCAGCCTGCAAATCCTCAAGGAGTGCTACCAGCCGGGTGCCGACACGGGCAAGGTGCTGCTGGTGCACGATGGCGAGGAGGGCGGCATCGTGCTCTCCGGCCGGCTGGAGGTGACGGTGGACGACGAGCGGCGCATCCTCGGCCCGGGGGACGCCTATTATTTCGAAAGCCGCCGCCCGCACCGCTTCCGCTGCGTCGGCCCGGTGCCCTGCGAGGTCATCAGCGCCTGCACCCCGCCGACCTTCTGACATGCGGAAGGCCCGCCGGCGGAACCGGCGGGCCTTCGCAAGGAATGGGACCGGTCAGGCCTGCGCGGTCGTGTTGTCCTCGACGGGCGCGCCGGGGCCGTTCTTCTTGATCGAATCGATGGCGTTCTGCGCGCTGGCCTTGCTGGAATAGCCTTCCGTGGAGAACATCACTTCGCTGTTGTACTTGAAGCGGACGCGAAACTCGCCGGCCTTGTCCTTGTAGATCTCGAACTTGTGCGCCATGGGCTTTCCTCCACGCAGATGGGAATCAGACAAAAGCAACGTGCCAGCCGGAAAAACCGCTGGCAAGAGGCGCCCGGCCTCCATCCGCTACAAAGCGACGCCGGCCGTGCCGGTTGTAGCCGAGTTCGTTGACGAGCGTCGCGCGCAGGTCCCGCCGTAAATCTATCGCCAGGATGGCGGCAAGGCCTGCTCCGCCACTGGTGGGATCGCAGCAGGCTGCCGTTCGGCGGTGCGCAGACGGCGCGATCACGAGAAAGCCCGGAATGACGATGTGCACGATCCCGGCACTAAACATCTGCCGGATGTCTTCCAGGCAGCCGATTTTACTGAGAAAGGGAGAATTGGCTGGGGAACCTGGATTCGAACCAAGATTAACGGAGTCAGAGTCCGTCGTTCTACCGTTGAACTATTCCCCAGCAGGGGCGATACCGGCTTGGCCGGCGCCTGTGAGGCGGGCTTATAAACAAAAGGCGGCGAGATGCAAATGGTTTTTTTGGGAAAAATGCAGGCGCTGTGTGCATGGCCGGGTTTGCGGCGAGGTGTCGTCGGATCGTCATAAAAAGAATTTGGCGAACGGGCCGGGCGCTGGTAATGTCGCGGCAACGAAGATCGAGAGAGCGCCTGCTTGCAGCTTTGAAGCTTTGCGCGGCGCCATAGGCAGTAACGTGAACGACCCCGACAGCGGCGTGAAGCCGCCCGTTTCCGGGGCGCGAGATGCGGGCGATGCGGGGCGGCCGAAGCGGTCGCGCCGCCGCAAGGGCAAGCAGAAGGGCGCGACAAGTCCCTCTGCCGTCTCCCTGTCCGCAGGCCAGGCGGCCGGTTCGTCCGGATCGGCTGAGCGCCCCAAGGCCATCGACGGTGGCGATACCGCGCGCAGGAACAAGCGTCGCCGGCGTGGCAAGGGTGCCGGCGGCGAGAACGTGCGCCCGCTTGCGCCCGTCGGCCAGCGGGAAGCCCCCGGCGAGGACCAGCGCCAGGCGGAAGGCCGCAGGAACCGCCGCAAGCACCGGGGCCGCAAGACCGGCGCGCGCGCCGTGCCGGCGTCTGCCGAGGCTATCGTCACGCATCCCGCGGCCGAACAGGCCGTCGAGGCACGACCCGTTGCCCACGCCCCGGAGCCGCGCCGCGAGATGCAGGCCCCCGTCCGTCCGGCCGAGCGCGAGGGATACGACGTGCCGCTCTATGCCGCGCTCGACCTCGGCACCAACAATTGCCGCCTCCTCATCGCCCAGCCGACCCGGCCCGGCCAATTCCGCGTCGTCGACGCCTTTTCGCGCATCGTGCGCCTCGGCGAGGGGCTTGCGGCGAGCGGCCGGCTTTCCGACGAGGCGATGGACCGCTCCGTCGAGGCCCTGAGGATCTGCGCGGCCAAGCTGAAGAACCGCAACATCCGCCGCGCCCGGCTGATCGCCACCGAGGCCTGCCGCGCGGCGGCCAATGGCGAGGCGTTCCTGGAGCGGGTGCGGCAGGAGACGGGGCTCGACCTCGAGATCATCAACCGCGAGACCGAGGCGCGGCTTGCCGTGTCCGGCTGCTCCTCGCTGGTCGGGCGCGAGGCGAAATCGGTCGTGCTCTTCGATATCGGTGGCGGCTCCTCGGAAATCGCGGTCATCCGCATCGGCGAGAACCGCTCCAGCCGGCTTGCCAACCACATCACGCACTGGACCTCGCTGCCGGTCGGCGTCGTCACGCTGTCCGAACGCCATGGCGGGCGGGACGTGACGCCCGAGAGCTTTGCGGGCATGGTGTCGGAGGTCGAGGCCATGCTGGCGGATTTCGATTGCCCGGGCGATGTGGTGCGCGTGGCGCCGGAGGATTTCCATCTCATCGGCACGTCGGGCACGGTGACGACGCTTGCCGGCGTGCATCTCGACCTGCCGCGTTATGACCGGCGCCGGGTGGATGGCGTCTGGCTCTCGGACGACGAGGTGACGGCCATGCAGGCGCGGCTCCTCTCCTGGGATTTTTCCGCCCGCGCGGCCAATCCCTGCATCGGGCCCGACAGGGCGGACCTCGTGCTCGCCGGCTGCGCCATCCTGGAGGCGATCCGCAAGCGCTGGCCCTCGCGCCGCATGCGCGTCGCCGACCGGGGCCTGCGCGAAGGCCTGCTCACCGACATGATGGCCGACGACGGCGTCTGGCGCCGCGGCCGCCACCGTCGCAACCACCGCGGCGGTCCCCGCAACCCGGCGAAGCCCGAAGGACAGGCGTCATGACCAAGCCCCCCGTCGGCGGCAACCGCACCGGCCGCAAGCTCGGCCAGAAGGTCAAGAAGGGCAAGCTGAAGGCCTCCTCGCGCCGCTGGCTCGAACGCCACATCAACGATCCCTATGTGCAGCGCGCCAGGCTGGAGGGCTATCGCGCCCGCGCGGCCTTCAAGCTCCTGGAGATCGACGAGAAGCACAACATCCTCGCCGGCGCGAAGCGCATCATCGATCTTGGCGCGGCGCCCGGCAGCTGGTCGCAGATCGCCGCCAAGGTGACCGGCTCGAGCGATGCCGATCCGCGCGTCGCGGCGATCGATTTCCTGGAAATGGACCCGCTGCCGGGCGTCACCATCCTCCAGATGGACTTTCTCGAGCCAGACGCGCCGGAGAAGCTGATCGCGGCGGTCGGCGGCACGCCGAACCTCGTCATCTCCGACATGGCCGCCCCGACGACCGGCCACCGCCAGACGGATCACCTGCGCACCATGCATCTGTGCGAGGTCGCCGCGCATTTCGCCGTCGAGGTGCTGGCGGAAGGCGGCCATTTCCTCGCCAAGACCTTCCAGGGCGGCACGGAGCGCGAGCTGCTGAACATGCTCAAGCAGAATTTCAAGCAGGTCATCCATGTGAAGCCCGGCGCCTCGCGCGCCGAATCGGTGGAGATGTTCCTGCTCGCCAAGGGGTTCAAGGGCCGCACGGCCAGGGACGGGACGGCCGGGGCGGAAGAGGAGGCCTGATGCTGCTCTACACCACCGTCGGCACGAACGATCTGGAACGCGCCGGCCGCTTCTATGACGCGGTGCTGCCGCCGCTCGGCTATCGCCGGCAGAAGCAGGCGCCGGGCGAGATCGGCTATGCGGCGGACGAGGATGTACGCTGCCGCTTCTGGGTCGTGGAGCCATTCAATCGGGAGCCCGCCACCTTCGGCAACGGCGTGACCATCGCGCTTGTCGCCCCGACGCGTGCCGCCGTCGATGCCTTCCACGCCACGGCCCTTGCCGCCGGCGGCACCGACGAAGGCGCCCCCGGCCTGCGCCCGTTCCACGCCAGCTTCTACGCCGCCTTCATCCGCGACCATGACGGCAACAAGCTCGCCGCAGTGTGCGAAAGGCCGGAATAGGCCGCGCCGGGCCGAAGCGCACCGCCTCGGCAAAGATCCAGCCCATACCGGCGCCGGCCTTTTCCTCCCCGTTTCTGTGGGGAAGCGACGCGCGAACCCGTCGCCCCGCCCATGCGGCAGCGGGTTTCAACCCACGCCTCCGCGAGGAGGCGACTTCAATGAATATGCCATAAAGCGCGATATGTACATGTTTCAATCCATGCCTCCGTGAGGAGGCGACTCGGCTCGGGGATCGAGCCGGACACCCGGGTGCCGTTTCAATCCACGCCTCCGCGAGGAGGCGACGGGGAAGCTGAAACGGTCAATCGGCTGGACCTGGGGTTTCAATCCACGCCTCCGCGAGGAGGCGACTGGGGTAGGTGTAATGCATTGTTCGCGCGGGCAAAAGGTGGGAGCCGGTGCGGGTCGGCGGGTAGGGTGCGCGCCTGGGAGGGCGTCGTGGTTTCCCGGAAAGGGGAGGTGAGGGATTTCAAGGGGATGCGGTGGGTGCGAACCGGCCGGGGATTTGCGGCGCGCTTGGGTTCGCGCCGATTCGCGGGATGGGGCGGGGTTATTTTACCGCCGCCGTTTCTTCCTCCCGCGCCGGCAGGCGGTGGCCGGAGACGGTGGCGCCGGCGTTCCTCGCCATGGTGATGAACGGCAGGACGGCGGCGAGCGTCAGGGCGGAAATGATCATGAAGGCGATCTGGAAATCCCCGAGCTCGAGCGGCGAGCCGGTGAGCAGGGTTTCGATCTCCAGGATGGAGCCGGCGACGGCGACGCCCAAGGCCAGGCTGATCTGCTGAAGCACGGCGCTCATCGCGGTCGCCTTGCTGGCGTCGGCGTCGGGGATATCGGCAAAGGAGAGCGCATTGACGCTGGTGAAGAAGAAGGAACGGGCGAAACCCGCGATCAAGAGCACGCCGGCCATGAACCAGAAGGGCGTCGCGGGCGTGAAGAGGCCGTTCACGAAGGTCAGGATCGCCCCGCAGATGCTGGCGACGATCAGTGTGGTGCGGAAGCCGGCGAAGGTCAGCACGCGCTTGGCGAGGAATTTCGTGGTGATGGCGCCGATGGCGCCCGTGAAGGTGACGAGGCCGGACTGGAAGGGCGAGAGACCGAAGCCGACCTGCAGCATCAGCGGCATCAGGAAGGGCACCGCGCCGACCGAGATGCGGAACAGCGTGCCGCCGATGGCCGCGGCGCGGAAGGCATTGTCGCGGAAGAGGGCGAGGTCGAGCAGGGGCGTCGGATGGCGGCGGGCATGGCGCACATAGAGCACGCCGCAAAGCAGGCCGATGGCGGTGGCGACGACGCCGATGACCGGCGGCAGGGCGGGCAGGCTGACGACCGAGAGGCCGAACATCGTGCCGGAGGCGGCGACGGCGCTCAGGAAGAAGCCGAGCCAGTCGAGCGGCGGCGGGGCGGCGGCGCGGATGTCCGGCAGGTAGACGCCGGACAGGATGTAGCCGGCGATGCCGACCGGCACGTTGATCAGGAAGATCCAGTGCCAGGAGAAGTAGGTGGTGATGAAGCCGCCGAGCGGCGGACCCGCGAGCGGGCCGACGAGCGCGGGGATCGTCAGCAGCGCCATGGCCGAGACGAGCTCGGAGCGCGAGGTGCTGCGCACCAGGACGAGGCGCGCGACGGGCGTCATCATCGCCCCGCCCATGCCCTGCAGGAAGCGGGAGACGACGAAGGCGACGAGGCTGTCGGCGATCGCGCAGAGGATGGAGCCGGCGACGAAGACGAGGATGGCGAGGCGGAAGACGCGTTTTGCGCCGAACCGGTCGGCCATCCAGCCGCTGAGCGGAATGAAGGTCGCGAGCGACACCATGTAGGAGGTGAGCGCCAGCTTGAGCGTGATCGGTCCCACGCCGAGATCGGCCGCGATGGCCGGCAGCGAGGTGGAGATGACGGTGGAATCCATCTGCTCCATGAAGAGCGCGACGGCAAGGATGAGCGGGACGATACGGTTCATCGGCAAATCGGGGTACGAGGCCCTTGCGCAGGCCCGCCCGTCTTCTGCGCTCCTTGCTGCGATCTGTCAAATCGCGAGGAAATCGCCTGCGACGCACGGGGCGTAAAAGTGTGCCGCGGCCGGCGTGCAGAAAGCGCGGGACCGGAGCGCGGGGCATGCCGAAGGTCGGCCGGCGCTTCGGCATCACAAGCCCGTGATGGCATGTGCCCGGATTGTGACAGCGCCCTAGATGGACGCGTGTCATCTTCATGCGGGCGCCGGCCGTCGTGCCGGCGCGGCAGCTTTTCACCAGAGAGGATAGAGCCATGGGCGACCCTTCGACAATCTCGCGCAGATCCCTGTTTCTCGCCGCCGGCATCGGCACGCTGGCCGCGCCCCTGGTGCTGAACCGCGCCGCCGCTCTTGCCCAGTCCGCAAGCGATGCCACCGATATGCGCGTGAGCCCGCTGGAGGCCCGCAGCTTCAAGCTCGGCAGCTTCCGCGTGCTGACGGTGCGCGACGGCATGCGCCCCTCCGGCGCGCCGAACGAGACCTTCGGCACCGACCAGTCTGCCGAGGCGGTCGGCGCGCTGCTGACGGAAAATTTCCTTCCGGCCGACAGCTTCGTCAACAGCTTCACGCCGACGCTCGTCGATACCGGCGCGGAGGTCGTGCTCTTCGATACCGGCATGGGGGAGGGTGGCCGCGAGGCGGGCATGGGGCGCCTTCTCGAAGGGCTGGACTACGCCGGCTACACGCCGGATCAGGTCTCCGTCGTCGTCATCACCCATATGCACGGCGATCATATCGGCGGTTTGATGGAGGGCGGCAAGCCGGCCTTCCCCAATGCGCGCTACGTCACCGGCCGCACGGAATATGATTTCTGGGTCAATCCCGAGCGCATGGGCACGCCCGCCGAACAGGGCCACCAGGGCGTGCTCGCCAAGGTGCAGCCGCTCGCCGAAAAGCTCACCTTCATCGAGGACGAGGGCGAGGTCGTGCCCGGCATCCGCGGGCTCAACGCCTTCGGCCATTCGCCGGGGCACATGATCTTCCGTGTCGAATCGGAGGGCAAGGCGCTGCTGCTGACGGCCGATACCGCGAACCACTACGTGCTCTCGCTGCAGCGGCCCGACTGGGAGGTGCGCTTCGACATGGACAAGGCGGCGGCCGCCGCGACGCGCAAGAAGGTCTTCGACATGATCGCCACCGACAGGCTCGCCTTCATCGGCTACCACATGCCGTTCCCGGCGGCGGGCTTCGTTGAAAAGGCCGGCGAGGGCTATCGGTTCGTGCCGATGAGCTATCAGTTCGATCTTTGAGGCCGGCGTTTCGACGACGGTCCCTCAAGCCCTTGACGTGACCTCCTGCCGCCTGCCGGAAGAAAGCGCCGGCAGGGGCGGGTCGCGACGGCCTGCCGGCAAGCCGGCTGCCGACGCGATTGCGGGCTTTTTGCTATTCCCAATCCGTCATGAACGTGTTACCAGCCCTCGCCAACTTCCAAGAATTTCTTGCAAGCGACCGAGGCGGACAACTCCCAATGTTCCCCTTGGTGCGCAAGCTTTACCCTCAAAGGAACTTGGCCCATGGCGCGCATCATTGAAACGGCAACCGGTCTCGAAGCCCTGACCTTCGACGACGTTCTCCTGCAACCCGGCCACTCCGAGGTCATGCCGGGCCAGACGAACATCGCCACCCGCATCGCGCACGATTTCGACCTCAACCTGCCGATCCTCTCCTCCGCCATGGACACGGTGACGGAAAGCCGCCTTGCCATCGCCATGGCCCAGGCCGGCGGCCTCGGCGTCATCCACCGCAACCTGACGCCCGCCGAACAGGCCGAGGAAGTCCGCCAGGTGAAGAAGTTCGAGAGCGGCATGGTCGTCAACCCGGTGACGATCGGCCCGGATGCGACGCTCGCCGAGGCGCTCTCGCTGATGAAGGCGCACGGCATTTCCGGCATCCCGGTCGTCGAGAACGGCGGCAGCGGCAAGGCCGGCCGCCTCGTCGGCATCCTGACGAACCGCGACGTGCGCTTCGCCTCCGACCCGACCCAGAAGATCTACGAGCTGATGACCCGTGAGAACCTCATCACGGTGAAGGAAACCGTCGACCAGCAGGAAGCCAAGCGCCTCCTGCATCGCCACCGCATCGAGAAGCTGCTGGTGGTCGACGGCGACGGCCGCTGCGTCGGCCTCATCACGGTAAAGGATATCGAGAAGTCGCAGCTCAATCCGAATGCCTCGAAGGATGCGCAGGGCCGGCTCCGCGCCGCCGCCGCCATCTCCGTCGGCGATGACGGCTTCGAGCGCGCCGAACGCCTCATCGAGGCCGGCGTCGACCTCATCATCGTCGACACGGCGCACGGCCATTCGCAGCGCGTCCTCGACGCCGTCGCGCGCGTGAAGAAACTGTCGAACTCCGTGCGCATCATGGCCGGCAATGTCGCAACGTCGGACGGCACCAAGGCGCTGATCGACGCCGGCGCGGACGCCGTCAAGGTCGGCATCGGCCCGGGCTCGATCTGCACCACGCGCATCGTCGCCGGCGTCGGCGTGCCGCAGCTTGCAGCGATCATGGCCTCGGTCGAGGCGGCGCAGGCTGCCGACATCCCGGTCATCGCCGATGGCGGCATCAAGTTCTCCGGCGACCTTGCCAAGGCGATCGCCGCCGGCGCCTCGGCCGTCATGGTCGGCTCGCTGCTCGCCGGCACGGATGAAAGCCCGGGCGAGGTCTTCCTCTACCAGGGCCGCTCCTTCAAGGCCTATCGCGGCATGGGCTCCGTCGGTGCCATGGCGCGCGGCTCGGCCGACCGCTACTTCCAGGCGGAAGTGCGCGACACGCTGAAGCTGGTGCCGGAAGGCATTGAGGGCCAGGTGCCCTACAAGGGCCCGGTCTCGGGCGTGCTGCACCAACTCGCCGGTGGCCTCAAGGCCTCCATGGGCTATGTCGGCGGCAAGGACCTCAAGGACTACCAGGAGAAGGCGACCTTCGTGCGCATCTCCGGCGCGGGCCTGCGCGAAAGCCATGCCCATGACGTGACGATCACCCGCGAAAGCCCGAACTATCCGGGCGCCGTCTGATTGTTCGCCGATTGCTGATATGCCTTTGAATGCCCAGCTTTGCCGGGCATTCCCGTCTTCCGGACCCGCGCGAATCCTGTTTTGTTTTTCCACGTATGCGCTAGGATTGGCGACCGGCAATCTCGCCGGTTTTCGCTGGGGGACAACATGAAGACGATACTGGCTGGCGCCCTTCTGGGCCTGGGGCTGGTCGTGCCTGCGCATGCGCAGACGGTCAATGCCGGCACCTACACTGTCGAAGGCACGAACCTCGACGGTTCGCCCTACAATGGCACCGCGACGATCGCGCTGACGAGCGAGACGACCTGCTCGATCGAATGGAACACCGGCGGGACCACCTCGAACGGCATCTGCATGCTCTATGACAACGCCTTTGCCGCCGGCTACGTGCTGGGCGATGCGGTCGGCCTCATCGTCTACCAGGTGAAGGACGACGGTTCGCTGGAAGGCGCCTGGACGATCAGCGGCAAGGACGGTTCGGGCACCGAAACCCTGACGCCGCAATAACACGCATCCTCCTTCGGCTTGTCGTGGTGTCCCTTTGTGGTTGAGGCTTCCGCCGGAAACCCCTAAACCGGTTCGAAACGACAAGTCGAAGGACGATCATGTCTCCCACGGAAGCCACGCTCTGGCCGATGATCGCGCATGTCGCGCTCGTCTTCTGCCTCTACCTGCTGCTCTCCACGCGCCGCATGCGCGCGGTCAAGGAGGGCAGGGCACGCCCGGAACAATTCCGCGAGAACCGCGAGGAGCCGGCCGAAAGCCTCCTCGTCAGGAACGCCATCGCCAACCAGTTCGAGCTGCCGGTGCTGTTCTATGCGGTGAGCATCCTTCTCTACCTCGTCGATGCCGACAATCCCGTGACCGTCGCCGGCGGCTGGCTGTTCGTGGCGCTGCGTTATGTCCATGCCTACGTGCATGTCACCAGCAACCGCCTGCGGTATCGCCGGCCGCTCTTCATTGCGGGGCTGGCGGTGCTCGGCCTTCTGTGGATATGGCTGGGCGTCTGGCTCGCGCTCACCTGACGGGCCGGTAACGCAGTTGTGTTCGGCAGGTTTCGGTGCGGGGCCTATCTTATCCGGCGGAGAACACAGCCGGAGGATCCGCCATGGACAAGCCGCAGATCACGCAGGCGATGATCAACGCCTATGACGAATACACCCACCTGACGCTCGACCGCCGCCGCTTCATGGAGCGCCTGACCGCGCTTGCCGGCTCCGGTGCGGCCGCCGCCGCCATCGTTCCGCTGCTCGCAGCCAATTCGGCGAGCGCCGAGATCATCGCCTCGGACGACGAGCGCCTGGCCGCCAAGGATGTCGTCTATGGCGGCAGCTCCGGCGAGATGAAGGGTTATCTGGTGCGCCCGAAGGAGGCGACGGCTCCGCTCGGCAGCGTCATCGTCATCCACGAGAACCGCGGCCTCAATCCGCACACCCGTGACGTCGCCCGCCGCATGGCGCTCGAAGGCTTCATCGCGCTCGCCCCCGATTTCCTCTCGCCCGCGGGCGGCACGCCGGACAACGAGGACCAGGCGCGCGAGATGATCGGCAAGCTCGATCCGGCGCAGACGGTGGCCAATGCCGAGGCAAGCCTGCAGTTCCTCGCAAAGCTCGACGGGGCGAACGGCAAGGTCGGGGCCGTCGGCTTCTGCTGGGGCGGCGGCCTCGTCAACCGCTTCGCCGCCAGGTCGCCGGAGCTGAAGGCGGGCGTCGCCTATTACGGCGCGCAGGCCGCCGCAGAGGACGTGCCCGGCATCAAGGCGGCGCTGATGCTGCATTATGCCGGCCTCGACGAGCGCATCAATGCCGGCATCGAGGCCTATCGCAAGGCGCTGGAGGAGAACGGCAAGACCTTCGAGATCCACATGTACGACGGCGTCAACCACGCCTTCAACAACGACACCTCCGCCGCGCGCTACGACAAGGCCGCGGCCGATCTCGCCTGGCAGCGCACGGTGGATTTCCTGAAGGCGAACCTCGCCTGAGCGTCCGAGGGCCTGCCGGGTTCATGCCTTCGGCAGGTCGAGACGCATGGCGCAACGCGTGTCGCGCTGGAGCCCGTGTTCGGCCTCCAGGTCAAGCACGTCCCTGAGGCGCGGCGAAAGCGCGGCCTCGTCCAGCGTGCTGAAGCCGAGCCGCTCATAATAAGGGCAGTTCCAGGGAATGGTGCGGAAGGTCGTCAGCGTCACCGCGGCAAGGCCGCGCGCCGCTGCCGCGTCGATCGCGTGCCGGATCAGCTTGCGGCCGATGCCGAAGCCCTGGTGCAGGTGATCGACCGAGATCTCCCAGATATGCAGGTCCTGCCCGGCGATCTCCGCGCTGAGGAAGCCGACCGGACGGTCGTCTCCGGCCGCCGCCACCCAGTTGGTCCCCGCCCCGATGAGCTCGCGGTGCCGCTCGGCGCTCTGCACATCGCCGACGGCGAGCCACGAGAAGGCCTCGATCAGGCGGAAGGCCTGCGCGGCCGAGCGCTCGATCTGGCACAGCATCTCGACTTCATCCTCGCGGGCAGGCCGGATCGTCACCGTCGACGGCCCGGCCTTGCCAGCGGGAATGCCGTCGAGGGGAAGCTGCGTCACCATCCGGGCAGGATATTGCCGGGCCGGAGCCGCGACAGGCGCGGGAAGACCTTGACCTCGGCTTCCGGCAGGTCGTCGACGGCCGTCAGCGGCGTGATGTTGTCGAGGCAGGCGCTGATATGGCTGGTGATGGCGTTGGAGAGCGAGGGCGAAAGGCCCGGGCGCCGCATGATGCCGATCTGCACCGGGGCGAGCGGCGGAAAACCGTCCGCCTGCGTCAGCACCTTCATGCCGGGACGCAGCGCCGATTCCGGCAGCACCGAAACTGCCATGCCCGCCATGACGGCCGCGGCGACGACGGTGGATGACCAGCTGGTGAACAGCACCTGGTAGTCCCGCCCGACGGAATCGAGCGCCGCGCAGGCGATCTGCCGCCACTGACAGTCGCGCCGGCCGACGGCGAGCGGCACCGGTGCGTTTTCCGGCAGCGGATGGTTGGCCGACATGACCCAGCAGAGCGGCTCTGTCCGCACGACGTCGGACTGGCGCTGGCGTGGATTGTGGGTGACGAGCGCGATGTCGAGCTCGCCCTTGGCCATCTTCTCCGCAAGGTCCACCGAGGGCTCGCAGACGATGAAAAGCTCGACATTCGGGTGGGTCTTGGCGAACCGCATGATGATTTCGGGCATGTAGCGGTCGGCGTAGTCGTCCGGCGTGCCGATGCGCAGCAGGCCCTCGAGGCGGTTGTCGTCGAAGGCGGCGATGGCCTCGTTGTTGAGGCGCAGCATCCGGCGGGCATAGTTGAGCAGGCGTTCGCCCTCGGCGGTCAGCCGGTTGCCCCGGCCGTCCTTCATGAAGAGCTGCTTGCCGATGCGCTCCTCGAGGCGCCGCATCTGCATGGAAACGGCCGACTGGGTCTTGAAGACCCGCTCTGCGGCGCGGGTGAAGCTGCCCGTATCGGCGATGGCGACGAAGGTCTGGAGCTGGTCTATGTCTAGCGGAGCGGACATAACGATATCCATAAGATTGTTTGATTGATACTATTAGAAACATTCGTTGGACTGATCAATGGCTTTCTGCGAAAAAGCAAGTGTCGAACGATTGCCCCTGCCGGCAGTCATCGTTCGGCGGGATCCGTTGCCTTCCCTCGACCTCCCGGCGATGGCTCTGCCTGAAACACGACCTTCGAACCGCCGCCCTGTCCCTGGGCGGCGAACGATCACGGGTGCCGTGCGAAACCCCATCGAATGACGATGGATCGCCGGGCCGGAAAGGAGAAATGCCATGCGCATGATCGACCGCAGACTGGAAATCGACAGCCTCGCAACGCGCCGTCCGGCTCCGAGCCTCTTCGCCCGCGTCCGCAACGCCGCCTACAGGTTCGTCCGCGCCTGGCAGAATCGCCGTGTGGTCAACCGGCTGAACGAGCTCGACGATCATCAGCTTCTCGACATGGGGCTGTGCCGGAGCGACGTGCAGGATGTCCGGACCGCGTCCTTCTTCGCCGATGCGGGCCTGCATCTGACGATCGCGGCGCGTGAACGCGCCCGCCGTCACCTGCGCAGCGGCCGTCTGGATTGATTTCTCACGGTGCCGACCTATCTCCCGGGTCGGCACCTGACTTCCCCGCAGGGTGAGAGCCAATAGCCCTGCTGCTTGCCCGGCGTGCGACTCCCAAGGTCCGCGCCGGGCTTTTTCGTGTGTCGATGGATGCGGCCGCGCTACGCCCCGTTGTCAGGCCTTCTTGCCGCCATCCGGCTCCATGCCGCTGCGGATGGTCTCGAAGATCGATTCCACGTTGCGCTGGTAATCCTTCTGCATTTCCAGCCCGGTATCGAACATCGTGTTGACGAAGGTCTTGAGCGAATCAGCCGGGGAATCGGCCTGTTCGGCGGTCTTGCCGCTGCCCGCGGGCTGGCCGGCCATGCCCGCCATCATGTCCTGGAAGGCCTTGGCGAAGGGGTTGTCGGTGAACGGATTGGCCGGCGCCTCCTTCTTCGTACCGAAGAACTCCTGGGCGGCCTGCATGAAGGGGTTGTCGGTGAAGGGGTTTGCCGGCTCCCGTTTCCTGGCCATGCCCGTCGCTTCGGCCCATTGCTGCATCATGTCGGCAAAGGGGTTGGCGGGTGTCTTTCCGGCTTCCGCGCCGGGGAAGAAGGGAGCGAAGGATTGCTTGAAGAGGCCGCCCATCAGCGTGCTCGCCATGACGGGCAGCATCTGCTTGTAGATGTCCTGGCCGATGCCGGTCATCTGCGCCGCCTGTGCGGCGATGGCGCGGGAAACGTCCTTGTTGCCGAAGAGGTGGCCGAGAATGCCGTTGCCCTCGGCAAGGCCCTGCGGCGTGAAGGCCTTGCTGATGTCCTCGAAATACTTGACGTGGTCGCCGGATGTCAGCGCGGTCATGAAGGCGGCAAGATCATAGGGATTGGCGGCGTTGCGCTTGAAGCCCTCGGAAAAGGCCGGCATCAGCGCGGCGATGGCCTTGGCCGCCTGTTCCTGCGCCAGCCCGAATTGCCGCGCCATGGTCTCGACGGCATTGCCGTTCTGCGCCTGCATCATCATGTCGTAGAGCGAAAGCATAACGGACCCTTTCCCGTTGGCAGGCATGTGCCTGCACTATAACGGGAATCTTGGCCGCGCAAACCGCTTTTTGGTGCCGTGCCTCAGTACTGGTAGTCGGTGAAGACCGGCTCGACGGAGCCGTTCCAGCGGCCGTTGTAGAGCGCCAGCATGTCTTCGGCGAGCGTCGCCTTCTTCGCCAGGACCTCGTCGAGCGGGGCAAGGAAGATTGTCTCGTCGACGCCCTCGCCATTGATCCTGGCGCGGGCGGCAAGGCCCTGGCGGGAGATCGAGACCACTTCGCGGGCGATGTCGAGCAGCGGCTTGCCGCGGAAATCGGCCTTGAGGCCTTCCGCGGGCACGGCGTTGCGCAGCGCCGTCACCTCCTCGACCGTCCAGTCGCGCACAAGCCGCTCGGCGGCATCCAGCGCGCCGTCGTCATAGAGCAGGCCCACCCAGAAGGCGGGCAACGCACAGATGCGTCGCCACGGGCCGCCATCGGCACCGCGCATTTCGAGGAAGCGCTTCAGCCGCACGTCGGGAAACAGCGTGGAAAGGTGGTTCGTCCAGTCGCCGAGGTTCGGCTCCCAGTCGGCGAGCTCGCCCTTCAGCGCGCCGGCCATGAACTGGCGGAAGGTGATGTGCGTGCAGTCGTGGTACTTGCCGTCGCGCACGACGAAATACATCGGCACGTCGAGCGCCCATTCGACATAGTCGACGAAGCCGAAATCCGGCTTGAAGGCGAAGGGGATGAGCCCGGAGCGGTTGTTGTCCGTGTCGCGCCAGATGTCGCCGCGCCAGGAGAGCAGGCCGTTCGGCTTGCCCTCGGTGAAGGGCGAGGAGGCGAAGAGGGCGGTCGCCATGGATTGCAGCTTCAGCGAGACCTGCATCTTGCGGCGCATGTCGGTTTCGGAGGAGAAGTCGAGGTTCACCTGGATCGTGCAGGTGCGGTACATCATGTCGAGACCCTTCGTGCCGACCTTCGGCATGTAGCGGGTCATGATCTCGTAGCGGCTTTTCGGCATGCGCGGCGTTTCGGCAAAGGTCCATTTCGGGCTGCCGCCCATGCCGAGGAAGCGGATGCCGAGCGGCTCGGCGATCTCGCGCAGCGTGGCGAGGTGCTGGTTGGATTCCTTGCAGGTCTGGTGCAGGTTTTCCAGCGGCGCGCCGGAAAGCTCGAACTGGCCGCCGGGCTCCAGCGAGATGGCGCCCATGCCGGAGGGTTCGGCAAGGCCGATGATGTTGCCGGCATCCATGATCGGGTCCCAGCCGGTCTTGGCCTGCATGCCGTTCAGCAGCGCCGAGATGCTCGCCTCGCCGAAATAGGGCACGGGGCTGTTGTCGGCCGTAAAGAAGACGAATTTCTCGTGCTCGGTGCCGATGCGGAACTTCTCCTTCGGCTTGTTGCCGGCGGCGAGGTAATCCGCCATGTCCGCGACGGTGCGGATCGGCGTCTGGTCGGTGGTGTCACGGGCCATGGGCGTCTTCTTCTGAACGGATGGCGCCCTGCGGAACGCCGGGCCTTGGGAGGGTGCTTGGACCGGAATTAGATGCGGTGCAAGCAAATTCCTTTCAAGGCAGATTCAAAAAAACCCATTCGACTTTTTTGTTGAAGCGCTTTCTTGCTTTCGCGCAAATCTGCGAGGGGGGCGCTCAGCGCCAGTCGCCGATCGCCGCCTGGATGACGGCCATCGCCGCCACCGCCGCCGTGTCCGCGCGCAGGATGCGCGGGCCGAGCGGGATCGGCGTCACGAAGGCGAGATTGCGCAGCAGCGTGCGTTCCTCGTCGGAAAAGCCGCCCTCCGGGCCGACGAGCAGGGCGAGCTTGCGCTCCTCGATCGCCTTGAGCGCCGGCAGCGGGTTCTGGCTGCCATGGCCTTCGTCGCAGAAGATGATACGCCGCTCGCGTGGCCACTCGGCCAGCAGGTCCTCAAGTTTCCTCGGTGCCGTGACCTGCGGGATCGCCAGGATGCCGCACTGCTCCGCCGCCTCCACGGCGTTCGCCTGCAGCCGCTCGAGGCTGGTGATCTTGCCCTGCATATGCTGGGTGAGGACCGGCTGCAGCACGCCGGCGCCCATTTCCACGGCCTTCTGAACGATATAGTCGAGCCGGCCGACCTTGAGCGGTGCGAAGAGGTAGTGCAGGTCGGACGGCGCCGGCTGCGGCCGGGTCTGCTCGATGGGGGTCAGGACGAGGCGCTTGCGGGTCGGGAAGGAAAGGGTCGCATGCCACTCGCCGTCGCGGCCGTTGAAGAGCAGCACGGCATCGCTCTCCGCCATGCGCAGCACGTTGGCGAGGTAGTGGAAGTGGTCCTTCGACGCCTCGAAGGCCACGCCCGCGGCAAGGGCATCGCCGACGAAGAGGCGCTGCATCCGGTAATTGGCACGCATGGTCGGTCTCTCAGGTGAAAAGCGCGTTGAGGGCGAGGAAGACGATGGCCGAGAGGACCGCCGAGATGGGCAGCGTCACGATCCAGGCCGAAACGATCGTCATGAAGTGGGAGCGCCGCACGAGGTAGCGACGGCGCGTCTCGTCGAGGTTTACGGGCTCTTCCTCCGGGGCGATGCGGCTGCCGCGGCTGCGGATATAGTCGATGCGGCGCCGGGAGTTGCGCGTATACCATTCGCGGAACAGGCCGACGCCGAAGACCGCGCCGACGGCGATATGGGTCGAGGAGACGGGAATGGCGAAGGCCGAGGCCGTCAGCACGGCGACGGCGGAGGACAGCGCCACGCAGAAGGCGCGCATCGGGTTGAGCTTGGTGATCTCGCTGCCGACGATGCGGATGAGGCGCGGGCCGAACAGCAGGAGGCCGAGCGAGATGCCGAAGGCGCCGATGACCATGACCCAGAGCGGAATTGCCGCCCCGCTTCCCGCGTCGGCATGCAGGGCCGAGACCACGCCGTAGAGCGGGCCGACGGCGTTCGACACGTCATTGGCGCCGTGGGCGAAGGACAGCAGCGCCGCCGAACAGATCAGCGGGATGCGGAACAGCGTGCGCAGCGACTGGTTGCGGTTGTCGAGCCCTTCCGCATGGCGGCGGACGATCGGCCGGGTGGCGACATAGGTGGCGAGGCCGACGCCAAGGCCGATGAGGAGCGCCGCGCGGAGGGAGAGATCGAAGGCGCCGTTGGTGCCGCCATTGGCGATGAAGGCCGCGAAGGCGCCGGCCATGACCGCGACCAGCACCGGCACCCAGGTCTTCGCCGCGCCGATCTTGTCCTCGCGGTAGATGATGAATTCCTTGATGAAGAAGAGGAACCCTGCGGCGATCACGCCGCCGAGGATCGGCGAGACGGTCCAGCTCACGACGATGACGGCGATCGCGTCCCATTGCACGCTGTGGAAGCCGCTCGCCGCCGCGCCCGCGCCGATCACCCCGCCGACGATGGCGTGGGTGGTGGAGATCGGCGCATTGGCGAGCGTGGCGATGTTGATCCAGAGCGCGGCGGAGACGAGGGCCGCCATCATCGCCCAGGCATAGGTCTCGGGGCTCGGGAAGATCGACCGGTCGACGATGCCCGAGGCGACCGTCGCCGCCACGCCCTGGCCGGCCAGCAGCGCCCCGGCGATCTCGAAGACCGCGGCGATGACGAGGGCGACGCCAAGGCTCATGGCGCGCGCGCCGACGGCCGCGCCGACATTGTTGGTCACGTCGTTGGCGCCGATGTTCATGGCCATGTAGGCGGCGAGCGCCGCGGTGATGGCGACCAGCACGCCCGGCGCGCCGGTGGCGAAGCTGTTGGCGACGGCCATGGCAATCAGGAGGAAGACGAGGGCGATGCCGACGCCCGTCCACGAGCGCAGCACGAAATGCGTCGCCTGTTCGGTGAAGGTGAGTTTTTCCAGGTCCTTGTCCAGCGTCGGCTTGCGTAGCTGAACCTGTGAATTGGCCATTCCTGCTGCTCCGTTTTGGAGCCCCTGGCACGACCGCCGGGGTCTGTCTGCCGGTGCTTTCCGCCGTCCCTTCGTCACCGGACATCGCCGATGCCTGGGCATCGGCCGGGGCCGGTTTCTCGCGAGCGGACGAAATTCCCGCGGCAGCCTTCCGTCCGGAGGTCGCATCAGGGGCTCTCAGCCGACAGGCACTATCGTCTCAGGGCACCGGCGGCAATATGACAAGGGCCGATCGGGGGCGTTATCAGGCGTCGGGGGTGCCGTTCGGGCCGATTTCGGCGAGCATCGTGCGCTCGAAGGCGAGGATGAGGTCCTTGAGGCCGGGCTCCTGCACGCGGCGGGCGGCCTCCTGGCAGGTCACCCATTCGGCGCGCCGCTCGTCCTTCTCCGGAAAATTCTCGCTGAGGTCGTCGACGGAGAGCGGGAAGACGCGCACCCGGCAATCGACCTTCAGCCCGTGCGGCAGGCCCTTCAGGTAGTTGTAGCTGCCGATCGGCGCCTCGCGGACGCTTCCCCTGACGCCGGCCTCTTCCCAGGCCTCGCGCGCGGCCGCGGCTGCGGCGCTCTTGCCGTCCATCGGCCAGCCCTTGGGAATGACCCAGCGGCCGGTGTCGCGGCTGGTGATGAGGAGGATTTCGATCGCCGGCTTTTTCTTCCTCACCCGGTAGCACAGCGCGCCGTATTGTTCGCGCGCGGGCCGGCGGAACATGAGATGGACGTCGCTGACGATGCGGTTGAGAATGTTCAAGGTCTTGTTCGTTCCTCTTGTCGGACGGGACGGTTGAGTCTGTATAGCCCATCTTGCTTGCGCGAGATTTGCGGCGCAAGTCAGGCTTGCGGGGGAAGCCCGCGCTTTTGCATGCGCAATTGCGAAATCCGCTGCCATTCGCCGCTGCGCTCGGCCTCGCGGATGGCGGTGGCGATGTAATCCATATGCGCCTGGGCGGCCTTTCGCGCCGCAAGCCCGTCGCCGGCCATGATCGCCGCATAGATCGCCTCGTGCTGGGCGAGCAGGTGGCCGCGCGCGTCCTCGGAGGAGAAAACGAGGTGGCGGTGGAAAAAGATCCCTTGGGCCAGCAGCCGGTAACAGGCGCGCAGCGTGTGCAGCAGCACGATGTTGTGCGCTGCCTCGCCGATCGCGTTGTGCAGCTCCACGTCGGCCTCCAGCTCCGCATCGAAGGAGCCGCCCGCATGGGCCTCCCGCATCGCCTCCATGATGCGGGTCAGCATCTGCCGGTCGTATTCGGTGGCGCGGCGGGCGGCGAGATCGGCGGTGATGCCCTCCAACTCGCGGCGGTACTCGACATAGTCCTCCGTCGCGCGCTGGTGGCGGGCGATGAGGTCGACGACGGGGCGGGAGAACACCTGGCCGATGATGTCGGCGACATAGGTGCCGCCGCCGTGCTGGCTGATCAGCAGGCCGCGGGTCTCCAGCTCCTTCAGCGCCTCGCGCAGGATGGGGCGGGAGACGTCGAGCCGCCTGGAAAGCTCGCGTTCGCCCGGCAGCCGGTCGCCGTCGCGCAGCACCCCTTCGAGCAGCAGCAGTTCGATCTGCCGCACGACCTCGTCGGCAGTGCGGCTGTGGCTGATGCGGGCGAAAAGGTCGAAGGCGGTGTCGGTCACCGGTGAACACTAGCAATGTGGGTCGAAACTGGTCAACAATCTTGTCCAGTGGGGAGGAGCGGGCCTGCGTCAATGCGCCCTATCTCCAGGGGCCTGACATTTGTTAAGACTATGCTGTTGCACATGAGGGGACAGTGCAGACATGGCAAAAGGCAGCTTCGCCTTTCCGCAGGCGACCGCGCGTGCGCAGGCGCTGGGGGAAATTCACGCAAGACCATACGCGCTGGTGCCGTCGCCGCGCGTCATCTTCCAGCTCGCCTTCCTGACCGAAGGCGGCTCGGCGGTCGATCACGCCGTGATGGGGGAACTGTCGCGCTCGCGCGGCATCTCCCCGCCGGGGCGCGATTCCAGCCACCACGCGCTCAGCTGGGGGCAGGGCACGTTGCGCTGGGAGCGGCATACCGAGTTCTCCACCTATTTCTGGGACGCGCCGGCGCCGGAAAAGTTCGGTGGCGAGGTTCCGGTCCATCCGTTCGGCGACAGTTTTTCGCCGCCCGGCACGCTGATCTCGGGCGTGCGGCTGGAAATCCGGCCGGATACGCCGGAAACCCGCGCGGCGATCTCCACCTTCGACCCGACGAGCCTCTGTTACAGCGAGATCAAGAACGGCCAGGGCGCGATCCTCACCGACTTCCGCCAGAACGGCGACGGGCTGACGCAGATCCTCGTCATCGACCGCGGCATGACCGAGGCCGGGCGCGGCGCGCTCGTCCAGCGCCTTCTGGACATCGAGACCTACCGCACACTCGCCATGATGGGCCTGCCGCTCGCCCAGTCGCTCTCGCCGGACATCCGCCGCATCGAGGACGGGTTGACCGGCATCACCAATGCCATGAAGCAGCATGCCCGCGAGAAGGCCGATACGCTGCTGACGGAGATCACCCGGCTCGCCGCCGAGCTGGAGGCCAATGCGGCGCTCAGCCTCTATCGCTTCGGCGCCAGCCGCGCCTATTATGGCATCGTGCAGGAGCGCATCCGCACGCTCGCCGAGACGGCGGTGTCCGGCTACGAGACCCTCGGCTTCTTCCTGGAACGGCGCCTGGCGCCCGCCATGCGCACCTGTCAGTCGGTGGAGGAGCGGCAGGCGAACCTGTCGCGAAAGCTTGCCCGCGCCACGGCGCTTTTGAGAAGCTGGATCGACGTGGAGCTGGAGCAGCTCAACACGAGCCTGCTCAACTCCATGGACCGCCGCGCGAAGCTGCAGCTGCGCCTGCAGCAGACCGTCGAAGGCCTGTCTGTCGCCGCGATCTCCTATTACGTGGTCGGTCTCTTCGGCTATGTCGCCAAGGCGGCGCACGGGCTCGGCCTGCCGGTCAAGCCGGAAACCCTGACCGGCATCGCCGTGCCCTTCGTCATCGCCGGCATGTGGCTGCTCGTGCGCGCCATCCGCCAGCGCCATGCGGAAGAGGACAAGCATTAGAGCAATGCCAGCAAAAGTGTGCAGCGGCCTGCCGCCGCTCAGGTCGACAGGTCGCACTGGTAGCGCGGCACGCCGTCGGTGACGGCAAAGCCGGTGTCCCAGCCGAAGCCGGTCTCGTCCTGTTTCGCGAGCTTTTCCTGTGCGGCAAGACCCCGCTCCTTGAACGCGGCCTCGGCGGCCTCCAGCGCGTCGGGCGGAAAGATGATCGCCTGGTAGCTGAAGCCGCTGGCAAGCGCCGTGATGTAGACCTCGATCTCCTTGACCGGCACGCCGCGCCAGATGCCGCCCGTCACGGGCAGGACGATGTGCAGGTACTCGTCCTGCGGCCGGACGGAGGGCGGACCGAAGACGGCCTCGTAGCCGGCCGGAATGGCGATCGCGCCTTCCTTGCGGGCGAAAGCGTAGCTCGATTGCAGGAGGCCCGCCAGCGCGTCGCTGTAGTCGCAGGCATCGTCGAAACCCTGGAGCAGGTCGTCGAGCGGCCTTGCGCCGGCCGCTGCCGGAAGCGCCAGCGCGACCAGCGCCGCCATCATTGTCATCCTGCCGATCATCGCCGTCCTCTCCGCCATGGGCCTGCAGCTTAGAGCATTTCCAGCCGAAGCGAAGTCGCTTCGGCGTTGGATAATGCGGTAAAAGCAAGAAGCCAGTGCAAGGGTCCGCCCGCGCCAATCGGCGCATGTGCGGCCGACGGTGCTCAGCGCTCCCAATAGGGCAGGGGGCCGTAGAGGTCGGCGAGATAGTCGATGAACAGCCGCACCTTGACGGGCAGGAACTGCCGGCTCGGATAGACCGCCGAGAGCACCACGTTGCGCGAGCCCTCGTATTGCGGCAGCACCTGCACGAGCGCGCCGCTCTTCAGCGCCGGCCCGACATCCCAGGTCGAGCGCAGCGCGATGCCCATGCCGGAGAACACCGCCTCCCGCACCACTTCGCTGGAATTGGTGTAGAGCTGCCCCTGCGGGCGATAGGTGACATTGCCCTCCGGCCCTTCCAGCCGCCAGACGTCCTGGGTGTGCGGCGGCAGGCAGACATGGGCGGGCAGCGCGTCGAGCGAGGCCGGCATGCCGTGGCGGGCGATATAGTCCGGCGAGGCGCACAGCACGCGCCGCACCGAGGCGAGCCTTCGGGCGACCAGCGAGGAATCGGAAAGTTCGCCGATGCGGATCGCAAGGTCGAACCCACCGCCGACGATGTCGGAGAAGTCGTCGGTCAGCATCAGGTTGACGACGAGCTCGGGATAGGTGTCCATGAAGCCCTTGAGATTGGGGGCGATATGCATGCGGCCGAAGGAGGTGGGCGCGGAGATCCGCAGCGTGCCGCGCACGGCGCCGGAACGTCCCGAGACGAAGGCTTCCGCCTCCTCGATGCCGGAAAGGATGCCGACGATGCGGTCATAGAAGCCCTGGCCGGCCTCGGTCAGCGAGATCTGCCGCGTCGTGCGCTGGAAGAGGCGGGTGCCGAGGCGTTCCTCCAGCCGCTTCACCCGCTTGGAGACGACCGCGGGCGACAGGCCGAGCGCCCGGCCGGCCGCCGACATGCTGCCCATGGCGATGACGCGGGAAAAGATTTCGAGGTCGCCGAGATTTGTCATTCCATCGCGTCCATTCTTGCCGAAACGGACAAAATGCTTAGCATTTGCACCCTGCAATAGGAAGTGGTAAAGAAAACAGACCACTTGAGGCGGGAGGCCAAGACATGGATCAGATCGGGTTCCTGGAGCCGCGGCCGGCGGTGCTTGCCCGCCGCCGGGAAATCGTCGCCGACCTCCTCGATCTGCTGCCGGAGGGCTGTCTGGTGCACGAGCCGCGCGAGCTCGTGCCCTTCGAGACGGATGCCTTCGTGTCCTATCGCCGCCTGCCGCTCGCCGTCGCCCTGCCGGAGACGACGCGCGAGGTCGCCGCCGTCTTGAAATACTGCCATCGCTATGGCGTGCCCGTCGTGCCGCGCGGCGCCGGCACCTCGCTTTCGGGCGGGGCGATCCCGCAGGAGGATGCCGTCGTCGTCGGCCTCTCCAAGATGGCGCGCATCCTGGAGGTGGATTTCGCCAACCGCACCGCGACGGTGCAGGCCGGCGTCACCAACCTTGCCATTTCCGATGCCGTCACGGCCGACGGCTATTTCTACGCGCCCGATCCGAGCTCCCAGCTCGCCTGCACGATCGGCGGCAATATCGGCATGAATTCCGGCGGCGCGCATTGCCTGAAATACGGCGTGACCACGAACAACCTGCTCGGCGTCAAGCTCGTGCTCATCGACGGCACGATCGTCGAGCTCGGCGGCAAGGCGCTCGATGCCGGCGGGCTCGATCTCCTCGGCGTCGTCTGCGGCGGCGAGGGCCAGCTCGGCATCGTCACCGAGGCGACGGTGCGGCTCATCGCCAGGCCCGAGGGCGCGCGCCCGGTGCTCTTCGGCTTCGACAGCTCGGAGGAAGCGGGCGCCTGCGTCGCCGACGTCATCGGCTCGGGCATCATCCCCGTCGCCATCGAGTTCATGGACAAGCCGGCGATCGAGATCTGCGAGGCCTTTGCCGGCGCCGGCTATCCGATGGATGTCGAGGCGCTGCTGATCGTCGAGGTCGAGGGTTCCGAGGCCGAGATGGACGCGATGCTCGCCAGCATCATCGAGATCGCCCGGCGCCACGGCGTCAAGGTCGTCAAGGAAAGCCAGTCGGCGACGGAGGCGGCGCTGATCTGGAAGGGCCGCAAGTCCGCCTTCGGCGCCACCGGCCGCATCGCCGACTATATCTGCATGGACGGCACGGTGCCGCTCGGCCAGTTGCCGCATGTGCTGCGCGGCACGGCGGAGATCGTCGAGAAATACGGCCTGCGCGTCGCCAACGTCTTCCATGCCGGCGACGGCAACATGCATCCGCTGATCCTCTTCAACGCCAACGACCCGGAGGATGCCGCGCGTGCGGAAGCGGCGGGAAACGACATCCTGAAGCTCTGCGTCGATGCCGGCGGGTGCCTCACCGGCGAGCACGGCGTCGGCATCGAGAAGCGCGACCTGATGCGCCACCAATATGCCGATGTCGACCTTGCCCAGCAGATGGCCGTGCGCGCGGCGTTCGATCCGCAATGGCTGCTCAACCCGTCCAAGGTCTTCCCGCTCGAAGGGCGACCCGCCGCATGACCCCCATCCACGAACCGCTTTCCGAAGAGGCCGCCGCGCGCCTCGTCCAGGTCGCCGCGCTGTCGCGCACGCCGCTTGCCATCCGCGGCGGCGGCACGCGCAGCCTTGCCGCTGCGCCGGACGGGGCCGAAACGCTCTCGACGCGCGGCCTTGCCGGCATCGTCGCCTATAACCCGGCCGAGATGACCATGACCGCCCGCGCCGGCACGCCGCTGGAGGTCGTGGAGGCGGCGCTTGCCGAAAAGCGCCAGATGCTCGCCTTCGAGCCCTGCGACCTGCGCGGCGCGCTCGGCTCCTCCGGCATTCCCACCATCGGCGGCGTCTTCGCCACCAACGCGTCCGGTCCACGCCGCTTCGTCGCCGGCGCCGCGCGCGACAGCCTGCTCGGCGTGCGCTTCGTCAACGGCAGGGGCGAGGTGGTGAAGGCCGGCGGCCGGGTGATGAAGAATGTCACCGGCCTTGACCTCGCCAAGCTGCTCGCCGGCTCGCACGGTGCGCTGGCGCTCATGACGGAGGTCACCTTCCGCCTGCTGCCGGTGCCGGAAACGGCGACCACCATCGTCGTCTCCGGTCTCAACGACGCGGAGGCTGCCGCCGCCATGGCGACGGCGATGGCGATGTCCGTCGAGGTCTCCGGTGCCGCCCACCTGCCGGAAAGCGTGCGCGGGCGGTTCGCCGGCGGCGCGCTGCCGGACGGAGCGGCCACCGTGCTGCGCCTCGAGGGCCTCGCCGCCTCCGTCGCCGTGCGCAGCGAGAAGCTCGCCGCCAGCATGGCCCGCTTCGGCGCCGTGGCGCATCTCGATGCGGAGACGACGGCGCGCCTCTGGCGCGAGATCCGCGACGTCGCGCCCTATGCCGACGGCACGCCGCGTCCGCTCTGGCGCGTCTCCGTCGCGCCCACCGCCGGCCACCAGCTCGTCGCAGCGCTCCGCCTCGAAGCCGGCGTCGATGCCTTCTACGACTGGCAGGGCGGCCTCGTCTGGCTGCGCATGGAGGCCGATCCCGAGGCCGCCCTCTTGCGCCGCTACGTCAAGGCCGTCGGCGGCGGGCATGCGACGCTGCTGCGGGCGCGGCCGGAGGTGCTGGCGGCAACCGCCGTCTTCGAGCCGCAGGCCGAGGCGGTGGCGGCGCTTTCCGCAAGGGTGAAGGCGAGTTTCGATCCGGCGGGGTTGTTCGTGTCGCGAATGGTGGGGTGAGGATGATCGTTATGATGGAATCTGTCGCTTACCCCCCTCTGCCCTGTCGGGCATCTCCCCCTCAAGGGGGGAGATTGGATGGGGCGGCGTTTCGCCCCACTTTGACGTTGCATTTGAAACGATGGCCTTGCCTCTTGCCGATCTCCCCCCTTGAGGGGGAGATGCCCGGCAGGGCAGAGGGGGGTGCCGAACCCGCCCGCGCCAACGAAGAAGGCGCCCGCTGATGCAGACCAACTTCACTCCCGAGCAGCTTGCCGATCCGCATGTCGCGACATCGGAGAAGATTTTGCGCAAATGCGTGCATTGCGGCTTCTGCACCGCCACCTGTCCCACCTATGTGACGCTGGGCAACGAGCTCGACAGCCCGCGCGGCCGCATCTACCTCATCAAGGACATGCTGGAGAACGGCCGGCCGGCGGATGTGGAGGTGGTGACCCATATCGACCGCTGCCTCTCCTGCCTCTCCTGCACGACGACCTGTCCCTCCGGCGTCGACTACATGCATCTCGTCGACCATGCCCGCATGCATATCGAGGCGACCTACAGGCGCCCGTTCTGGAACCGGCTGACGCGGGGCGTCCTCGCCGCCGTGCTGCCCTATCCAGGCCGCTTCCGCCTGGCGCTGAAGGCGGCCGCGCTCGGCCGGCCCTTTGCCGGCCTGCTCAAGCGCTTCAAGCCGCTTGAACCCTTCGGCGCCATGCTGGACCTTGCGCCCCGCTCCCTGCCGAAGGCCGCGGGCAAGGCGGGGCCGGGCACGCATCCGGCCGCCGGTCCGCGCCGCGGGCGGGTCGCGATCCTCTCCGGCTGCGCCCAGCCGGTGCTGAAGCCGGAGATCAACGCAGCGACGATCCGCCTCCTCACCCGCCTCGGCGTCGAGGTCGTGGCGCCGGCGGGCGAAGTCTGCTGCGGCTCGCTCGTCCACCATATGGGCCGCGAGGCGCAGGCGCTGGAGGCGGCGCGGCGCAATGTCGACGTCTGGCTCGGCGAGATCGAGAAGGACGGGCTCGACGCGATCATCATCACCGCCTCGGGCTGCGGCACGACGATCAAGGACTATGGCTTCATGCTGCGCCTCGACCCGGCCTATGCGGACAAGGCCGCGCGGGTCTCGGCGCTTGCGAAGGACATCACGGAATATCTTGCGACCCTCGACCTGCCGCAGCAGGAGACGAAGGGGCTGACGGTCGCCTATCACTCCGCCTGTTCCATGCAGCACGGCCAGAAGATCACCATGGCGCCGAAGGTGCTGCTGAAGAAGGCGGGCTTTGCGGTGCGCGATCCGGCGGAAGGGCACCTGTGCTGCGGTTCGGCCGGCACCTACAACATCCTCCAGCCGGAGATTTCAGGCAAGCTGAAGGCGCGCAAGGTCAGGAACATCGAGGCGACCAAGCCGGACATCATCGCCACCGGCAATATCGGCTGCATCACCCAGATCGCGACGGGCACGACGATCCCGATCCTGCACACGGTGGAGCTCATCGACTGGGCCTATGGCGGAACCAAGCCGGCCGTGCTTTCCTGAACCTGTCACGCGCGGAACAGCCGCTTCGCCCCCGGATTTCCAGACCATTTCCAACCGAAGCGACTTCGTTTCGGTGTCGGATAATGCGGAAAAAACAAGAATCTGGAGCATTTCCGGTTTGCCGGAAATGCTCTAGACAGGCGGCATTCCAGCCCATCGGAGATGTCCATGCGCCGCCTCATGCTTCCGCTCGTCGCCCTTGCCGCCCTCTCGACGCCGGCCTTCGCCACTGGCGGGTTCAGTTGCGCGGTGAAGGACAGGAATGTCGCTTTCGAAGGGGAGGCAGGCTTCAGCTACAGCCTCGGCGGCATCCTGAATTTCCGCGGATCGATCGAGCTGCCGAAGGACCTCGCCCGGAAGGGGCTCGATGGAAAGATAGCGCTCGATCCGTCCTTCCTCACGCACCATTGGCTGCATGAAGGCGAACTGCGCCTGTTCGTCCATGTCGAATCCGGCGACAACCAGCCCTTTGCGGCGCTCGATTTCGTCATGATGACGAAGGCCGGCGCGGACGGCATCGGTTACGAGGGCACCTATACGCTGAAGATCGAAGGCGCCGACCTTGCCGAGCCGATCCGGCGCGAGGGAAAGATCGGCTGCTCCGTCGGCTGAACGGAAGACGCCGGCGCAAGGCCGGCGCCGAAATCACGCAACAAGTCAGCCTTAGAGCGCCAGAGGATAAGGCCACCCGACCTCTCCACCGTCATCCTCGGGCTCGACCCGAGGATCCACGCGCCACGGCGTGGCTTTGCTTTGTGGCGTGGGTCCTCGGGTCGAGCCCGAGGATGACGGAAGGGAGGTCGGAGCAAGGTCTCCAGCCAAATGACGCCGGCGCAAGGCCGGCGTCCGGGCGATCTGCGGCGGGCGGTTGATCAGCCGCCGAAGCCGAAGAGGTTGCCGAAGAAATCGACGCCCTTGTCGTTGTAGCTCACGCTGCCCTGGCGGTTGCCGGGGCCGACGACGATGACCTTGGTGCCGATGTCGGCGCGGGCATAGAGATGCTCCACGTCCTTGTTCATCATGCGGATGCAGCCCGACGACATGTTCTGGCCGATCGTCCAGGGCTGGTTCGTGCCGTGGATGCGGAAGATCGTGTCGCGGCCGCCCTTGAAGAGGTAGAGCGCGCGCGCGCCGAGCGGGTTGTCCTCGCCGCCGGCCTGGGTGACGGGCAGGATGCGGCCCTTCTTGGCCTCGCGGCGGCGCATCTCGGCCGGCGGCGTCCAGCTCGGCCATTCGGCCTTGCGGCCGACCTTCACCACGCCCGACCAGCCGAAGCCGTCGCGACCGACGCCGATGCCGTAGCGCGTCGCCTTGTTGTTGCCCTCGACATAGTAGAGATACTTGTTGTTCGTATCGACGATGACGGTGCCCGGCGCCTGGTCGGTGACGAAGCGCACCTTGGTGCGCTTGTACTTCGCCGCGACCTGCTTCTTGCTCGGCTGGGCGACGAGCGTCACGTCGGAGGCCGTCTCGACCCGGTCGCCCGTGCGGGCCGCGGGGAAGGCATTCGCCGACGAGACCGGCATGATCGCCGTGGCCGCGACGGTCGCGGCCAGCAAGATCGATGCGTATTTCCGCATGGTATAGTCCCTCTCAATCCTCAATTCTGCGAGGCTAGCCGACTCTCGACCGATTTCAAGCCGGCTTGCGGACAGTAAGACGATTGTGAAGGCGGATTTCTTCGGGGCCTTGTGGCGCCAAGACCACAAAATCAGATCACGATGACCTTCGTGCCCACCTTCACGCGCTCGTAGAGGTCGACGACATCTTCGTTGCGCATGCGGATGCAGCCGGAGGAAACCGCATAGCCGATCGTCCAGGGCGCGTTGGTGCCGTGGATGCGGTAGAGCGTCGAGCCGAGATACATGGCGCGCGAGCCGAGCGGGTTTTCCGGCCCGCCTTCCATGAAGGCCGGCAGGTAATGGCCCTTGGCGGCCTCGCGGGCGATCATCTCCTTCGGCGGCGTCCAGCTCGGCCATTCGGCCTTGCGGGTGATCGTGTGGGCACCCGCCCATTCGAAGCCCGGCTTGCCGACGCCGACGCCGTAGCGCCGCGCCTTGCCGTCCTTCAGGACGAGGTAGAGGAAGCGGTTGTTGGTATCGATGACGATGGTGCCGGGCTTGTGCCCGCTTTCATAGTCGACGAGCTGCGGCAGATACATCGGGTCGAACTTCGACTTGACCGGATTGCGCGCCGTGCCGGTCGCCGAGACCTGCTGTACGCGGGCCGCGCCCTCGCGGCGCAGGACACGGCGCTGCTGCACCTTCTGGCGCTGGATGATGCGGCGGGTGTTGACGGCAGGCTGCACGCCCTCGCCGGTAAGCTGCATCAGCCAGGGCGCGGTAAGGTCGGGGCTGACGATGACCGGCGGGCGGCTCATGTAGCGCTCGCTCGCATGTGCCGCGGTGGTCGTGCACAGAAGGGTCGTTGCCAGGAGAACTCGTATCAACATCGGACGTACTCGCTACTGATCGTCACCGGGATGCGCCGCGAAACTCTGGAAATTCGGCGCGGGTTCGGCGGGAATGCTTGCACCCTGCGATGAAGCGAATGGTAAACGGACGTTCATTCGATATCGACGATGCCGATAAAGCTTTGAGTAGGGTTATTGCCGGCTTTCCAAATGTGGTTGATGAGTGGTAAAGCGGAACAAAAAGGAAACGGAGGGCGCGGTCATGGCAAAGGGACTTCTGGAAGGCGACGACGGACGGGTGCGGTGCGCCTGGCACGGCAATCTCGACGACTACCGCCGCTACCATGATGCGGAATGGGGCCATCCCGTCGTCAGCGACCACCGCCTCTTCGAGAAGATCTGCCTCGAAGGCTTCCAGTCGGGCCTTTCCTGGCTCATCATCCTGCGCAAGCGAGAGGGCTTCCGCGCCGCCTTCGCCGGCTTCGATTTCGACAAGGTCGCCGGCTTCGGCGACGACGACATCGCCCGCTGCCTTGCCGATCCCGGCATCGTGCGCCATCGCGGCAAGATCGTCTCGACGATCAACAATGCCCGCCGGGCGCAGGCGCTGCGCGACGAGTTCGGCACGCTCGCCCGCTACTTCTGGAGCTTCGAGCCGGGCCCGGACGAGCGGCCGGCGCGGGTCGACTGGGAGACGATCGTCGCCAACCCGACGACGCCCACCTCCGTCCGGCTTTCCAAGGACCTGAAGAAGCGCGGCTGGACCTTCGTCGGCCCCACCACCGTCTATGCCTTCATGCAGGCCATGGGCCTCGTCAACGACCATGTGGAAGGATGCTTTTGCCGCGCCGAAGTCGAAGAGAAGAGAAATCGGCTCGAACGGCCATAATTCGCGTCTTGCCGCCACAAATACAGCTTTGATTCTACAACGAATCATGTAGCTTAAGGTTGAGCGGCAAAATCATACATCGCAAGTTCTGGGGTCGGCGTACGCGTGCGTGGTCGTGAAGCGCCGCTTTGTGCTGAATGATTTGGCATGGGGGACAAATGGCGGCGAGCACACCTGCAATGGACGATTCTCGACTTGAAGGCTGGGCCTGTGACAAGGCGCAGGAGATCATGCTCCGGGAGGGCTTTCGCCTGATCCGGTCGGCAAGAAGCGGCAGCAACACCGAAATTCGCGAAACGACGCTGCTGATGGCCCGCGCCATCGCGGCCTCGCTGGTCGAGGCGTCGGCGGTCCACCGCAATCCGGCGGCCGAATAAGCGCAGATGAATGGGGATGTGCAGAGGCCCGCCGGCGTTCCGGCGGGCCTCTGCTGTTCTGCCGGCCGGTCTACTTGGCGTTCTTCGCCAGCCAGTCTTCCATCATCCGGATCTCGCCCTCCTGGGCGGTGATGATGTCCTCGGCGAGCTTGCGAAGGCTTTCGTCCTTGCCGTATTGCAGCTCGATCTTCGCCATGTCGATAGCCCCTTGGTGATGGGCGATCATGCCGCGCACGAAGTCTTCGTCGGCATTGCCGGTGAAGTCGATGGCCATGCCTTCATGCATTTTCGTGTTGGCAGCGATGAAGGCCTCGGTGGAGGGGCTTTGTCCGGCCGGTGTCTCCATCGCCATGCCCTGATGGGCGGAATGGTTGGCCTCCTGGGCTGTTGCCGGCAGGGTGACGGCAAGCGCGAGGGCTGCGCCGAGAAACAGGGTCTTTGCGTTCATTGTCTTTTCCAGTTCTGAAGGGTGTCGATAGCCGGGCGCGGGGCGTCCGGCGGGGCGGGCGTCAGGACCGGGGAGGGGGATCGAGCGGCCGGTGGGCGAGGCCGGCAAGCTGCGGCACGACGGCGGACAACCGGCCGGAAACACCGACCGAGCGCGCCGCCGGCTCGATGCGCACGGCCTCTATGGCGAAGCAGGCGGAACAGGCAAGCGGATGGGCGGCGCGCTTCGACGTGTCGTGGTCGCCGCCGGCCTCGTCGCTGCCCGACGTGTGCATGGCATGCAGGCCGGGAGGCTGCGCGCCATGCAGCGCCGCCGCGGCCACCGGCACCCAGCCGGAAAGCGCGGCGCCCAGAATGGCGAAGACGAAGAGGATCTGCCTCATGCGCCAACAGATAGGCGGCCCGCGAGCAAAAGGAAAGGGCGGGTCGGGAACGTCCGGCCCTTCCGCGTCCATTTGCTTGGCCGGCGCGCCACCGCGGGCGTGCCCCGGATCGGACCGCCGGCCGTCTTTGGCTGGCCGGGCGGCGATCCTGGCGAAGCGGAAGGTCGCGTTGCCGCCGCGCCTCTCCCAGCGCCTGCGCCGCCGCGGCATCCATGGCTTGCGCCGTCGTCATGCACGGTTGGGCCATGCTGTCGCCCCGGCCGGGATGCCGGGGCGCTTCCGCCCTTGCCGCTGCCCGTCCAATCCGCTAGGGAAACCGCAACGGAAATACAGGAATTTCGGGTATCCCGATGAGCGAAAAGCAGAAAAAACCGCAGAAGCTGAAGGCCCGCCTGCCGCGCGGCTTCGTCGACCGTGACGCCGCGGACATCCGCGCCCTCACCGAAATGACCGCGAAGATCCGCGCGGTCTACGAGCACTATGGCTTCGACCCGGTCGAAACCCCGCTTTTCGAATATACCGATGCGCTCGGCAAGTTCCTGCCGGACAGCGACCGCCCGAACGAGGGCGTCTTCTCGCTGCAGGACGACGACGATCAGTGGATGAGCCTGCGCTACGACCTGACGGCGCCGCTTGCCCGCCATGTCGCGGAGAATTTCAACGAGATCCAACTGCCCTACCGCACCTACCGCGCCGGCTACGTCTTCCGCAACGAGAAGCCGGGCCCGGGCCGCTTCCGCCAGTTCATGCAGTTCGATGCCGATACGGTGGGCGCAGCCGGCGTTCAGGCGGACGCCGAAATGTGCATGATGTTCGCCGATACGATGGAAGCCCTCGGCATCGCCCGCGGCGACTACGTCATCCGCGTCAACAACCGCAAGGTTCTGGACGGCATGCTGGAGGTCGTCGGCCTTGGCGGCGAGGAGAATGCGGCGCGCCGGCTGAATGCCCTGCGCGCGCTCGACAAGTTCGACAAGTTCGGCATTCCCGGCGTCCGCGAGCTTCTCGGCGGGGGGCGCAAAGACGAAAGCGGCGATTTCACCAAGGGCGTCGGCCTCGATCCCGCCGGCATCGAGCTGCTGGTCGGCGTGCTCGACACCTCGTCCTTCGGCGACAACCTGGAGACCGTCGCTTCGCTCGACCGTCGCTTCGGGCAGAACGAGCGTGCCCGCGAGGGCGTGCAGGAGCTCGAGCAGATCGCGAAACTCGTCGCCAGCGCGGGCTATGATGCCGGCCGCATCAAGGTCGATCCCTCCTGCGTGCGCGGTCTCGAATATTACACCGGCCCGGTCTTCGAGGCCGAGCTGCAGTTCGCCGTCACCAACGAGAAGGGCGAGAAGGTGGTCTTCGGCTCCGTCGGCGGCGGCGGCCGTTATGACGGCCTCGTTTCCCGCTTCATGGGCCAGCCGGTGCCGGCCACCGGCTTTTCCATCGGCGTCTCGCGCCTGATGACGGCGCTGAAGAACCTCGGCAAGCTCGGCCAGGACGAGGTCGTCGCCCCCGTGCTCGTCACGGTCATGGACGGCGACATCGAGAGCATGGGCCGCTACCAGCGTTTCACGCAAGAGCTGCGCGCCGCCGGCATCCGCGCCGAAATGTACCAGGGCAACTGGAAGAAGTTCGGCAATCAGCTCAAATATGCCGACCGCCGCGGCGCCCCCGTCGCGATCATCCAGGGCGGCGACGAGCGCGCCGAAGGCCTCGTGCAGATCAAGGACCTGATCGAGGGCAAGCGCCTTTCCGGCGAGATCGAGGACAACATCGCCTGGCGCGAGGCCCGCGTGGCGCAGGTCTCCGTGCCGGAGGCCGAGCTCGTCGCCAGGGTTCGCGAAATCCTCGACGCCCAGGCCGAAGACCGGGCGCGGGCCGGCTGACGGCGATGAGCGCGCGGTTCCACCCCCCTCTGGCCTGCCGGCCATCTCCCCCACAGGGGGGGAGATCGGCTGGCCATATCGGCATTGCCCAAAGTGAAGCGTTGGCGATGGGCGAGACGGTGCAACAATTCGATCTCCCCCCTTGTGGGGGAGATGGCCGGCAGGCCAGAGGGGGGTGTGCCTCCCCACGACCGGAGGTGTTGCCATGCCTCTAGTCAATCTCCCCGCTTTCGCGCCCGATCTCATCGCCGATCTCGAACGTCTCGGTACGGAGCGTGTCGACACGCCGGTCATCCAGCCGGCCGAACCCTTCCTCGACATGGCGGGCGAGGACCTGCGCCGGCGCATCTTCCTGACGGAGAGCGAGACCGGCAAGAGCCTGTGCCTCCGGCCCGAATTTACCATTCCCGTCTGCCTGCGCCATATCGAGACGGCGACGGGCACGCCCAAGCGCTACGCCTATCTCGGCGAGGTGTTCCGCCAGCGCCGCGAGGGCTCGAACGAGTTCTACCAGGCCGGCATCGAGGATCTCGGCGAGCCGGACGTCGCAAGGGCCGATGCGCGCGCCGTGCGTGACGCGCTGACCGTCCTCACCAACCGCCTGCCGGGCGTGGCCTTTTCCGTGGTGCTCGGCGACCAGTCGGTCTTCGAAGCCGTGGTGGCGGCTTGCGGCCTGCCGGCCGGCTGGCAGAAGCGGCTCGTCCATGCCTTCGGCAACCAGGCGCAGCTGCAGCGGCTGATGGACGACCTCTCCAATCCCGCGCGCGACGGCGTCTTCGGCCCGGAGGTCGATCGCCTCGCCATCCTCGGCAAGCTCGACGACGAGGCGACGCTGATCGCCCATATCGACGCGACGATGGAGGCGACCGGCTATTCCACCAATGCCAGCCGGAGCCCGGCCGATATCGCCCGGCGCCTGCGCGAGAAGATGGAACTGGCCAACACGCGGCTCGATGCCCGCACGCTGGCGCTCCTCAGGGAGTTCCTGGCGCTGGAGCTGAGCCTTGCCGAGGCGCCCGGGGCGCTCGCCGCCTTCGCGGAAAAGGCCGGCCTCTCGCTCGGCGCGGCGCTCGCGCGGTTCGAAAGCCGCGTCGCGGCGCTCAGCGCCACCGGCGTCGATCCGGCGACGATCACCTATCGCGCCGCCTTCGGCCGCCCGCTCGATTATTATACCGGCCTCGTCTTCGAGATCGCGCCGGCCGGGGAGAGCCTGGTGCTTGCCGGCGGCGGCCGCTTCGACCGGCTCTTGACCCTGCTCGGCGCGAAGGAGCGCATTCCGGCCGTCGGCTTCTCGCTCTGGCTCGACCGTATCGCGGGCGTGAAGGGAGCTGCCGCATGACCATCACCATCGGCCTTCCTTCCAAGGGGCGCATGAAGGAGGACAGCTCCGCCGTGCTCGCCCGCGCCGGTTTCTCCGTCGTCGCCGTCGGCAACGACCGCTCCTATCGTGGCCGCGTCGAGGGGCGCGACGACATCGAGATCGCCTTCCTCTCGGCCTCCGAGATCTCCCGCGAGATCGCCAACGGCACCGTCGATTTCGGCGTGACCGGCGAGGACCTGGTGCGCGAGGGACTGGCGGAGGCGGATGCCCGCGTCGAATTCTGCGCCCGCCTCGGCTTCGGCCATGCGGATGTCGTCGTTGCCGTGCCGGAAATCTGGCTGGATGTCGACACGATGGCCGATCTCGGCGACGTCGCCCAGGATTTCCGCGCCCGCCACGGCCGGCGCCTCACCATCGCCACGAAATACTGGCGCCTCACGCAGCAGTTCTTCTCCGGCAACCACGGCATCCAGCTCTACCGCATCGTCGAGAGCCTCGGGGCGACCGAGGGTGCGCCGGCCTCGGGCTCGGCCGACATCATCGTCGACATCACCTCGACCGGCTCGACGCTGACGGCGAACCACCTGAAGATCCTCTCCGACGGCGTGATCCTCAAGTCCGAGGCCTGCCTCGTGCGCGCCCGCAAGGAAGAACATGAGGGCGATCCCGTCGTCGCAGAGATCGTCCAGGCGGTGCGCAAGGCGCTCTGAGATGGACGAGGCGGACCGCATTGCCGGCCTTTACGAGCGCCATGCGGACGCCTTTGACCGTATCCGCGGCCGCGATCTCTCCGAGAAGCCATGGCTCGACCGCTTCACCGCGCCGCTGGCCGCTGGAGCCGCTATCCTTGACCTTGGCTGCGGCTCGGGCGAGCCGCTGGCCGCGAGCCTCATCGCCTGCGGCTTTGCCGTCACGGGCGTCGATGCATCGCAAACGCTGGTCGGCCTCTGCCGAGCGCGCCATCCCGCCCATGACTGGTACGTCGCCGACATGCGCGGCTTTTCCCCTGGCAAGACCTTCGCCGGCATTCTGGCCTGGCACAGCTTCTTCCACCTGACGCCGCAGGACCAGCGGGCGATGTTTCCCCGTTTTGCTGCCATGGCCGCGCCGGGCGCGATGCTGATGTTCACGTCGGGCCCATCGCAGGGTGTCGTCGTCGGCACCTTCCAGGGCGAGCCGCTCTACCATGCCAGCCTCGAGGGTGCGGAGTATCGGGAGCTTCTGGCGGCAAACGGCTTTGCCGTCGTGGAGCACCGGCGGGAGGATCCGGATTGTGGCGGCGCGACGGTCTGGCTGGCGCGGAAATCCGGATGATCCACCATCAGGCTCCTGCTTGCGGGCAGGCGATACGGCTCCTATATCCTTGATCTAACTCAGAAGGAGCCCGCCTTGTCCGACCTTTCCGCCTTCCCCGTCACCAAGAAGTGGCCCGCCAGGAACCCCGATATCATCCAGCTCTATTCGCTGCCGACGCCGAACGGCGTGAAAGTGTCGATCGCGCTGGAGGAGCTCGGCCTGCCCTATGAGGCGCACCGGATCGAGTTCGGGCCCGAGGGCGTCAAGTCGCCGGACTTCATCTCGCTGAACCCGAACGGCCGCATTCCCGCGATCATCGATCCGGACGGCCCGGACGGCAAGCCGATCGGCCTCTTCGAATCGGGCGCGATCCTCGTCTATCTCGCCGAAAAGACCGGCAAGCTGATCCCGGCCGATGCCGCCGGGCGCTACGAGACGCTCGCCTGGGTCATGTTCCAGATGAGCGGCGTCGGGCCGATGTTCGGCCAGTTCGGCCATTTCTACAAGTTCGCCGCCGACAAGGTGGCCAACAATTCCTATCCTGCCGAGCGTTACCGCGACGAAGCCAAGCGCCTGCTCTCGATCCTCGAAGACCGCCTGAAGGACCGCCGGTGGATCATGGGCGACGAATACACCATTGCGGACATCACGACCTTCCCGTGGATCCGCGGCGCGGATGTCTTCTATGGCGGTCGCGAGGCGCTGGACTATGCAGGCTTCCCGGCCGTGATGGCCTGGCTGGAGCGCTGCCTTGCGCGCCCGGCGGCGCTAAAGGGCCTCGAAATCCCCGCCAAGCCCTGACGCAAACGAAAAATCCGGCGGCGCGGCGATGAGTTGACGCCGCCGGTTCCGGCGCGCTACCTCTCGGAAAACAAGGACGGGACGGAAGACATCGTGACGGGAAGACTGGTTGTTGCGGGCGGCGGTCAGGCCGCCTTTGCCCTGGTTGCCAAATTGCGCGCGCTGAAGGACGAGCGGCCGATCACCATCGTCGCCGCCGAGGCGAGCCATCCCTACCAGCGTCCGCCGCTCTCCAAGAAATACCTGCTCGGCGAGGCCGATCTCGGCCGGCTGATGTTCCGCCCGGAAAGCTGGTATGCGGATAACAATGTCGAGATCCGCCTCTCGACCGAAGTCACCGCCATCGACCGCGCCGCAAGAACGGTGACGCTCAGCGACGGCTCGACGCTGCACTACGGCGTTCTGGCGCTCGCCACCGGCGCGACGCCGCGCCGCCTGCCGGCCGAGATCGGCGGCGACCTCGACGGCGTCTTCACCGTGCGCGACTACCGCGATGCCGATCGCCTCGGCCTCGAAATGCAGGAGGGCCGCCGGGCGCTCGTCGTCGGCGGCGGCTATATCGGGCTCGAGGCGGCGGCGGTCGCGCGGGGCAGGGGGCTGCATGTCACGGTCATCGAGATGGCCGGCCGCATCCTCGCCCGCGTCGCCTCGCCGGCGACCGCCACGATCCTCAAGGCGATCCACACGGCGCGCGGCGTCGATGTGCGGGAAAAGACCGGCCTCGTCCGGCTCCTCGGCGAAAACGGCCGCGTCACCGGGGCGGAACTTTCCGACGGCTTCGTGCTGCCCGTCGACGTGGTGATCGCCGGCATCGGCGTTGCGGCGAACGACAGGCTTGCGCGCGATGCCGGGCTGGAGGTCGCAAACGGCATCGTCGTCGATGCCCATGCCCGCACCTCCGACCCGGCGATCTTCGCCATGGGCGACTGCGCGGTGCTGCCTTTCGAAGGCAACCGCGTGCGGCTCGAATCCGTGCAGAATGCCGTCGACCAGGCGGAGGCCGCCGCCGCGGTCATCGCCGGCGGCGATCTGCCCTACGAGCCGAAACCCTGGTTCTGGTCCGACCAGTATGACGTCAAGCTGCAGATCGCCGGCTTCTGCATGGGGTTCGACGATACCTTCGTACGCTCCGGCGCGCGCGAGGGCAGCGTCTCCGTCTGGTACTTCCGCGCGGGCAGGCTGATCGCCGTCGACGCGGTCAACGATGCCAAGGCCTATGTGGTCGGCAAGAAGCTGATCGAGATGGGCCGCACGCCCGAGCGCGCCGCCCTGGAGGACCCCGCGACGGACCTCAAGGCCCTGACGCTCTGAGCGTGGTGATGCGCACAAGTTGAGCGGAATTTTTGTTACGGATTGGAACAGTTGTACTGTTTTGACTTTTGTTAAGTATGAACCGATGTAGGGCCTGGCGGCCCGGTATCGCCATATCTGAATTCACTCATTTTTTAGGGTTGTCCGGCTGAGTGGGGCCATCTCATTCCCACCGGTGACCTTTCATGCTCCGCATTCTGACCTGCCTGACCGTCGAGCACGACCTCCGTCTCGTCCTGCTCGCAGCCCTTATCTGCTTCCTGTCCTGCTATGTTGCGGTGACGCTGACGCAAAGGGCGCAGGCTGCCAAGGGCATGGCGCGCAATCTCTGGCTCGGGGCGGCCGGCACGTCGAGCGGCTTCGGCATCTGGGCGACGCATTTCATCGCCATGCTGGCCTACGACCCCGGCGTCGTCATGGGCTTCGGCATGGAGCTGACGCTGGTCTCGCTCGGTGTCGCGATCGTCGTGACGACGATCGGCCTTGCCGTCGCCACCTATGTTCCCGGCAGGAGCGCGGCCGTCGCCGGCGGCCTGCTGCTCGGTGCCGGCGTCACCTCCATGCACTATATCGGCATGGCGGCGCTGGAAGTGCCGGGCACCCTCCATTGGGACCTCGCCTATGTGACGGCTTCGGTCGTTTGCGCCGGGCTCTTCGGGGCGCTTGCGCTGGTCTTCTGCATGCGCCCGCAGGCGCGGCTTCGCGACCGGGCGCTCGCCACCGTGCTGATGGCGCTCGGCGTCGTGTCGCTGCATTTCACCGCCATGGCGGCGGTGACGCTCACGCCCGGCCTGGTGCCGGTAAGCGACGACACGATCTTGTCCGTGGGCCTGATGGCGCCGCTGATCGCCGTCGTCGCCTTCTCGCTGCTCTTCACGGGCCTGACGGCGGCCGTCTTCGCGCGGCAGGCCGAGCTTGCGGCAAACGAGAGCATGCGCCAGTTCGCCATGCTGGTGCAGGGCGTCAAGGACTATGCCATCTACATGCTCGATCCGGACGGCCGCGTGGCCAACTGGAACGGCGGCGCCGAGCGCAACAAGGGCTACAAGGCGCACGAGATCGTCGGCCAGCATTTCTCGCGTTTCTACAGCGAGGAGGACCGCGCCGCCGGCGTGCCGGAGCAGGCGCTGGCGATCGCGCGGGAGGAAGGCAAATACGAGAACGAGGGCTGGCGCTATCGCAAGGACGGTTCGCGCTTCTGGGCGAACGTGGTGATGGACGCCATCTACGACACGGGCGGCACGCTTGTCGGCTATGCCAAGATCACCAAGGACGTGACGAAGGAAAAGGCCGATGCCGACCGTCTCGCCGAGGTGACGAAGAACCTCGACCTGGCGCTGGAAAACATGTCGCAGGGCCTCTGCCTGTTCGACAAGGACGAGCGCCTGCTGCTCGCCAACAAGCGCTACAGCGAGATCTTCGGCTTCCCGGAAGGCCGTATCCGCCCCGGCATGACGCTGCGCGAGATCGTCGACCAGGGCGTCGCCGACGTCTTCGTCGATCCCGAGGTCTGGCAGCCGCGGGCGCGCGACATGTATGCGCGCCGCCGCGCCGCCATCCAGGCCAATGACGGCGGCGTGATCGTCGAGAAGCTGGCAAGCGGCATTTCCGTGCAGCTGCGCTATCGCACGCTGCCGGACGGCGCGTGGGTCGCCACCTATGAGGACGTGTCCGAGCGCCTGCGCTCGGAGGAGCAGATCTCCTTCCTCGCCCGCCATGACAGCCTGACGGGCCTGCCGAACCGCGCAAGCTTCAACAACCGCCTCGAAGCCGATCTCGATTCGGCGAAGCGCTTCGGCGGCAAGGTCGCGGCGATCGGCATCGACCTCGACAAGTTCAAGGAAATCAACGACACGCGCGGCCATGCCGCGGGCGACGAGGTGCTGATGACGCTTTCGAAGCGCATGCAGGCCTGCCTTGAGGCCGATGAGACGGTCGCCCGCTTCGGCGGCGACGAGTTCGCCGCGGCAAAGCGCTTTGAGGATGTGTCCGACCTCCACGATTTCATCCAGCGGCTGGAAGCCTGCCTCCACGAGGAAATCCGCATCGACGGCTACGATATCAAGCCGGGTGCCAGCCTCGGCGTGGCGATCTATCCGCAGGATGCCGACAATCTCGAGGCCCTGCTCAACAATGCCGACCTTGCCATGTATCGCGCCAAGGAAGCACTGACCGAGCGGGTCTGCTTCTACGAGGTCTCGATGGACGAGGCCGCCCGCAGCCGCCGCCTCATCGCAAACGATCTGTGGCAGGCGGTGGAGCGCAACGAGCTCCAGCTCCACTACCAGGTGCAGAAGGCGGTCACCACCGGGGATACGATCGGTTACGAGGTGCTGCTGCGCTGGCACCATCCGATGCGCGGCACGATCCCGCCGGGCGAGTTCATCCCGATCGCGGAAGAGTGCGGCGCCATCCTGCCGATCGGCGAATGGGTGCTGCGCGAGGCCTGCCGCGAGGCCGCGACCTGGGACAACGACCACAAGATCGCCGTCAACCTGTCGCCGGTGCAGCTCGGCAATGCCGATGTCGCCGACCTCGTGCACCGCGTGCTGCTGGATACGGGCCTCAGCCCGCACCGGCTGGAGTTGGAAATCACCGAATCGACCATCATCGGCGACAAGGAGCGGGCCCTCCAGACGCTCCGCCGCATCAAGGCCTTCGGCGTCACCATCGCCATCGACGATTTCGGCACGGGCTATTCCTCGCTGGAAACCCTGCGCGCCTTCCCCTTCGACAAGATCAAGCTCGATCGCAGCTTCATGAGCGAGGTGGAGGCGAGCCCCGAGGCGAAGGCCATCATCCGCGCCATCCTGGCGCTCGGCCAGACGCTGCGCGTGCCGGTCCTGGCGGAAGGCGTGGAGACGCGCAGCCAGCTCGACATCCTGCTCGACGAGGGGTGCGACGAGGCCCAGGGCTACTTCCTCGGCCGTCCGGTGCCGGTGGAGCGCATCCGCACGGGGCCGGAGGCGAGCGAGGCGGCGTGAGGCTTGGCAGCACCCCTACTGCCGCTTGAAGCGGCGGCCGGCGAGGTCGATCTGGAAACGGGGGAAGATGAAGACGCCGATGATGGAGCCGGCATACTTCTCCTCCAGGCCCGTCGATTCCCCGACGCAGAACACCGGCTGGCGCGGTGCGCCGTCGAGATGGATGGTCGTCGAGAAGCAGAAGGATGACGAGGACGCGGCCGCCTGCTCGAAGAGTTCCAGCACGCGCGTGCGGTCGAGTGGCTCGTAGCAGCGGATGAGGTTCAGGAGGCCGCAGGTGCGCTGCGGCAGGCCATGCGCCAGCGCCGCCTTGTCGCCCAGCATGAAGAGTCCGTTGGAAAGATCGCCGGTCCAGCGCTCCGTCACGCAATATTGCGTGAGCAGTTCGTTGTCTGTTTCGTCGAACCCCATCGAGCCCGGCAGAAAGGGCGACGAGAGATCAGTCTTGATTATCTTGAACACCTACGACCTCAGGCAGTTGCTCGAATTTAGCCGACATGTCCCGCCCTTGACGGCGCAAGACATGCTAAAAAGCAGTCCCGGCTGACAACCATCGAAGCCCGCCGAACCACTTTCTTATGTACTGAACTGCATCCGGCTCCGTCTGTGCTATCGGATCGGACGTACGCGCGAAGACCGCCGCTGACCTTCATGCAGGTCTTCCGGCGGTTTCTTTCCAGTGCTTGGGGACATCCGGCTGCACGACAAATCGACTGTAGTCCCGTCGAGTTTCAGCGGCTGAATCCCCCGTGAATCTTTAAAGTTCACTTGGAGCGTCTTTATAGTTGGTTTTTTGATGCCATCAACGGCTTTTTGATAATTATTGTACAATTGGAAAAATTCTTTTCACGGCAACGATACAGATGCCGCCCGTCGTTCAAATGCAAAAGGGGCGGCCCGAAGACCGCCCCTTCCGAACTGAACCGGTTGGCTCAGATGTGCAGGCTTTCGCCTGTCACATCATGTCCATGCCGCCAGTTCAGCGCGCTTGACGCGCTGAACCAACTTTAGTGCATGGGCGAAGCTTGATGGTCATGCTGCGATAGGCTTGCGCCTATCACATCATGTCCATGCCGCCCATGCCGCCCATGCCGCCCGGCATACCGGCCGGAGCGTCCTTCTTCGGAAGCTCGGCGATCATGGCTTCCGTCGTGATCAGCAGCGAAGCGACCGAAGCGGCGTTCTGGAGCGCCGTGCGGACAACCTTGACCGGGTCGACGATGCCGAGCGAGATCAGGTCGCCGTATTCGCCGGTCTGGGCGTTGTAGCCGTAGTTGTCTTCGTTCTTGTCGAGGATCTTGCCGACGACGATGGAGGCTTCGTCACCAGCGTTTTCCGCGATCTGGCGAACCAGCGACTGGAGAGCCTTGCGCACGATGTTGATGCCGGCTTCCTGGTCGTCGTTCTCGCCCTTGGCGGCGATCTTCGTGGAAGAACGGAGCAGGGCCACGCCGCCGCCCGGTACGATGCCTTCCTGAACGGCAGCGCGCGTCGCGTTGAGCGCGTCGTCGATGCGGTCCTTCTTTTCCTTCACTTCGACTTCCGTCGAGCCGCCGACGCGGATGACGGCAACGCCGCCGGCGAGCTTGGCAAGGCGTTCCTGCAGCTTCTCGCGGTCGTAGTCGGAGGTGGTTTCCTCGATCTGGGCCTTGATCTGCGCGACGCGGCCTTCGATTTCCGCCTTCTGGCCGGCACCGTCGACGATCGTCGTGTTTTCCTTGGAGATCGAAACCTTCTTGGCACGGCCGAGCATGTCGAGCGTGACGTTTTCGAGCTTGATGCCGAGGTCTTCGGAGATGACCGTGCCGCCCGTCAGGATGGCGATGTCTTCGAGCATGGCCTTGCGGCGGTCGCCGAAGCCCGGAGCCTTGACGGCAGCGATCTTGAGGCCGCCGCGCAGCTTGTTGACGACGAGCGTCGCGAGGGCTTCGCCTTCGACGTCTTCAGCGACGATGACCAGCGGCTTGCCGGTCTGGACGACGGCTTCGAGGACCGGGAGCATCGCCTGGAGGTTCGAGAGCTTCTTCTCGTGCAGGAGAATGTAGGCGTCTTCGAGGTCGGCGACCATCTTTTCCGGGTTGGTCACGAAGTAGGGCGACAGGTAGCCGCGGTCGAACTGCATGCCTTCGACGACTTCGAGTTCGGTCTCGGCGGTCTTGGCCTCTTCAACCGTGATGACGCCTTCGTTGCCGACCTTCTGCATGGCTTCGGCAATGTCGAGACCGACCTGCTTGTCGCCGTTCGCGGAGATCGTGCCGACCTGGGCGACTTCTTCCGAAGTGTTGATCTTCTTGGCCTTGGCCTGGAGATCCTTGACGACTTCGGCGACGGCGAGATCGATGCCGCGCTTCAGGTCCATCGGGTTCATGCCGGCGGCAACGGCCTTGTGGCCTTCGCGAACGATCGCCTGGGCGAGAACGGTCGCGGTCGTCGTGCCGTCGCCGGCGATGTCGTTGGTCTTGGAAGCGACTTCACGGACGAGCTGGGCGCCCATGTTCTCGAACTTGTCGTCCAGTTCGATTTCCTTGGCGACGGAAACGCCGTCCTTGGTGATGCGCGGAGCGCCGAAGGACTTGTCGATGACGACGTTGCGGCCCTTCGGGCCGAGCGTTACCTTCACTGCGTCTGCGAGGACGTCGACGCCACGCAGCATCTTTTCGCGCGCGGTGCGGCCGAATTTGACTTCTTTGGCTGCCATTGTGAGAACTCCTGAAGAGGTGTCAGCTGAATTGGGAAGGGATTACCGGCGGATCAGCCGATGATGCCCATGATGTCGGCTTCCTTCATGATCAGAAGGTCTTCGCCGTCGAGCTTGACTTCGGTGCCCGACCACTTGCCGAACAGGACGCGGTCGCCGGCCTTGACGTCGAGCGCGACGACCTTGCCGCTTTCATCGCGGGCGCCGGAGCCGACGGCGACGACTTCGCCTTCCTGCGGCTTTTCCTTGGCGGTGTCCGGAATGATGATGCCGCCCTTGGTCTTGGCTTCGGATTCGACGCGACGAACGACGACGCGATCGTGAAGCGGGCGGAAGGTGGTGCTTGCCATTGTCTTATCCCTCGATCAAATGACATTGCGGATCGCGAGATGGATCCGGTGGATTGATGTTAGCACTCGCCTTTCGTGAGTGCTAGCGATGCCGAGATAGGCGGCTGGGCGTTTGGAGTCAAGAACGGCGCCTGCAAAATTTTTCGCCCGGTATGGTTACCGCAGCCGCCAGATGGGAGCGTCATCGCACGCCATCAAGACGGCGCGGTGAATTTTCATCCGTTTGCCCGCCGATGGGGCAAAAATGTGCGGAGAGGCTTGTTTTCTTGCCGTCGCTTTGCAATGTCAGCCGGGCTCGATCTCGACACGGGAATCCCTTATGGCTCACCGCATCCAATCCTTCCGCGACATCACGCAGCATTATGACGTGGTCCTTTGCGACGTCTGGGGCGTCCTGCACAATGGCGTCGAAGCCTTCTCCCATGCTTCCGAAGCGCTCGCCGCCGCGCGCGCGGCCGGGCTGACGGTCGTGCTGATCACCAATTCCCCGCGCCCGCATCCGGGTGTGAAAGTGCAGATCCGCGGCCTTGGCGTGACGGATGACGCCTACGACCGGATCGTCACGTCCGGCGACGTCACCCGCGCGCTGATCGCCGGGGGGCCGAAGAACATCTACTTCATCGGCGCCGAAAAGGACCTGCCGCTGCTCGACGGCCTCGGCGTCGAGCCGGTCGGGCTGGAGGAGGCCGGCATCGTCGTCTGCGCGGGCCTGCGCAGCGACGAGACGGAAACCGTCGAGGATTATCGCGCCGAGCTGACGGCGCTCGCGGCGCGGGAACTGCCCTTCATCTGCGCCAATCCCGACCTCGTCGTCGAGCGCGGCCACAAGCTCATTCCCTGTGCCGGCGCGATCGCCAAGCTCTATGAGGAGCTGGGCAGCGCCACCCGGATCGCCGGCAAGCCGCACCGCCCGATCTACGAGAAATCGATCGCCGAGGCGCGCGAGGTGCGCGGTGATTTCGACCTCTCGCGGGTGATCGCCATCGGCGACGGCATGCCGACGGACGTGCGCGGCGCGGAGGCCTTCGGGCTCGACGTGCTGTATATTTCGGGTGGCATCCACGCGCAGGACTATGTCGAGGGCGGTCGCACGGACGAGGCGAAGCTGGAGGCCTTCCTGAAACGCGAGGGCGCCCACCCGAAATGGTGGATGCCCCGGTTGCAGTGACGGAGACGGTCGTCATGACGGTGTTTCACAGGAACGAGACGAGGGAGCCGCTGCCGGAGCACCTGCGCGGCGGCGTCGTCGCCATCGGCAACTTCGACGGCGTGCATCGCGGCCACCAGGCCGTTCTGCAGCGGGCGCTCGATATCGCCGCCGAGCGCGGCATTCCCGCCCTGGTGCTGACCTTCGAGCCGCATCCGCGCACGGTCTTCCGGCCCGAGCGCCCGGTCTTCCGCCTGACGCCGGCGCCGCTGAAGGCCCGCATTCTCGAAGGCATGGGTTTTTCCGCCGTCATCGAATACCCGTTCGACCGCAGCTTCTCCGAAATCTCCGCGCACGATTTCATCCGCACCGTCCTGATGGACTGGTTGCACGCGTCCGAGGTCGTCACCGGCTTCGATTTCCACTTCGGCAAGGGCAGGGAAGGCGGGCCGGCCTTCCTGATGGCCGCCGGCCAGGAAAACGGTTTCGGCGTCACGCTGGTCGATGCCTTCCGCGACGAGAACGCCTCCGTCATCTCCTCCAGCTTCATCCGTGCCCTGCTCGGCGAAGGCGCGGTTGCGGAAGCCGCCGGCCAGCTCGGCTACCGCTACACGGTGGAGGCCGAGGTCATCGACGGCAAGAAGCTCGGCCGCACGCTCGGCTATCCGACCGCCAACATGCAGCTTCCGCCGGAAGTGGAACTGCGCAGCGGCATCTACGCCGTGCGCTTCCGCCGGCCCGACGGAAGCCTCCACGACGGCGTCGCCAGCTACGGCCGCCGCCCGACGGTCGATGCGAACGGCGCGCCGCTGCTCGAAACCTTCCTCTTCGATTTCTCCGGCGACCTCTACGGCGAGGTCTGCGCCGTCTCCTTCTTCGGCCACTTGCGCGACGAACTGAAGTTCGACGGCCTCGATGCGCTCGTCGTGCAGATGAAGCGCGACGAGGAGGAGGCACGGGCGCTGCTCTCCGGTGTTTCGCCGCTGGGACCGATCGACCGGCGGCTCTGTTTCTGATCGCAAGCGACGGCCTTACCGTCGGCAATTTGTTGACGAATCTTGCCCCATTCTCCTTCGTCATCCTCGGGCTTGACCCGAGGATCCATTTTTTTCAACGGCTTATGGATCCTCGGGTCAAGCCCGAGGATGACGAAGGAGAGGTCTGGCAGTCTTTGTCAGCGTCCCGCCGCGGCTTTGCCGCTCGTCATGTCTTTTCAAACCGCCCAAAACGCCGTAAGACCGCGCGCATGATGCTCGACCGGCTGACCATCGATCTGCGAATTAGTGGCCCGGCCTTCCGCGCGCTCTGAGCGAGGCCGGAAGGTCCGGGATTTCGGGCGTTTCGAAAGCGCCCCCGCCGTCAGTGCCCATTGCATGACCTGACACCTTCCCCGCATGCGCGAAAGATGCGCGCGACGAGACGATAGCCATACCCATGACCGATACGCCCGAAAAAGTCGACTATTCCTCCACCCTCTACCTGCCGCAGACGGATTTCCCGATGCGCGCCGGCCTGCCGCAGAAGGAGCCGGAAACGGTGGCCCGCTGGCAGAAGATGGGTCTCTACAAGAAGCTGCGCGCCTCCGCCGCCGGCCGCGAAAAATTCGTGCTGCACGACGGCCCGCCCTATGCCAACGGCAACATCCATATCGGCCACGCGCTGAACAAGATCCTCAAGGACGTCATCAACCGCTCGTTCCAGATGCGCGGCTATGACGCCAACTACGTGCCCGGCTGGGACTGCCACGGCCTTCCGATCGAATGGAAGATCGAGGAGAAGTACCGCGAGAAGGGCAAGAACAAGGACGAGGTGCCGGTCAACGAATTCCGCAGGGAATGCCGCGACTTCGCCACCGGTTGGATCAAGATCCAGTCGGACGAGTTCAAGCGCCTCGGCATCGAGGGCGACTTCGACAATCCCTACACGACGATGAATTTCCACGCCGAGGCCCGCATCGCCGGCGAACTGCTGAAGATCGCGAAATCCGGTCAACTCTACCGCGGCTCCAAGCCCGTCATGTGGTCGGTCGTCGAGCGCACGGCGCTGGCGGAAGCCGAAGTGGAATATGCCGACGTCGAGAGCGACATGATCTGGGTTAAGTTCCCGATCGTGGACGGTGCCGCCGACCTTCAGGGCAATTATGTCGTCATCTGGACGACCACGCCCTGGACGATCCCCGGCAACCGCGCCATCGCCTTCTCCTCGCGCTATCCCTACGGCCTGTTCGAAGTCGAAAGCGCGCAGAACGATTTCGGCCCGCAGCCCGGCGAGAAGCTGATCTTCGCGACGCGTCTTGCCGATGAGGCAGCCGCGAAGGCGAAGCTCACCTTCAGGTTCGTGCGCGATATCGAGCCGGCCGAACTCGCCGCGCTCACCTGCGCCCATCCGCTGAAGGACCTCGGCTACACGTTCCCGGTCCCGCTGCTCGACGGCGACCATGTCACCGACGACGCCGGCACCGGCTTCGTGCATACGGCACCCAGCCACGGCCGCGAGGACTTCGATGCCTGGACGGCCAAGGCCCGCGAACTGGAAGCGCGCGGCATCTCCTCGAAAATCCCGTTCCCGGTCGACGACGCCGGCTTCTACACGGCAGACGCCCCCGGCTTCGAAGGCGCGCGCGTCATGGACGACAACGGCAAGAAGGGCGATGCCAACGAGCGCGTCATCAAGGCATTGATCGCCTCCGACACGCTGTTCGCCCGCGGGCGGCTGAAGCATTCCTACCCGCATTCCTGGCGCTCCAAGAAACCGGTGATCTTCCGCAACACGCCGCAATGGTTCGTCTACATGGACAAGGAACTCGGCGACGGCACGACGCTGCGCTCGCGTTCGCTCGCGGCGATCGACGACACCCGCTTCGTGCCCGCCACCGGCCAGAACCGCCTGCGCGCCATGATCGAGAGCCGCCCGGACTGGGTGCTGTCGCGCCAGCGCGCCTGGGGCGTGCCGATCGCCGTCTTCGCCGACGAGAACGGCGAGGTCCTGGTCGACGATGCCGTCAATGCCCGCATCATCGAGGCCTTCGAGAAGGAGGGCGCCGACGCCTGGTTCGCCGAGGGCGCCAAGGAGCGCTTCCTCGGCAATGACCATGATCCGGCCAGGTGGACGCAGGTCATGGACATCCTCGACGTCTGGTTCGATTCGGGCTCGACGCACACTTTCACGCTCGAGGACCGCCCGGACCTGAAATGGCCGGCCGACGTCTATCTCGAAGGCTCCGACCAGCACCGCGGCTGGTTCCACTCCTCGCTGCTCGAAAGCTGCGCGACGCGCGGCCGCGCGCCCTATAACGCCGTCATCACCCATGGCTTCACCATGGACGAGAAGGGCGAGAAGATGTCGAAGTCCAAGGGCAACGTCGTCTCGCCGCAGGACGTGATGAAGGAATCGGGCGCCGACATCCTGCGCCTCTGGGTGATGACGACGGACTACTGGGAAGACCAGCGCCTCGGCAAGACGATCATCCAGACCAACATCGACGCCTACCGCAAGCTGCGCAACACGGTGCGCTGGATGCTGGGAACGCTGGCGCACGACACGGGCGAGGAGATCGCCCATGCCGACATGCCGGAGCTGGAAAGGCTGATGCTGCATAGGCTGTCGGAACTCGACGCGCTCGTGCGCGAGGGCTATGACGCGTTCGATTTCAAGAAGATCGCCCGCGCGCTGATCGACTTCTCCAATGTCGAGCTCTCGGCCTTCTACTTCGACGTTCGCAAGGATGCGCTCTACTGCGATGCCCCGTCCTCGCTGAAGCGTCGCGCGGCGCTCTGCGTCATCCGCAAGCTGTTCGAATGCCTCGTCACCTGGCTCGCCCCCATGCTGCCCTTCACGATGGAAGAGGCCTGGCTGTCGCTGAGGCCCGATGCCGTCTCGGTGCACCTTGAGCAGTTCCCGGCGGTTCCGGCCGAATGGCGCGACGATGCGCTCGAAGCCAAGTGGGAGAAGATCCGCGCCGTGCGCTCGGTCGTCACCGGCGCGCTGGAGATCGAGCGCCGCGAGAAGCGCATCGGTGCTTCGCTGGAGGCCGCCCCGGTCGTCTCGATCGCCGATCCGGAGCTGCTTGCCGCCCTCGAAGGCCAGGATTTCGCGGAGATCTGCATCACCTCGGCCATCAGCGTGGTTGCCGGCGAAGGCCCGGCCGAGGCCTTCCGCCTGGCGGACGTCGCCAAGGTCGCCGTCGAGCCGAAGCTGGCGGAAGGCCGCAAATGCGCCCGGTCCTGGCGCATCACGACGGATGTCGGCAGCGATCCGGACTACCCGGACGTCTCGGCCCGCGATGCGGCTGCGTTGCGCGAGATCGGCTTCCGCCGCGCGGCATAAACGCCTCGGCTCTGTTGACGGCCGGCGCTTTCCGGCCGTCAATCTTCCCGGGTGAATTGCGCTTGCCGCCGTCATCCGGTAATGCTGCCTGAAAATGGTCGGATTTTTCCGCCATGGGACGGCGGCCGTGCCTGGGCCTTGGGCCGCCGGCCTTGCTGGAAGGGTATTCATGGGAATGACGCGAAATATTCGGGTGCGCACCGGCCTGGTCGGTCTCTTGGGCGCAAGCTTCGTTCTGACCGGCTGCATGGGGCCGACCTACGGCACGGGCAAGAGCACCGGCGAGCAGCTGGTGGAGGACCTCGGCAACGCCGCCATGTTCCGCCGCAGCAACGAAGAGGCGAAGAATATCCGTTACCAGCCCCGCGGCGGCCTAGTCGTGCCGAAGGACGCGGGCGCGCTCAGCGAGCCGCAGCAGTCCGTCGCCAACAAGGACAATCCGGCGTGGGTCGAGAGCCCGGAGGACATGCGCGAGCGCCTGCGCGCCGAGGCGGATGAAAACAGCTCGAACATCAACTACCGCTCGCCGCTCGCCTCGCAGGGCACGACGACCCGCAAGCTGTCCGCTTCCGAGCAGACGGCCGCCTACCGTGAGGCACGCCGCCTGCAGATGGGGGCCTATGCCGACAAGCGCCGCTACCTGAGCGATCCGCCGCTGGATTACCGCCGCCTTCCCGAGGAGGCCCAGGCCGATCTCGGCGAGCCGGAGCGTGTCAAGGAGCGCCGCCGCAAGAAGGAAGCCAAGGCGGCCAAGCAGAGCGGTTCCTCCTGGTGGCCGTTCTAAGTCCGTGACGGACTATCGCATTCGGGCGGCATCGGCGGGCGATGCCGCGACCATCCTGCGTTTCATCCGCGAACTTGCCGACTACGAAAACGCCCTCGACGAGGTCGTCGCGACGGAAGAGACCGTCGCCGCCTCGCTGTTCGGCGAGGGGTCCGTCACCCGTGCGGTGATCTGCGAGACGGAGGAGGGCGAGCCGGCCGGTTCCGCCGTCTTCTTCAAGACCTATTCGACCTGGCAGGCGAAGAACGGGCTCTACCTCGAGGACCTTTACGTGACGCCCGCCCATCGCGGCGCCGGCGTCGGCAGGATGCTGCTGCGCCATCTCGCTCGCATCGCGGTGGAGGAGGGCTGCGGGCGTTTCGAATGGAGCGTACTCGACTGGAACGCGCCGGCCATCGGCGTCTACGAGGCACTCGGCGCAGAACCGCAGTCGGAATGGATCCGCTATCGCCTCGACGGCGACAAGCTGGAGAAGTTCGCGACCGGATGAAATATGGAGCGTTTTCGCAATTCTCAGGAAAAGCGGAAATGCTCCAAAAGCCCGGTCAGCGCCGCTCGGCAAAAAAATCCTTCAGGATCGCCGCCGCTTCCAGGCCGCCGATGCCGGAATAGACGTCCGGCGCGTGATGGCAGGTCGGCTGGGCGAAGAAGCGCACGCCATTGTCCACCGCGCCGCCCTTCGGGTCTTCCGCGCCGTAGTAGAGCCGGCGGATACGGGCGAAGGAAATGGCGGCGGCGCAGAGCGTGCACGGCTCCAGCGTCACGTAGAGGTCGGCGCCGGCGAGGCGTTCCTGCCCGAGCTTGCCGGCGGCCGCGCGGATGACGGCGACCTCGGCATGGGCGGTCACGTCGTTCTCCGCCCGCGTGCGGTTGCCGGCGCGCGCGATGACCGCGCCGTCCATCACCAGCACCGCCCCGACCGGCACCTCGCCCCGGGCGCCGGCGGCGCGGGCTTCCTCAAGCGCGATCTCCATGAAGCGATTTGTCATGAGCGGCACGAATTCCTCTTAACCCCGGACGCCTGACCTGATAGGACACGGCAAAACGCAGGCAACACAAATGACATCCAAAGACAAGCCAAAACGGCCGGGCGCCAAGCCCGCGGGCCGTGATCACAAGCCGCGCGGCGCATCGGCCGCAGCGGGCAAGAAGCCCTTTTCCGCCGGCAAGCCGTCGGACGCCAAGAAGCCGTTCGCGGGCAAGTCCGCCCCGCGCGACGGCAAGCCCGCCCGTGCCACCAAGCCGGCGCCCGCCGCACCCGCCAGCGCCGAGCTGGCGCCGGAGCGCATCTCCAAGCTCTTGGCGCGCGCCGGCGTCGCCTCGCGCCGCGATGTCGAGCGCATGATCATGGAGGGCCGGGTCAGCGTGAACGGCACGGTGCTGGACACGCCCGTGCTCAACGCCACGCTTGCCGATCATATCGAAGTGGACGGCGTGCCGATCCGCGGCATCGAGCGCACGCGCCTCTGGCTCTACCACAAGCCGGCCGGCCTGGTGACGACCAATGCCGACCCCGAGGGCCGCCCGACCGTTTTCGAGAACCTGCCCGAGGACCTGCCGCGCGTCATGTCCGTCGGCCGCCTCGACATCAACACCGAAGGCCTCCTGCTCTTGACCAATGACGGCGGCCTCGCGCGCATGCTGGAGCTGCCGACCACCGGCTGGCTGCGGCGCTACCGCGTGCGCGCCCACGGCAAGATCGAGCAGGCCGATCTCGACAAGCTGAAGGAGGGCATCGCCGTCGACGGCGTGCTCTACGGCGCGATCGATGCGACGCTCGACAAGACGCAGGGCACCAATGTCTGGCTGACGCTGGGGCTTCGCGAAGGCAAGAACCGCGAGGTCAAGAACGTGCTCGGCGCGCTCGGCCTCGACGTGAACCGCCTGATCCGCATCTCCTACGGCCCGTTCCAGCTCGGCGAACTGCCGGAAGGCCATGCCCAGGAGATCCGCGGCCGCACGCTGCGCGACCAGCTCGGCCCGCGCCTCATCGAGGAATCCAAGGCGAATTTCGACGCGCCGCTGTTCGACCATGCATCGGTCGACGCGGACGAGAAGCCGGCGCCGAAGAGCCGTAGCGAGGCTCCGGCCTGGGGCGAAAAGCCGGCCGGCCGGCGCGAGAAGCCGGAGGACCGCCGCGAGAAGGCGCGCGCCCGCCTCGACACCCGGCGCGACGACCGCTTTGCCGACAAGCCGCAGGGCGGCGGCCGTGGCCGCGACGAGGACCGTTTCGACAGCAAGCCGAAGCGCGAACCGGCCGTGCGCGCCCGCAAGTCGAATGTCTGGATGGCGCCCGGCGCCCGTCCCGTTGCCGAGAAGAAGGCGGAAGCCGCCGAGGGCGTGAAGCGCGAGCCGCGCGAGCGCCCCGAAGGCGCGCCGAAGACCAAGCGCTACGGCCGCACCGCCGATGGCGCGCTGACGCGTTCGGCGAAGAAGTTCGACCCGGACCGCAAGGGCCCGGCCCGCGGCCGTCCCGGCGACGACCGGGCGGAAAAGCCGCGCATCCTGAAGACGCGTGACGAGGATGGCGAGTGGATCCGCGCCAGCGCGCCTGAAACCGGCGATCGTGGTGATGAGGGCCGCGGCGGTTTCGGCCGCAAGCGCTCCGGCGCCGGCGACGACCGCTCTTCCCGTGATTTCGGTGACCGCCCGCCGCGCGGCGATCGCCGGCCGCGCGCAGAGGGCGAGCGCTCCTTCGGTGACCGCCCGGCCCGTGGCGACCGCAAGCCGCGCGCGGAAGGGGAGCGTTCCTTCGGGGATCGCAAACCCCGCGCAGAGGGCGAACGGTCCTTCGGGGACCGCCCGCCGCGCCGCGATGGCGGCAAGCCGTTCGGCGGAAAACCCGGCGGCAAATCCTTCGGCGGCAAGCCGGGCGGGCGGCCTTCGGGCGGCAAGCCCGGTGGTGGCCGTCCGGCAGGCGGCAGCCGCCCGCGCGGCAAGGGGAAGTAAGCGGCCGTGCGCATCGTCGGCGGTGAATTCCGCGGCCGGTCGCTGACGACGCCGAAGTCGGACGACATCCGCCCGACGACCGACCGCACGCGCGAAAGCCTGTTCAACATCCTCTCGCACGCCTATCCCGAAGCGCTCGACGGCACGCGCGTGCTCGATCTCTTCGCCGGCACCGGCGCCGTCGGCCTGGAGGCGCTGTCGCGCGGCGCGCGCGCGGTGCTCTTCGTCGAACAGGGCGTCGAGGGCAGGGGGCTCCTGCATTCCAACATCGAGGCGCTCGGCGTGATCGGCCGCGCGAAGATCTTCCGGCGCGATGCGACGGCGCTCGGCGGCGTCGGCACGATGGAGCCGTTCCACCTGCTCTTCGCCGATCCGCCCTATGCCAAGGGCCTCGGCGAGCGGGCGCTCGACGCGGCAGCCCGCGGCGGCTGGCTCGTCGGCGGCGCCCTTGCGATCCTCGAGGAGCGTGCCGATATTCAGCCTGCCGTCATCGATGGCTACGAATTGCTGGAGGTCCGCACCTTCGGCGACACGCGCATGCATTTCTACCGCTATCGCCCCGGCTGATCCTTTCGCCGGCGCTGCCGAAACGAACCGGAGACCTGAGCCATGACCGACGCCCTCGTTTCCGCAAACCAGCCGCAAGCCGACGGCCCGACCGTCGCCATCGCGCTTGGCGGCGGCGGCGCGCGCGGGCTTGCCCATATCCATGTCATCGAGGTGCTGGACGAACTCGGCATCCGCCCGGTGCTGATCTCCGGCGCGTCGATCGGCGCCGTCATGGGCGCGGCAAGGGCGGCCGGCATGACGGGCCGGGAGATCCGCGAGCACACGCTGGCCGCCATCGGCCATCCGGGCCGCATCATGAACCGCCTCTGGAGCCTCCGGCCCACCCGCTTTTCCGAGGTCGTCGCCCGCGGCTTCCGCGTCGGCCAGTTCGACCTGGAGCGCATCCTCAAGGCCTTCCTGCCGGAAAGGCTGCCGGAGACCTTCGAGGGGCTTTCCATTCCCCTGAAGATCGTCACCGCGGATTATTACGCGCAGTGCGAATGCGTCTGCGACAGCGGCCCGCTCTTGCCGGCGATCGCCGCCTCCGCCGCGCTGCCCGCCGTCTTCCGCCCGGTGGTGATAGACGGCCGGGTGATGATCGACGGCGGCCTGTGGAACCCGGTGCCCTTCGATCATCTCCTCGGCAAGGCGGACATCACCATCGGCGTCGACGTCATCGGCCACCCGCCCGCCGGCACGGCCGGCATGCCCAACAGCATCGACAGCCTCTACGGCGCCACCCAGCTCACCATGCGCTCCATCGTCACGCTGAAGCTGGAAAAGGGCGCGCCGGACATTTTCCTCCGCCCCGATGTCGGCCGCTTCCGCGTGCTCGATTTCGTCAGGGCCGAAGAGGTGCTGGCCGCCTCCGCGGGCATCCGCGACGAGTTGAAACGGGCGCTCGACGAGAAGCTGTCGGCGGTTTGAGGCGACGGTCATAGTCCGCAGCCGGGATACCCCCCTCTGCCCTGCCGGGCATCTCCCCCTCAAGGGGGGAGATTGGATGGGGCGGTGTCTCGCCCATCTCCAGCATTGCTGATCGAGCAGGTCTTTTGCGTCTTGCCGATCTCTCCCCTCAAAGGGGGAGATGCCCGGCAGGGCAGAGGGGGGCTTTCCGGGTGACGGCCCGCCCTCAGGCACTCTCCTCCTCGTCCAGCGCCAGCTTCCTCGGCTTGACCAGCGGCTCCGGCTTCACCGGCTTGCTGTGCAGCATGTGCCGGCCGGCGGCAAGGCCCTCGACGGCCTGCAGCTCCAGCCGGTCGAGGTCGCGGCGGCGGATGTCGTCGCCGATCGCCTGGGCGTCGTCCGGCTCCACGCCGAGCTCCTCCAGCGTTTCCCGGCCGAAGACGAGGGCGGATTCGAAGGTCTCGCGCACGTCGTGCTGCACGCCCCGCCCGCGCAGCGACAGCGTGTGCACCCGGTCGTAGGAGCGCACGAAGAGCGTGGCATTGGGATATTCCGACTGCACGAGGTCGACGATGCGATCCGTCGTCGCCTTGCCCTGGGTGCAGATGGCGACGACCTTGGCCCGTTCGATGCCGGCGGCGCGCAGCACGTCCTTGCGCGTGCCGTCGCCGAAATAGATGCGAAAACCGAAACTCGCCGCCTGGCGCACGCGGTCGGTCGAATGGTCGATGACGGTGACCTCGCGCCCGCCGGCAAGAAGGATCTGCGCGGCGATCTGGCCGAAGCGGGAAAAGCCGATCATCAGCACGTCCGCGCCCGCGCCCTCGAAATCCTCCTCCATCTCCTCCTCGATGTCCGCGACGATGAGGAAGCGCGAGAGCGCCGCGGCGATCGGCGTCAGCGCCATGGAGATGGTGACGATGGCGATGAGCAGCGAGGCGAGGCCGCCGGAAAAGATGCCGGCGGCCGCGGCCGCGGTGAACAGCACGAAGCCGAACTCGCCGCCCTGCGGCAGCACGAGCGCGATGCGCACCGCGTCATTGTGCGGGGAGCCGGTGAGGCGGCAGAGGCCGTAGATGACGAGGCTCTTCACCAGCATCACGGCGGGCGTGGCGATGAGGATCGTCAGCCAGCTGGAGAAGACGACGTCGAGATGCAGCGACAGGCCGACGGCCATGAAGAACAGGCCGAGCAGGATGCCGCGGAACGGCTCGACATCCGCCTGCAGTTCATGGCGATAGGAAGAATCGGCGAGCAGCACGCCGGCGAGGAACGCGCCCATGGCCATGGAGAGCCCGGCCATCTGAAGGAGCATGGCCGCGGCCAGCACGACGAAGAGCGCGGCGGCGATCATCGCCTCGCGCGCGCCGGTACGGGCGATCACCTGGAACAGCGGGTTGAGAAGGTAGCGGCCGGCGGCAAACAGCGCCGCGATGGCGCCGATGGCGATAAGGAAGTCCTCGAAGGCTGTCGTCGTGTCCTGCGGCGCCTGCTCGGCGAGCAGCGGGATCAGCGCCAGCAGGGGCACGATGGCGAGGTCCTGCAGGAGCAGCATGGAAAAGGCTCGCTGGCCGTAGCGCGTGTTGGTGTCGCCCCGTTCGTCGAGAATCTGCATGGCGAAGGCGGTGGAGGAGAGCGCAAGGCCGAAGCCGATGATCAGCGCCCCGTCCCACCGTTCGAGGCCGAAGGCGAGCGTCAGGCCGGCCAGCGCAAGGCCGGTCACGACGACCTGTGCCATGCCGAGCCCGAAGATGTCGCGCCGCATCGCCCACAGACGCGAGGGCTTCAGCTCCAGCCCGATCAGGAAGAGCAGGAAGACGACGCCGAGTTCGGCGACGCCCAGCAGTTCCTCGCCGTCGCGGATCTGGTGCAGGATCGGGCCGATCACCACGCCGGCGGCGAGATAGCCCAGAATGGTGCCGAGACCCAGCCGCTTGAAGATCGGCGCGGCCAGCAGCGCCCCGCCGAGCATCATGAGGACCTCGTTATACGGGCTGTGGGTATAGGCCATGCGGAGGGCTTTCTTCTGAAGGGACGCCGGCAACGCGGCAAAAAAGGAGCGGCCTCCCTTGATGCCCGTGCGACTGCACAATAAATGGGGCAGCAAAGAAAGGCCAAGTCATGTCAGAGACGATCGATTCCGCAAGCCTTCTCGCGCGTGCCGGTGAACTCATCGACCGCGCCGTTCAAGCAGGGGCGGATGCGGCCGATGCCGTCGTCGTCCGGGGCCGCTCCTCCTCCGTCAGCGTGCGGCTCGGCAAGGTCGAGGGCACCGAAGCCTCCGAGAGCGACGACTTCTCGCTGCGCGTCTTCGTCGGCAGGCGCGTCGCCAGCGTCTCGGCCAATCCGGGCTTCGACCTGAAGGTGCTCGCCGAGCGCGCCGTCGCCATGGCCAAGGCATCGCCGGAAGACCCCTATGCCACGCTCGCCGACAAGGCCGATCTCGCCAGGGACTGGCCGGACCTCGAGCTCTTCGACCCGACCGAGGTCTCGGCCGAGCAACTGGCCGAGGCGGCGCTTGCCGCGGAGGCCGCCGCGCTTGCCGTCCTCGGCATCACCAATTCCGGCGGCAGCGGGGCCTCGGCCGGCATGGGCGGCCTGGTGCTCGCCACCTCGCACGGCTTTTCCGGCGCCTATAGCGCCAGCCGCTTCGGCCGCTCCGTCAGCGTCATCGCGGGCGAGGGCACGAAGATGGAGCGCGACTACGACTTCGATTCGTGCCTCTATTTCGCCGATCTGCGCGATGCCGGGGACATCGGCCGCGAGGCGGCCGCCCGCGCCGTGCGCCGGCTCAACCCGCGCCAGGTGCCAACGGCGAAGAACGTCACCGTCGTCTACGATCCGCGCGTTGCGCGCGGCATCGCCGGCCATATCGCGGGCGCGATCAACGGCGCCGCCGTCGCCCGCAAGACGAGCTTCCTGCGCGACCGCATGGGCCAGCAGGTGCTGAAGGCGGGCCTGTCCGTCACCGACGATCCGCTGATCGTGCGCGGTTCGTCCTCGCGCCCTTTCGACGGCGAGGGTGTGCGCGGCCAGCGCCTCACGATGATCGAGGATGGCGTGCTCAAGCACTGGTTCCTCTCCACCTCGACAGCCAACGAGCTCGGCCTGAAAACCAACGGGCGTGGCGTGCGCGGCGGCACGGCGGTCAACCCGGCCTCGACGAACCTTGCGCTCGAGCCAGGCGACATTTCGCCGGAGGACCTGATCCGCTCCGTCGGCACCGGCTTCTATGTCACCGAGCTGATCGGCCAGGGCGTCAACATGGTGACGGGCGAATATTCCCGCGGCGCCTCCGGTTACTGGATCGAGAACGGCGAGCTGACCTTCCCCGTCTCGGAGGTGACGATCGCCTCCAACCTCGTCGACATGTTCCTGCGCATCACGCCGGCAAGCGATATCGACCGCTCGTTCGGCGTCGCCGCGCCGACGCTCGCCATCGAAGGCTTGACGCTTGCCGGGACGTGAGACCATGCCGAGCCCCGCCACCGCCTGGACCGCCGACCTCGATCTTCTCACCGGCGCCGCGCGGCTTGCGGGGGCCCGGGCGCTCGACTTCTTTCGCAAGGGACCGGAGGTCTGGTGGAAGAACGGCGGCCGTTCGCCGGTGAGCGCGGCCGATTTCGCGGCCAACGACATCCTCAAGAAGGAGCTGCTCTCCGCCCGGCCTAACTACGGCTGGCTCTCGGAGGAGACCGACGACGATGCCGGCCGGCTCGACTGCGAGACGGTCTTCGTCATCGACCCGATCGACGGCACGCGCGCCTTCATCGCCGGCAAGGACGTCTGGTGCGTCAGCGCCGCCGTCGTGCACAGGGGCCGCCCGGTCGCCGGCGTCCTCTTCGCGCCCGCGCTCGACGAGCTCTTCACCGCGGCGGCGGGCGGCGCGGCGCTGAAGAACGGCCAGCCCATCCGTGCGACCGATCCGGACGCCGCCCGCCCGACGCGCATCGCCGCGCCGGAGGACATGGCGCACGGCATCGACCGCTACATGATCGGCGGCGTCCAGCGCATCTCCCATGTGCCCTCGCTCGCCTATCGCCTGGCCATGGTGGCGGACGGGCGCATCGACGCGACATTGGTGAAACGCAATTCGCACGACTGGGACCTGGCGGCCGCCGATCTCATCCTCGCGCAGGCCGGCGGGGCGCTTGTCATGCTCGACGGCGAGGCGCTGTCCTACAACCGGCCGACCGTCAGCCACGAGACGCTGGCCGCGGCCGGATTTTCCCGGCTTTCCGGGCTTGTCGAGGCCTCCCGGCACCTTGCCGGCCATTGACCTTTGGTGCGGAATACCGCAAACCCATTGCCGAAATCGGCATCATAAAAAGAGAGAAGACATGACCGAAAGCAAAGAACCGAAACAGCTCCTGCATCTGGTCTTCGGCGGCGAACTGACGACGCTGACGGACATGCAGTTCCGCGATCTCAACGATCTCGATATCGTCGGAATCTTCCCCGACTATGCCTCCGCGCTCGTCGCCTGGAAGTCGAAGGCACAGCAGACCGTGGACAATGCGCACATGCGCTATTTCATCGTGCACATGCACCGGCTTCTGGATCCGCAGCAGAACTGAGGCGCGTTTCCCGACACCGTTCCGCGCGGCTTGAGGCCGCGCCGAACCAGAGACCGGACCTTCCATGATCCCGAACAAGACGAAAGCCGCAACCAAGGGCACCTGCGCATGAGCCGGCGCCTCGCCCGTTTCGCGCTTTCGCTTTACCGCTGGGGCGGCGTCGCGCTCTATCCGATCGTCAGCCCCTATCTCACGTTCCGGGCCGCCAAGGGCAAGGAAGACCGCTCCCGCCGCCGCGAGCGCTACGGCTATGCCAGCGTCGTGCGCCCGCCGGGGCCACTGGTCTGGTTCCATGCGGCCAGCGTCGGCGAGACCAATGCGGTAATCCCGCTCATCAAGGAAGTGCGCCGCCGCGGCATCGCCGTGCTCTTGACGACGGGCACGATCACCTCCGCCAAGGTCGTGCGCGGCCGCCTGGGCACGGATGTCATCCACCAGTATGTGCCGCTCGACCTGAAGCCGGCGATCAGCCGGTTCCTGGAATACTGGCATCCGGACCTTGCCATCATGGCGGAGTCGGAGATCTGGCCGATGACCATCCTCGAGCTCGGCAAGCGCCACATCCCGCAGGTCCTGGTCAACGGGCGCATCTCGGATCGCTCCTTCCCGCGCTGGAAGCGGCGCCATGCCATCGCCGACGCCATCTTCGAGAATTTCGCCCTCGTCATCGCCCAGTCGGAGCTCGATGCCGACCGGTTCCGCACGCTCGGCGCCCTGCCGGTGCTGGTCTCCGGCAACCTCAAGGTCGACACGGACGCACCGCCGGCCGATTCCGCCGTGCTGCGCAGCTATCTCGACCAGATCCAGGGCCGGCGCACCTGGGCGGCGATCTCCACCTTCGAGGGCGAGGAGGCGGCCGCCGGCGATGTGCACCGGGTGCTGAAGGAGCGCACGGGCCTGCTCACCATCATCGTGCCGCGCCATCCCGAGCGCAGCGACGCCATTGCCGACATGCTGGAGGCACGGGGCCTGAAGGTCGCCCGCCGCACGCGCGGCGACGCCCTGACGCCGCAGACCGACATCTTCCTCGGCGATACGATCGGCGAGATGGGCCTCTACCTCCGCATGACGGAGATCGCCTTCGTCGGCCGCTCGCTGTTCGCCGAAGGCGGGCAGAACCCGCTGGAACCGGCCATGCTCGGCTGCGCGATCCTGTCCGGCGGCAATGTGCAGAATTTCCGCGAGGCCTACCAGCAGCTCGCCCGCAACGGCAGCGCCAAGATGGTGCGCGACACGGAGATGCTGGCCAAGGGCGTGCACTACCTCCTGATGAACGACGAGATGCGCAAGCAAATGATCGAGGCCGGGCAGGAGACCGTGCAGGAGATGCGCGGGGCGCTGCGCGCCACCATCAAGGGGCTGGAGCCCTACATCAACCCGCTCACCGTGAAGGCGCGCCTGCATCCGCGCCAGACGTCCTGACGAAAGGCGTGTCATGTCCAAGGCTGAGACCATTTCCGGCATCCTCTTCGACAAGGACGGGACCCTGCTCGACTATGCCAAGAGCTGGGTGCCGGTGAACTACGAGCTCGCGCGCATCGCCGCCGCCGGCGACGAGGCGCTGGCCCGCACGCTGCTTCTGGCCGGCGGCATGGACCCCGACACCGGCTATGTCACGCCCGACAGCCTGCTTGCCGCCGGCAACACGGTGGAGATCGCCGCGGGCATGGTCGCGGCCGGCGCGCCCTTCACGGTGGAGGCGTTGGCAACCCATTTCGACAGCCTCTTCGCCAATTCGGCCCAGCTCGCCGTCGCCGTCACGGACCTTGCGCAGTTCTTCGCCACCATGCATGCCCGCGGCTACTGGCTCGGCGTCGCCTCCAGCGACAACGAGGCCTCGATCCGCGCGACGGCGAAGCGCTTCGGTTTCGAGGGTTACCTGCACTATGTCGCCGGTTACGACAGCGGCTTCGGCACCAAGCCGCAGCCGGGCATGGTGCTCGGCTTCTGCGCCGCGACGGGCCTTGCGCCGCACCAGGTCGCCGTCGTCGGCGACAACAACCACGACATGCATATGGGCCGCAATGCCGGCGCGGGCCTCAACGTCGCGGTGCTGACGGGCACCGGCTCGCGGGAATCGCTGTCGGACGCCTCCGATTATTGCCTTGCCGATATCACCGAGCTCGTCCCGCTCCTGCCCGAGGCGGCCATCGCGCGTCCGGTGGCGTGAGCGGGTTGGGCTACCCCCCTCTGGCCTGCCGGCCATCTCCCCCTCAAGGGGGGAGATTGGATGTAGCAGCGCTCTGCGCGTCTTTAACGTCGCGAATTGAGCGAGGTTCACGCCGCTTGTCGATCTCCCCCCTTGAGGGGGAGATGCCCGGCAGGGCAGAGGGGGGTATGCGCCCATGTGATGACCTCTCGATCATTCACAGGCGATCGCTCTCCTTTTGCGGCGATAGGCTGCTACTGCGAACCGCACGCTCACAATCCCCCCGGTTGATTTTCCGCAACTTCTCGCGTTTGCTGCGACGAACCGGGTCGGCACGCGCGCGGGGGATGGAATGGTAAGTGAAGCGCCGCCTTTCTGGTGGACGAAGCCTGACTGGCGGGCCTATGTGCTCTGGCCGGTCTCGCGCCTTTACGGCCTGATCGCCGGCCGGCGCATGCGCAAGGGCCGCCGTGCCGAGGTGGCCGTGCCCGTCATCTGTGTCGGCAACTTCACCGTCGGCGGGGCCGGCAAGACGCCGACGGCGATCGCGCTCGCCCGCGCCGCCAAGGCGCGGGGGCTGAAGCCCGGTTTCCTGTCGCGCGGCTATGGCGGCTCGCTCGACGTGACCACCGTCGTCGATCCGCACCACCACCGCGCCCGCGCCGTCGGCGACGAACCGCTGCTGCTCGCCCGCGAGGCGCTGACCGTGATTTCGCGCCGGCGCGTCAAGGGCGCCCGCAGGCTGGTGGAGGAGGGCGCCGACCTCATCATCATGGATGACGGCTTCCAGAGCGCGCAGCTCACCTTCGACTATGCGCTGCTGGTCATCGACAGCCGCCGCGGCATCGGCAACGGCCATCTCGTGCCGGGCGGGCCGGTGCGCGCGCCGCTTGCCGAGCAGATGCGCCAGGCGAACGCGCTTCTGGCGATCGGCAACGGCAATGCCGCCGATGCGCTGATCCGCCAGGCGGCGCGCGCCGGCAAGGCGATCCACTCCGCCACGCTCGTCACCGTCGGCGCGGAAGACCTCGCCGACAAGGTCGTCATGGCCTGGTCGGGCATTGCCGACAACGAGAAGTTCTTCCGCACCGTCACCGAGACGGGCGCGCATCTCTATGTGACGCGCGGCTTCCCCGACCACCATCACCTCTCCGAGGACGAGGTCGCGGAGATCCTCGACCATGCCGAAGGGCTGAACTACCAGCTCGTCACCACGGCAAAGGACAGCGCTCGCCTTGCCGGTGAGCATGGCCGCGCGGAGGAGCTGAAGGAGAAGAGCCGGGTGATCGAGGTGGAAATCCGCTTCGACGACCCGAGAGGCCCGGATGCGATCATCGATGCGGCGATTGCCAGCGCAAGACGGCGCAAGCTGCAGCGGCCGGCCGGGAAATAGGGGGTAGGCAATAGGCAGTAGCCAATAGGAATTGACGCTGCCGCACTCTCGGGCAGTCTCTACTGCCTACTGCCTACTGCCTACTGCCTACTGCCTACTGCCTCTTCTGCACCGGCAGCGCCCCGGCGCGCTTTTCGGCCTCGAGCGAGGCTTCGGCGCTGGCATAGGGCTCCTGCCGGGCGACGCTCCAGTAGCGCAGCTCGTCGACGGGCACCGTCTCGCCGGTCATCGCGCAGATGACGTGCGAGCCGGGCATCAGGATCTGGAAATCGCCGTCGAGATAGCGGATCTTCGCTTCGCGGCTGCCGCGTCCTTCAAAACGGTTCATCATCGATCTCAATATCCGTCTCATCCAGGGTCACGCGCCGGCTGCGCGGTCGATACCGTGCCATATCCCGGCAAGGCCGAAATTTCCAGCCTTTTCGCTGTCGCACCGGCCAAGGGGGCTCGCTTTGAAAGAATGGTTCACGCTCTGGATTCTTGTTTTCCCGCATTGTCCGACGCCGAAACGACGTCGCTTCGGCTGGAAATGCTCTAGCTCCGGCCGAACAGCCGCTCGATGTCGGAAAGCTTGAGCTCGATATAGGTCGGCCGGCCGTGGTTGCACTGGCCGGAACCGGGTGTCGCCTCCATCTGGCGCAGGAGCGCGTTCATCTCCTCCGGCCGCATGCGCCGGCCCGAGCGAACCGAGCCATGGCAGGCCATGGTCGCGGCGAGGTATTCCAGCTTGTTCTTCAGGCCGCTCGCCGTGTCCCATTCGGCCAGTTCGTCGGCAAGCTGGCGCACGAGCCCGGCCGCGTCCATCTCGCCGAGCATGGCCGGGGTCTCGCGGACGGCGACGGCGCCCGGCCCGAAGCGCTCGATGCCGAGGCCGAGGCGGGCGAATTCCTCCGCATGGGAGACCAGCCGGTCGCAATCGTCCTCGGGAAGGTCGACGATCTCGGGGATGAGCAGGGCCTGCGCCGGCACCGGCCGGGCATGGAGGGCGTTGCGCATCGCCTCGAAGACCAGCCGCTCATGCGCCGCATGCTGGTCGACGATGACGAGCCCGTCCTCGGTCTGCGCGACGATGTAGTTCTCGTGCAGCTGCGCGCGCGCCGCGCCGAGTGGGTGGCGCTGCGGCGGTTCCTCGTCCCGCGGCGCGGTGGAAGGAGGGGCGAAGGCCGGCTCGCCGCGCGCCGAGGGCGCGGCGAAATCGGCAAAGCCGGTCTGTCTTTCGCTGAAATGCGGCGCCGCGGCGCCGGCCGTCTGGAAGGGGCGGTAGGGCGAGGCGGCCGGGCTCCAGGGCGTCTGCGGGCGATGCGTCTCCGGCCGGAAGGCGCGCATCAGGCCGGCCGCACCGGTGGTTGCCGCCCGGTCGCCCTCGCGGGCGAGCGCCTCGCGGATCGCGCCGATGATGAGGCCGCGCACCAGGCCCGGATCGCGGAAGCGCACGTCGGATTTCGCCGGGTGCACGTTGACGTCGACGAGCGCCGGATCGATCTCGATCGCCAGCACCGCCACGGGATAACGCCCGTGCGGGATCGTCTCGGCATAGGCCGCGCGCAGCGCCGACCAGATCAGCTTGTCCTGCACCGGCCGGCCGTTGACGAAGGCGAACTGGTTGAGGCTGTTGCCGCGGTTGAAGGTCGGCACGCCGGCAAAGCCGGTGAGCCGGACGCCCTCGCGCGCCGCATCGATCTCGATGGCATTGTCGCGAAAATCGCGGCCGAGCACCTGGGCGATGCGGGCGAGCCTGTCGCTGCCCGTCGCGGGAAATTCCAGCGTCGTGCGGTCGGAGCCCGACAGCACGAAGCGCACATGCGGGAAGGCGATCGCCATGCGCCGCACCACGTCGGCAATGGCCGAGGCCTCCGCCTTCTCGCTCTTCAGGAACTTGAGGCGGGCGGGCGTGGCGAAGAACAGGTCGCGCACCTCGACCACCGTGCCGCGATTGGCCGCGGCGGGCCGCACCGGCTCCACCCTGCCGCCGGTCACGCTGATCTCCGCGCCCTCGCCGGCCTCCGCCGTGCGGCTGAGCAGCGAGAGCTTCGCCACCGAGCCGATGGAGGGCAGCGCCTCGCCGCGGAAGCCGAGCGTGCGGATGTCGAGCAGGTCCTTGTCGAGTTTCGAGGTGCAGTGGCGGCGGATCGCCAGTTCCAGGTCGGCGGGCGCCATGCCGCTGCCGTTGTCGGTGACGCGCAGCAAGGTCTTGCCGCCGCCGGCCGTCGCGATCTCGATGCGCGTCGCGCCCGCGTCCAGCGCGTTCTCGATCAGCTCCTTGGCGGCGCTTGCCGGTCGTTCGATCACCTCGCCTGCGGCAATCTGGTTGATGAGGGTTTCGGAAAGCTGCCTGATCGTCATGCCGCCATTTTCGCGGATTCGGCGGGGGCTTGGAAGGGGCAAGTTGGCTTATCCCGCCTTGCGGCGCCCGGCGGCCGCAAATCGTTTAATCAGGCTTTAATAAAATGCTGCCAACGTGCGCGGACGCTTGTATGAACACAAGCCGGCCGGTTCTCCGGTGGACGATTTCAGCGTCGCTGGCCGCTGTCATTCCCGTATGTCCCAAGGTGCAAGACGCGCCGATCAGCATGTGTTCGGGAATGCCAGACAGGCGAGGTCTGCCACTATGAATGATGTAGCGTCGTCAGACGCGAACATCCGGCTGGGAATGTTTGAGGCCGCGTGCGATATCCTCGCCGCCGCCGTGATCGTCTACGACAAGAACGACTGCCTCGTCTTCGCCAGCCGCCAGGTCCTGCGCTACTTTCCCATTCCCGCCGATACGCTGAATCCCGGCACGCGGCTGCGCGACGTGCTCGGCGCCATCTTCGACAGCGGCGTGCGCTACGGCATTCCGCCCGAGCAGCGCCACAAGGCGGTCAACCGCGAGGAGTGGATTTCCACCCGCATCTCGGCCCATTGGCGCGAGCAGTACGATGCCGTCGAGCGGCTCGGCCGCGACCGCTGGATCCATTTCCGCAAGCGCCGCCTGCCGAGCGGCTACAATGTCACCACCCTGGTCGACGTTTCCGAGCAGAAGAAGCAGGAAGAGCAGTGGCGCTCGGACCTCGAGCGCATCGCGCTGACCGAGGAGATCCTCGAGACCCTGCCGTCCCCGGTCGTCATCAAGGACCGCAACCTCACCTATATCGCGGCCAACAGCGCCTTCTGCGCGATCTACAATGCCAATCCCGACGGCATTCTCGGCCGCTCGGTCTGGGACCTTGCCGATGCGGAGAATGCCGAGCGCATCGAGCGCTCCGACCGTGCGGTGCTGGAGACGGGCGAACCCTACAGCATGCCGGAGCACGTCATCCGTGCGGATGGGGCCGATCTCTACGTCATCACCCGGAAATACCGCATCGGCGCGCCCGGCCACCATGCCATCGTCACGGTGATGGAGGACGTGACCGCGCTCGTCGCCGGCAACAGGGCGGTTTCGGACGGCCGCGACGTGCTGCTCAGCGTGCCGGGCGGTTTCGTCGAGGGGCAGAACTGCTTCGATCCGGTGCGCGACGCCGAACGCCGGCTGCTGCTGGGCCAGCTGAACGGCGAGGAGCTGCGGGCGCTTTCCGGCAAGCGCGCCCTGGTCGCCACGCCCAATCCGCGCATCGAGGAGATCCTGGTCGGCGAGTTCCGGGCGCGCGGGGCGGATTGCTGCGCGGTGCGCAGCGTCTGCGAGCACGATGCCTTCCTCGCGCTTGCCGCCCGCGAAGGGCTCTCGATCGACCTCGTGGTGATCGACGACAACCTGCCGGAGCACGAGGGCATCCTTTCCAATGCGCACGGCATCGCCACGCGGGTGATCGCGCCCGACGGCATCGGCCCGGATTTCATGCGCGTGCTCGTCGAGGAGCACGAGCTGCTCTCGCAGAACGACTCGCCGCTCGGCGACATCATCACGCCGGTGTCGCTGTCGGACGACTGGTACATCGCGACGGACATTTCCGCCATGCTGCCGGGCGCCGTCGGCGATATCGAGGTGCTCGTGGCCGAGGACAACCGGATCAACCAGTTCGTCTTCTCGCAGATCCTCGAGGGCATGGGCATCTCGCACCGCATCGCCGAGAACGGCGAGGAGGCGGTGATGCTCTGGCGCAAGCACCAGCCGCGCCTCGTGCTGATGGACATTTCCATGCCCGTGATGAACGGCATCGATGCGGCGATGGAGATCCGCGAGGCCGAGGAGCTGACGGGCACCCACACACCCATCGTCGCCGTCACCGCCCAGGCGCTCAATGTCGACATGCAGAACTGCATGGACGCCGGCATGGACGACTACATCACCAAGCCGGTCAGCCCGGACATGATCGAGGCGATCTACCGGCGCTATGCCGGCCGTCAGCCGGAGAAATCTGTCGCATAGGTTGAATGGGGCCGGTCAACTCCCCAGATTTGGGGAGGCAGGTGGGCAGGAGTGACGATCGTTTGCTATGTTTTTGTTAACGATCATGCCTCATCGTGGAACCATCCTCGGAGGTCGCGTGCAAGTACGGGAAATCATTGATGAAGTCTGCTGATCCTGCAGCGCTGGATGTTTCCCAGACCGACCTCCATGCGATGGCCTATACGGACCCGCTGACGGGGCTCGGCAACCTCTACCGATTGCGCGACAAGGTGCGCCAGATCGCCAAGGAGCGCGAGGAGGACCCCGCGCCGTTTGCCATCGGCATCGCCAATCTCGACGGCTTCAAACCGATCAACGACCTTTTCGGCCCGCGCGCGGGCGATGAGATCCTCTGCCAGGTGGCCCATCGCCTGAAGGCCTGCATTCCCGACGGCGCCACCGTCACCCGCCACGGCGGTGACGAGTTCGCCTTCGTGCTGCCGCTCGTCTTCGAGCGCAAGGGCGCGGAGAAGATCGGCCAGATGCTGCGCGAGGTGCTGTCGGCCCCCTTCGATCTCGGCGACCGCAATGTGCGCCTTTCGGCCTCGTTCGGCTTTGCCATCTTCCCCTTCGCCGGCGCGGATTTCACCGAGCTCCTGAAGAGCGCGGATACGGCCCTCTACCGCTCCAAGCGCCGCGGCCGCGGCCAGATCACCGTCTATTCCCAGGAGATCGCCCAGGAGATGAAGCGCGCCACGCAGCTCGAGCAGGCGCTGCGCAATGCCATCATCGCCAATGAGGTGGACGTGCATTTCCAGCCGATCGTCAGCCTGCGCGACGACACGGTCGTCGGCTTCGAGGCCCTGGCGCGCTGGTGCGATGCCGATCTCGGCTATGTCTCGCCCGCCACCTTCGTGCCGCTTGCCGAGGAGCGCGGCTTCATCGATGCGCTGTCCGATACGCTGCTACGCAAGGCGGCCGAGACGGCGCTGTCCTGGCCGAAGGAGCTCTTCCTCTCCTTCAACCTCTCCTCCGCCCAGCTGATGGACCCGAAGACGGCCTTCAACACGCTGGCGATCCTCAACCGCGCCGGGCTCGATCCGCGCCGGCTGGAGCTGGAGATCACCGAGACCGCCGTGATGACGGATGCCGACACGGCGCAGAAGATCGTCGGGGAGCTGCGCGCGGCGGGCGTGCGCATCTCGCTCGACGATTTCGGCACCGGCCAGTCGAGCCTCGGGCGCCTGCGCGACTTCACCTTCGACAAGGTGAAGATCGACCGCGCCTTCGTCTCGCGCATTTCCAACGACAAGGCCTCCGAACACATCATCAAGGCGATCGTCGCCATGTGCGAGGGCCTCGATCTTGCCGTCGTCGCCGAAGGCATCGAGGATTTCTCCGAGGCGCTGAAGCTGAAGGCGCTCGGCTGCGGCATGGGGCAGGGCTATTTCTACGGCAAGCCGCAGGATGCCGTCGCCACCATGCGCTTCCTCTCCGATCGTTATGTCAGCGTCGAGGGCCGGGCCGTCTGCTGAGGCGCCGTCCCCGAATGGACCACTTCCGTAAAATTGCAGGCATTTGTTTAGCCGGGCGGCAAGCAGCCTCTATTATGGTGGCTCCACTGTGAATGTTCGTGAGGGGAGCCACGGATGACGACCATCAAGGATATGCCCGTCAGGGCGAGCGACCGTTCCAAGGTGCGTATTTTCGCGACGGTGCGGGTGATGCATCAAACGACGCGGGCGCGCGTCATCGACCTCTCTCCGACGGGCATGGCCTTCGACGTGGAGAAGCCCATCCAGGCCATGGCCGGCCAGCTGGTGACGGTCGAGAGCGAGGAACTGGGCCGCCTCAGCGGCACGGTGTGCTGGTATTCCAACGGCCGCCTCGGCATCCAGTACAAGCTGTCGACCAACGCGCTCGCGCAGATCACCTCCTATTTCCGCTTCTTCCACGAAGAGGTGCGGCCGGTGCTGCGCCGCTGACGCTCAGGCCTCGCCGCTCCGGGCCAGCCGGCCTTCCTCCAGCAGCCAGTCCCGCACCCGCCGGGCCGGGCCGTTGAGTTCGTGCGAGCGCGGCCAGACGACGTGGAAGGCGTCGTCCGTCCTCAGCACATGGCCGCCGACGGTGACGAGCGCGCCCGAGCGCACCTGCCCGTCGATCAGGTGCCGCCAGCCGAGCGCGACGCCTTCCCCCGCCAGCACGGCCTGGATCACCAGCACATAATCGTTGATGGCGAGCCGGCGGGCCTGCGCCGGGTAGCGCACGCCCGCGCTTGCGAACCATTCCGGCCAGTCGCAGGCCGCCCGCACCGGCTCCTCCAGGTGGATGAGGGGCAGTTTCAGCAGTTCTTCCGGCGTCGTCGGGTGCCCGCGGCTTTCCACGAAGGCCGGGCTGGCGACGGCCGCGATCACTTCCGGCGCCAGCAGCGCCGCATGATAGCGCGGCCATTTCGCCGGGTCGCCGCCGCGAATGCCGAGCGGGATCGGCTCCTCGTCGAGGTCGAGGTCGCGCACGCTGGTCTGGATGCGCAGGTCGATATCGGGAAGGTCGGCGCGCAGCTTGGCCAGCCGCGGCAGCATCCACATCGAGGCGAAGGCGGTGGAGGCGGCAAGCGTCACATTCGCCTCGCGCCCCTTGGCGCGGATATCCTCCGCCGATTTCTGGATGCGCGACAGGCCGAGCGTCACGTCCGCATGGAAGCGCTCGCCGGCATCGGTCAGCTCCACGGCGCGGTGGATGCGGTGGAAGAGCGCCACGCCCAGCTGCTCCTCGAGATTGCGCACCGCATAGGAGACGGCCGCCTGCGTCATGCCGAGCTCGGCGGCGGCGCGGGTGAAGTTCTGGTGCCGCCCGGCGGCCTCGAAGATGATGAGGCTGGAGGCGGAGGGGAGCAGACGGCGCAGGGTTTCCATAAATACAGCTTATAGTCTTCGTAAGTTTTTTCCAGCGTCACAAGGCACTCAATCACGCCTAGCCTCGTTCTGGATTATGGAGGCGACAATGGCAGACGCAGCGACGATCGAAGCACCGGCACGCAGAGTGAGGGGACGTCCGGCCCGGCGGGAGGGTGGCGCCAAGGCGCTCGGCGTGCCCTATATCGTGCGGGGCATCCCGACCTACGACGTGCTGTCGGAAGAGAACCTGCAGAAGATCGAGCGGGCGGCGGACCGCATCCTGGCCGAGGTCGGCATCGAGTTCCGCGACGATCCCGCCGCCATCGACCATTGGAAGTGCGCCGGTGCGAAGGTGGAGGGTCTGCTCGTGCGCTTCGAGCCCGGCATGCTGCGCGAGATCGTCTCCTCCGCGCCCGCCGAGTTCACCCAGCACGCCCGCAACCCCGCCAACAATGTCGAGATCGGCGGCAACAAGGTGGTCTTCTCGCCGGCCTATGGCTCGCCCTTCGTCATGGACCTCGACAAGGGCCGGCGCTACGGCACGCTGGAGGACTTCCGCAACTTCATCAAGCTCGCCCAGTCGAGCCCCTGGCTGCACCATTCCGGCGGCACGATCTGCGAGCCGGTCGACATTCCCGTCAACAAGCGCCATCTCGACATGGTCTATAGCCACATCAAATATTCCGACCGTGCCTTCATGGGCTCGATCACCGCGGAGGAGCGCGCGGAGGATTCCATCGACATGGCGCGCATCCTGTTCGGCGCCGATTTCGTCGACAAGAACTGCGTCATCCTCGGCAATGTCAACGTCAATTCGCCGCTCGTCTGGGACGGCACGATGACGAAATCCCTGCGCGCCTATGCCCGCGCCAACCAGGCCGCCGTCATCGTGCCCTTCATTCTCGGCGGCGCCATGGGACCGGTGACGAATGCCGGCGCCATCGCCCAGTCCTTCGCCGAAACGCTGGCCGGCTGCGCGCTGACCCAGCTTGAAAGGAAGGGCGCGCCGGTCATCTTCGGCAATTTCCTCTCCTCCATGTCGCTGCGCTCCGGCTCGCCCACCTTCGGCACGCCGGAGCCGGCCATCGGCTCCATGGTCGTCGGCCAGCTCGCCCGGCGCCTGAAGCTGCCGCTGCGCTGCGCCGGCAATTTCTCGAACTCCAAGCTGCCGGACGGCCAGGCCATGCAGGAAGGCCTGATGTCCATGCTGTCGGCGGTGCATTGCGGCGCCAACTTCATCCTGCATTCCGCCGGCTTCCTCGACGGCCTGCTCTCCATGTCCTACGAGAAGTTCGTGATGGATGCCGACCTCTGCGGCGCGCTGCATTCCTATCTCGCCGGCGTCACGGTCGACGACAACACGCTGGCCATGGACGCCTTCCTCCAGGTCGGCCCCGGCAGCCATTTCCTCGGCTGCGACCACACGATGCGCAACTACCAGACCGCCTTCTGGGATTCGGCCCTGTCCGACAACGAGCCCTTCGAGAAATGGAGCGAGGAGGGCGGCTCGACGGACATGGCGACCCGCGCCAACCGCCAGTGGAAGAAGACGCTCGCCGAATACCAGGCGCCCCCGCTCGATGCCGCCATCGACGAGGCGCTTTGCGACTACATGGACCGCAAGAAGGTCGCCGTGGCCGACGCCTGGTATTGAAGGAGTTTCAAGCGCGCATTTGCGGCTGCTCCCCCTCTGCCCTGCCGGGCATCTCCCCCTCAAGGGGGGGGAGATCGGCAAGGAGCAGGAACCCTGCTCGAATCGCAACGCTGGAGATGGGCGAAATGGTCCTCCATCCAATCTCCCCCCTTGAGGGGGAGATGCCCGGCAGGGCAGAGGGGGGAAACGCGCACGTCAAAAAAGCATAGTGCAAAAGAAAAACCCGGTGGCGCAGGGATGGCCACCGGGCTGGAGATCAGAATGAACCTGCCGGATTATTCGACCGGCTGGGTGGCCGGAGCCGTGCCCGTGTCGGTCGTCGACGAGGTCGTCGAGGTATCGACCGGGGTCGTGGCCTGGCGTTCGGCAACCTGCTGCGCCGTGGTCTTGAATTCCGGCGCGGCCTGCAGGCTCTCGGCGGTTTCGGTCGTCGTCAGCTTGACATCGTCCGAATCCGGGATCTGCGTGATCGAGATCTTCTCGAACGGAACGGCGACCCACTTTTCGCCGATGCCCAGGAAGCCGCCGACACCGACAACGGCTGCGGTGATGCCGCCGTCCTTCTCCATGATCAGATCGGAGATCTTGCCGATGCTTTCATCGGCGCTGTTGTAGACGGCCTGGCCGAGATAGGTGTTGGCGCTGATCTGTTCCGGCGACTGGGCCGTCAGATAGTCACCGCCGGCAGCCGGCGCCTGTGCCGTGTCCTCGGTCGGGGTCGTTGCCGGGGTCTGAGCCGTGTCTTCGGTGGCCGTGCCGGTTTCCGGCGTCTGGGCCGTATCCTCGGTCGTCGGCGTGGTCGGGGTTGCTGCGGTGTCGCCGGGCGTGGTGCCCGTGGCGTCGTCACCGGTCATACCCGGCTGCTGCTCCAGGGTCTGGGTTTCGCCGGCGGCCGGCTGGTTGGTATCCTGCGCAAAGGCTGCCGGGGCCAGGGCCGCGCCGAGGAAGAGTGCACCAGCGGCAACGGAAGTGAGAAGTTTATTGGTCATCTTGAACCTGCCTTTCGTCTCGTTGGCATCAAGGCGCGGCGGTCTTTAGAGGGGCCGTCCGCACCGGCTGATGGACAAGGAACGGCGACATCCGTTTTTGGTTCCGATGAAAATTGCCTTCTTTTTGATTGCCGCCATGCATTTTTGACGCGGGAAGCGGGCGCAGGGCCGCGGCCCGCTCCAGCCGTATGTATCTTCAGAGCGCGAATGCCGGCTCGAAACGCCCCTTCACGGAGAGGCCGAGTTCGAAAGTCTGGCCGGCATGCGGATCGGCAAGGCGTGCGGCCGCGTCCATGCCCTGCCAGGCGGATGTCACCAGCAGCCGGTCGGCCTTGTCGCCGATGAAGGCCGGGCAGCTCGCCTGCGCGGCCGGCACCAGATGGCGGGCGATCTTCGTGCCGTCGGGCTTGTAGACATCGACCGCATTTGCGCCCCAGCGTGCGTTCCAGATCAGCCCGTCCGCATCGCAGACCGAGCCATCGATGCCGCCCGGCGTGCCGGTCTCGTCGCCGAGGACCTCGGGCGCGCCGGCGGGCAGGCCGGTCTTCGGGTCGAGCGCGACGCGCATCAGATGGTTGACGTCCGTATCTGTGAAATAGCCGATGCGGCCATCCGGCGAGAAGCAGATGCCGTTCGGGATGGTGATGTCGGAAAAGAGCTTCGTCACCGTTCCGCCGGCAATGTGATAGATCGCGCCGGCATGCTTTTCCGCCTTGCGGCCCATCGTGCTCGCCCAGAGCGCCCCGGACGGATGCACGCGCCCATCATTGGAGCGGTTCTGCGCCTTGTCCTCCAGCGTGACGAAGGGACTGAGCGCTCCATCGGCGACCCTGCGCAGGAAAAGCCCCTGGTCGGAGACGATGAGCTGGCGCTCCGGATCGACGACGGCGAGCACGCTGCCGAGGAAGGGCAGGGCATGCGTCGCCTTGGTCATCGTCGCAAGGTGCAGTTCATGCAGCGTGCGGCCCATGATGTCGAACCAGTAGGCCGTGCCCGTCGCCGGATCGTAGGTCGGGCCTTCGCCGAGCTCGCAGGCCGTCTCGCACAGGATGCGGCCGGTGAAGGAATGGGTCTCGCTCATTTTCCGCCTCCATACACCGCATCATAGGCCTCGACCGTCGCGCGGGCGCGGGCGCGCACCTCGTCGGCGCCCATGCCCGCCTTGTAGAGGCTGGAGCCGAGGCCGAAGCTGCGGATGCCGATCGCGGCGTAGTCGGCGAAGTTCTTTTCCGAGACGCCGCCGACGGCCGCGATCTCCAGGTCGGCCGGCAGCACGGCGCGGATCGCCTGGATGCCGGCAGGGCCGAGCACGCTGGCGGGAAAGAACTTGAGCCCCGTCGCCCCGGCGCGCGCGGCGGCGAGCGCTTCGGTCGGCGTGAAGACGCCCGGCATCGTCACCATGCCCTTGGCGGCGGCGGCGGCGATGACGTCGGGCTCGACATTCGGGCTCACCATCAGCCGCCCGCCGACATCGGCGAGCCGGTCGACATCCGCGACGGTCAGCACCGTGCCGGCACCGATCAGGCAGCCCTCGGGCGCCATCTTCGCGGCGGTCTCGATCGAGGCGAAGGGATCGGGCGAGTTCAGCGGGATCTCGATCGCGGTGAAACCCGTCTCGATCAGGGCGCCGACGACAGCCTGGGTCTCGCCCGGCTTCAGGCCGCGCAGGATGGCGATCAGCGGGTATTTCATCGGGGGGAAGGGGATGCGGTTCATCGGTTCAGCTTTCTCGGGAGCAGGTCCGGGGTGAGCGGAATGGGTTGCAGTTCATGTTCAAAGGGACCAGAGGGCCTTCGCGCCCGCGGCAAGGCCGTCGCGCACGGCGGTATCGGCGTCGATGACGGTGGGGGCGATGCCGGCGGCGGCAAGGGCGTCCTTGTAGAGTGCGCCGAGCCCGCCGGACACGACGAGCGTGACGGGCGTGCCCTCGGCGACGAGGGAGAGGGCTCCGGCGATCTCCAGCCCGATCAGCGTGCCGGAAAGGCGTGCCTTGGCATCCACCGGCGAAAGCCCCGCGATCAGCGAGCCGGCGCGCACGGAGAAGATCTGGCTCGTTGCAAGCGCCGGATTGGCCACCATGCGCACGACTGCGGCGCGGAAGGCGGCGTTGTCGCCGGCAATCGCCCCGGCCTCGGCGATGGCGTGGCTGAGGATCGTGTTCCTGGCGATCGCCTCGAACAGCTCACCGGTCATGAAGGTGGAGAACCCCGCGACCTTTCCGCCGGAAAGGCGCACCCACTTGCTGTGCGTGCCGGGCATGCAGACGAGGTGGTCGCCTTCGCCGAGCGCGGCGGCGGCGCCGAGAAGCTGGGTCTCCTCGCCGCGCATGACATCGGGCGCGGCCGCGTCGCGCTGGGCAAGGCCGGGCAGGATGCGGATGTCAGCGGAAGCGCCGGGAATGCGCACGGCGGCGGCGGGAATGTCGGCAAGCGCGGCGGGCGTATCGAGATAGCCGGCCTCGACCCAGCCCTGTTTGGCCCCGGCCATGCCGCAGATCAGCACCGGCAGGCCGGCGGGTGCCGAGACGGCGGCAAGGTGGCTTTGCAGCACCTCGGCAAAGCCGGTGCGGGCGGCGGTCGTCATGCCTTCGCCGCTGCGGCGCTCGGCGAGCACGTCGCCGTCCTTGCCGATGAGCCAGAGGCGGAAGCTGGAGGTCCCCCAGTCGACCGCGACATAAGCGGGTTCGGGTGTGGTCATCAGAGCATGCCTCCGTCGACGATGAGCGTTTGTGCGGTTATGGCGCCGGAGGCCTCCGACGCCAGGAAAAGGCAGGGGCCGACCATGTCGTCGGCGATGAGCGAGCGTTTCAGGCACTGGCGGGCGATGCCGCCGGCCACCGCCGCCTCGTCGATCCACAGGCGCTTCTGCCGCTCGGTCAGCACCATGCCGGGCAGGATGGCGTTGACGCGGATATTGTCCGGCCCGAGCCGACCGGCGAGCGACTTGGTAAGGCCGACAATGCCGGCCTTGGCGGTGGAATAGCCGGGAAACTCGCCCATGTTGAGCAGGAAGGCGATGGAGGAGAAATTGACGATCGCCCCGCCGCCGGCTGCCCGCATATGCGGTGCGGCGGCCTGGGCGGCGAAGAAGTGGTGGCGCAGGTTCACCGCCTGGTTCTCGTCCCAATAGTCGGGCTCCACGGTCTCCAGATCGTGCCGGTCGTCGCGCGCCGCATTGTTGACGAGCACGCTGAGGCCACCGAGCACAGCGGCCGCTTCATCGACCGCCCGGCGCAGCGCATCGATGTCACGCAGGTCCGTCCGTATATAATGGGGCAGGTGCCCGACCGCGCCTTCGAGTTCCGAGACCAGGTTGCGGCTCTCCACCTCGGCAATGTCGAGAAAGGCGACGCGGGCGCCGGCAGCGGCAAACCCCCTGACCAGCGCCGCGCCGATGCCCGAGCCGCCGCCGGTGACGAGCACGCCCTGTCCTGCAAGGTCCGGATAACGCCCTGTCATCGATGGTCTCCAGAAAATTCCATTATTTGGAACTGAGTTTGATTATTCGGAATTATTTCGTTACCATGGCAGCCTGTCAAGGGACGAGCGGGGATGTGGCAATGGCGAACGAGCGGGACGAGGAGGGGGGCACCGGCACGCTCGGCAAGGCGATGGCCGTCCTGGAGACCGTGGCGCTCGCCGAGCGCCCGATGCGTTTCACCGACGTGCTCGCCGTCAGCGGGCAGCCGCGCGGCACGCTGCACCGGCAGCTCTCCCATCTGGTGCAGGAGGGGTTGCTGGAGCTGCGTCCCGACCATGCCTATGTGCCGGGCCTGCGCCTCTTGAAGCTCGCTTCCGCCAGCTGGGCGCGCAACGAGTTCCGCGCCGTCGCCGCGCCCTTCCTCGAGGCGCTGCACCGGCAGACCGGCGAGACCGTGCATCTCGGCGTCCTGCGCGGGCGGGAGATCATCTATCTCGACAAGGTGGAGAGCCGGCAGGCCGTGCGCATGAACTCGCAGATCGGCAATGCCTCGCCGGCCTATTGCACCGGCGTCGGCAAGGCGGCGCTCGCCGCGCTGGATGCCGAGGCGCTCGACGCCCTCCTGTCCGGCCTGGAGTTCCGCCGGTTCACGCCGCAGACGATCACCAGCCGGGCGGCGCTGCTCGACGAGCTGGCGCAGATCCGTTTGAGCGGCATCGCCTTCGACCGGGAGGAGCACGAACCGGGCATCCGCTGCGTCGCCGCCCCGGTCTTCGACGCCGGCCGCGCGCTCGTCGCCGGCGTTTCCGTGACGGGGCCGGCCTATCGCGTCGGTGAGGCGCAGCTCGACGACTGGGCGCCGCGCGTGCGGCATGCGGCCGGCGCCATCATGGCGGAATTGTCGGCCCGCCTCGGTCCGCAACGGTAAGTCGAGAGGCAAGGTCCGTAAATGATGGCATGGTTGTCTTATGGCGCCATTTTACGGTAAATTAGAAAATCGCGCTGGACGTGGAGTTGGGGCATCATTAGCTTCCCTCACGACCAGCTCACGAGTTGCGTCGCTCGCCGCGGACTTGAGGCGCGGTTCATCGAACATACTTGCATTGGGATACGGGGGTTCCTGGAGCAAGCAGTGCATTGTGACGGCATTTTTGCCGCACGGGCGCGTGCGTGCTGAAGGAAGATGGATATGGCGGATCGATTTCATACGGCGTCTGCGCGGTTCCGGCATCGGCGGGACCCGGATCCGGCGACGCTGGGCTCGCAGGAGGACGTCGCCGAGACGCTGGACAGCCTGACCAAGCACTACGGCCTTCGCGGCTACCTCCTGATCAACGTCCCGTCGGAAACCTCGACCGACTTCTCCTCCAACGTGCTGCTGACGTCCTGGCCGGACGAGATGCTCAAGACATACGACCATGCCGGCCTGATCTTCGGCAGCCCCGTCATCGAGCGCCTGCGCCAGAGCACCAACCCCTTCACCTATGATGCGGACCGCACGAACCGGCGCAGGGCCGATGGCAAGGCGGCGATCGCGGCGAGCCTCTTCGAACGGCACGGCCTGTCGCGCGGGGCCTATTTCCCGGCCCACAATTCGGTGGGCCTGCGCGGCGCGCTGGCCTTCGGCGGCACGCGCGACGTGCTCAATCCGCGTGAGATGGCCGAACTCAACGCGGTCGCGAACCTCATCTTCACCGAAGTCGTCGAGCTGCGCGCCGGCCGCCGGCAGAACGTTTCGCTCTCGCGCCGCGAGATCGAGTGCCTGTCCTGGGCCTCGGCCGGCAAGACGAGCGTGGAAATGTCTGAAATCCTCGGCCTTTCGGAATATACGGTCAATCATTATCTCAACCGGGCGACGCGCAAGCTCGATGCCGTCAACCGGGTCCAGGCGGTCGCCAAGGCGATTCGCGCTGGGCTTTTGAACTGATGCATAAAAAAACCTTGCGACTTTCTGGAATGCGTGCGGTTCCGCTCCAAATGCCCAAGGCTAAGAACAAAATTGCGGGGGACCATGACGGCTGACGAAACGAGCAGCACCGACAACCAGCTACGGGACGAAGGCAGCGAGATCGCCGCTCTCGAAACGCAGTTCGACATCGTGCGCTATATGCGGCGCAAGTGCGAGGAATACGGGCTCAAATTTTTCATCGTCTTCAACCTGCCGGGCTTCGAGGCGGAGAAGCTGTCGGCCTATTCCATCGTCAGCAACTGGCCGCAGGAAATCCTCGGAAAATACGATGCGCTACGCATGGTTCGCCACAGCGCCGGCATCCGTAAGCTGCGGCTTACCACCGTGCCGTTCTCCTATGACATGCGGGAATGGATCGGCGAATCCTCCGAGCAGCTGGATTTCACCGAGCTGGTGGGCGCGATGACCAGCCACGGCATGCTGGCCGGCCACTTTTTCCCCGTGCACGATGCGCTCGGCAACCGCGGCGCCGTCGTCTGGGGCGGCGAGAGCCCGACGCTCGGCCGCGACGAGCGGCTGATGCTGCAGATGATCTCCGTCCACCTCTTCAACCGGCTCGCGGAGATCGGCGCGGCCTGGAAATCCGGCCAGGTCGTGCTCACCGAGCGCGAGATCCAGTGCCTCAGCTGGACCGCGGCGGGCAAGACCAGCCTGGAGATCGCCGAAATCCTCGGCCTGTCCGAGCATACGGTGAACCACTACCTCAACCAGGTCACGCGCAAGCTGGAGGCGGTCAACCGCACCCAGGCCGTGGTCAAGGCCATCCGCCGCGGGCTGATCGCCTGAGCGGGAGCCGGGGCTTTCGGTCGCGGGCGAAAACGTTTGGCGAGCGCCTTTCCGTGCACTATCTACGGAAAAAAGGGCCGCGGCCTGATGCCGCGACGGGTCGATCGAGGGTTTCATGACGGATGTAAGCAAGGAACAGGTGCTGGAACGGCTGCGCACGGTGCGCGGCCCGGACATGGATGGCAACATCGTCGACCTCGGCCTCGTCTCGGATGTCTTCATCTCCGACGGCAAAGCCTATTTCTCGATCACCGTGCCGGCCGAGCGCGCCCGCGAGCTCGACCCGATGCGCGCCGCCGCCGAGCGCGTCGTCAAGGAAATCCCCGGCATCAAGGCCGCCATGGTGGCGCTGACGGCGGACAAGCGCGCCGCTTCCGGCCCGGCCGCCGCCCGCGCGCCGACCCCGCCGCCCCCCGGCCGCGGCGATGCGCACGGCCATGCCGGCCATGCCCATGCCGCGCCCGGCCAGCCGCCGCAGCGCGCGAAGTCCGGCATTCCCGGCGTCGGCGCCATCATCGCCGTTGCGTCGGGCAAGGGGGGCGTCGGAAAATCCACCACCTCCGTCAACCTCGCCCTGGCGCTGAAGGCGAACGGCCTTCGCGTCGGCATCCTCGACGCCGATATCTACGGCCCGTCCATGCCGCGGCTCCTGAAGATCTCCGGCCGGCCGCAGCAGCTCGAAGGCCGCACGATCAAGCCGATGGAGAACTACGGCATCAAGGTCATGTCCATGGGCTTCCTCGTCGACGAGGAGGTGGCGATGATCTGGCGCGGGCCGATGATCCAGTCGGCGCTGATGCAGATGCTGCGCGAGGTCGCCTGGGGCGAGCTCGACGTGCTCGTCGTCGACATGCCGCCGGGCACGGGCGATGCGCAGCTCACCATGGCCCAGCAGGTGCCGCTCGCCGGCGCCGTCATCGTCTCCACCCCGCAGGACCTTGCCCTCATCGATGCGCGCAAGGGCCTCAACATGTTCTCGAAGGTCGAGGTGCCGGTGCTCGGCATCGTCGAGAACATGAGCTATTTCATCGCGCCCGACACCGGCAACCGCTATGACATCTTCGGCCATGGCGGCGCGCGCAAGGAGGCCGAGCGCATCGGCGTGCCGTTCCTCGGCGAGGTGCCGCTGACCATGGATATCCGCGAGACCTCCGATGCCGGCACGCCCGTCGTCGTTTCCAATCCGGATGGCGCGGCGGCGAAGACCTATCGCGCGATCGCCACGCGCGTCTGGCAGGAACTCCAGGCGATCGAGGGCAAGGGCGCGCGCGGCGCGCCGGCGATCGTCTTCGAATAGCCGAACCTTTCGCGCCCCGGCGCGTTGCCCGCCATGGCCTTGCTTTTTATGTTGCGCCGCGCAATATGCGCGGCCGACCGCTGAAGCGTGGCGTCCAGTCAGGAGTGTGAGCGATGGTCCTTCCCGGAGCCATTCGCCGGTGATCACGGTTTTCCGCCCCAACGGCGAGGCGCGCGCCCTGCCGGCAGAAACCGATTCTGCGGCCGCCGAGGCCCTTGCCGGCGCCGTCTGGGTCGATCTGCTCGAACCCACCCGCAACGACGAGGCCGTGATCGAGCGGGTCCTGTCGATCGACGTGCCGACGCGCGACGAACTGAAGGACATCGAGCCGTCGAGCCGGCTCTATACGGACGGCAACGCGGCCTACATGACGGCTTCGCTGATGGTGAAGGCGGAAAGCGACCTGCCGCACCTGACCGACGTCGCCTTCATCCTCACGCCGGACCGGCTGCTGACGGTGCGCTATGCCGAGCCGCGCTCCTTCTCCCTGTTCAAGAGCGCGATGCACCGCATTCCGGGCGGCTGCGGCACGCCCATCGTGATGATCACGCGGCTTCTGGAAACCATCGCCGACCGCACCGCCGAAATCCTCGAGATCGCGGTTTCACGCGCCGACAAGCTCTCGCTCGAAGTGTTCGGCGACAAGCGGCATCTGAGCCGCCGCCCGCCGCGCTATCTGGAAGACCGCGTCGTGCAGGTCTCCGCGCTCCACCGCCTTGTCGCCAAGACGCGTGACAGCCTGATGTCGCTCTCGCGTGTCCTGACCTTCCTGCATGGCCTGCCGGCGCTGCAGTCCGATCGCGAGAGCCTGGAGCTCTGCCGCACGGTGACGCGGGACGTGCAGTCGCTCTCCGAGCACGCCAATTTCGTCGCCGGTAACATCACCTTCCTGCTCGATGCCTCGCTCGGCCTCATCAACCTCGAGCAGAACGCCATCATCAAGATCTTCTCGATCGCCTCCGTCGTGCTGCTGCCGCCGACGCTGATCGCATCGACCTACGGCATGAACTTCGAGTTCATGCCGGAACTGCACATCCCCGCGGCTTATCCGCTGACGCTGGCCGCCATGGTGCTGTCGGCGATCCTCCCCTTTTTCTTCTTCCGCTGGAAAGGCTGGCTCTAGGCCTGATCGTCCCATGCAAGCACATGCCGCCGGCGCTCCGCATTCCCGCAGCAGGGCGCGCACGCTGTTCCTTCTCGCGCTCGGCTCCGTCGGCGTCGTCTATGGCGACATCGGCACGAGCCCGCTCTATGCCCTGCGCGAGGCGCTGCGCCCGGTCGCCGGCGACGGTCTCGTGCGCGAGGAGGTCGTCGGCCTCATCTCGCTGATGATCTGGACGCTGACGGTCATCGTCACGCTGAAATACGTGCTCTTCCTGCTGCGCGCCGACAACCACGGCGAGGGCGGCACGCTCTCCCTGCTGGCGCTTCTCACGAAGACCGCGGGCCGGCATGCCACCGTGCTCTTCTTCATGGGGGCGGCCGGCGCGGCGCTCTTCATCGGCGATGCGATGATCACGCCGGCGCTGTCCGTCCTTTCCGCCGTCGAGGGCCTGAAGCTCGTGACGCCGACGCTCGACGACTATATCGTGCCGATCTCCGTCGTCATCCTCGTCATGCTGTTTGCCGTGCAGTCCTGGGGCACGGCCGCCGTGTCGAAGTTCTTCGGCCCGATCACCGCCCTCTGGTTCATCGTCATGGGCCTCGGCGGCATCAGCCATATCAGCGACGACCTCGGCATCCTGGCCGCCTTCAACCCGTATTATGCCGTGCTGTTCATGTATAACGAAGGCTATGTCGGCCTCGTCGTGCTGGGGGCGGTCTTCCTGACGGTGACGGGGGCGGAGGCGCTCTATGCGGACCTCGGCCATTTCGGCCGGCGGCCGATCCAGTGGGCCTGGTTCTGCCTGGTCTTCCCGGCGTTGACGCTGAACTATCTCGGCCAGGGCGCGCTGGTGCTTTCCCATCCCGAGACGATCGCCAATCCGTTCTTCCTGATGTTCCCGAAATGGGCGCTGCTGCCGGTCGTCATCCTTGCGACCTTCGCAACGATCATCGCCAGCCAGGCGGTCATCACCGGCGCCTTCTCGCTGACGCGCCAGGCGATCCATCTCGGTTTCCTGCCGCGCATGGAGATCTTCCACACGTCCGAGACCCAGACCGGCCAGATCTATCTGCCGGGCGTCAACACGGTGCTGCTCTTCGGCGTCATGCTGCTCGTCTTCATTTTCGGTTCCTCGGAAGCGCTGGCGACCGCCTACGGCATTTCCGTCACCGGGGCGATGGTGGTGACGACCGTGCTTGCCTTCGAGTTCCTGCGCAGGCGCTGGCGCTGGACGCCGCTTGCCGCCGCCGCGGCGCTGCTGCCGCTCTTCCTGCTCGAGCTCACCTTCCTCGGCGCGAACCTGCTCAAGGTGGTCGACGGCGGTTATGTGCCGGTCATGATCGCCGGCGCCGTCGTCGTCCTGATGTGGACCTGGACCCGCGGCACGAGGATCCTGCGCGAAAAGACCCGGCGCATCGAGGTGCCGCTGCCCGCCTTCGTCAAGTCCGTGGAAAGGCCCGGCGCGCATGCCCCGGTGCAGGTCACCGGCACGGCGATCTTCCTCACCAGCGATCCGGACTTCGCCCCCGCCGCGCTGCTGCACAACATCAAGCACAACCACGTCCTGCACGAGCGCAACTTCATCCTGACGATCAAGACCGCCAACACGCCGCGCGTCGCTCCGGCCCAGCGGTTCTCGGTCGAGAAGATCTCGGAGCGGTTCTCGCGCATCGAGATGCATTTCGGCTTCATGGAGACGCAGAACGTTTCCCAGGCGCTCGGCCTGATGCGCAAGGCGGGGCACAGGTTCGACATCATGTCGACCTCGTTCTATCTCGGCCGCCGCAAGCTGGTGCCCGACGCCGAATCGGGCATGCCCATGTGGCAGGACCGGCTTTTCATCGCGCTCGCTAACATCGCCACCGACCCGTCCGACTATTTCCGCCTGCCGACCAACCGCGTAGTCGAGCTCGGCTCGCATGTCGTGATCTGACGAAAACGTGAAGGGGAGGTGAACGCCTCCCCGAAAGCCGTTTATCAGCATTAACCAACCATCAAGGTTAATGCTTCATTTTACCCTGACAACGAGCCGCTTCGGGCCCGTGCTTCGGCGCGGAAGGGCTCCCATACAGTCAGTTTCGGGCAGGAGGACACGCCATCGACAATGGCGGCGCGCCTGCGCATGCGTGCGGAGTAAGAAGTTGCGTAAGCGTAGCATTCGTCATGCGGCGGCCGGCCGCTTCCTCGCCTATCTGAAGCGGGAGTGGAAAATCCCCCTGGCCGCCGGCCTCGGCCTCGTCGCCACCTTTCCGACGCCGGCCGCCCATACGGACCTTGCCACCTATCTCGCCGGCCTCAACCGCAAGGGCGGCAACCAGACCATGGTGCTGACCCGCTCGCCCGCCGGCTCGATCCACGAGGTCGAGATCGCCTTCGCCGACGCCATGACGACCGGAGGCATCGAAAGCGGCGCGGGCGTGGAGCTGCCGGGCGGCGTCACGGCGGCGCTGCGCAGCGAGCACAAGGGCAAGGGCGGCATTCCCGACGAGGACCGCGTCAACCGCCGCGACAAGAAGGGCCGCATCGTCGCCGTCCTGCCGGTGACGCCGCCGAAGGGCTTTGCCGCCGGCTCGATTCTCGATCGCACCAGCTTCCTGCTCTCGCCCGCCTTCGACACCGGCCAGCGCATGGCCTTCGCCAAGCCGCAGATCAAGGGCAAGGAAATCGAGATCGCCACCGCCTTCTACAAGAAGGAGCCGGTGCGCAGGAATCCCGGCGTCTCGCCCGTCATCGCAAGCCTCGTCACCAATGACAATGCCGACGTGCTGGCGACCGCCTATGCCCGCGTCGAGCCGGATTACGCCCGGGAATCGCCCTTCGATTCGATCCTCAAGCCGAAGACGGAACTCGGCCGCTTCGTGCCCGATATCTCGCCGGACGATCACGCCTGGGCGGCCACGCCGCTGCCGGCGGAGGTCTTCACCGCCAAGGAGCAGAAGTGCCTTGCCGAAGGCATCTATTTCGAGGCGCGCGGCGAGGAGCTGAAGGGCCAGGCCGCCGTCGCGCAGGTCATTCTCAACCGCGTGCGCAACCCCGCCTATCCGAAGACCATCTGCGGCGTCGTCTACCAGAACGAAAACTGGCGCAACCGCTGCCAGTTCTCCTTCGCCTGCGACCGCATTCCCGACCTGATCCTCTCGCCCTGGCACTGGAAGACCGCCAAGGAGATCGCCATGGCGGTCACCGCCGGAAAGATCTGGTTCGACGACGTCGGCTCGTCCACCCACTACCACGCGACCTATGTGAACCCGCCCTGGGGCCGTACGATGAAGCGGGTGGCCAAGATCGGCAAGCACATCTTCTACCGCACCTATGGCGGCGGCTGGAGCTGAGGAGCGCTGAGGGGCGGGGCGGGGTGAGTCCGCGCCACAGCCTTCGCGATTCCCGGGACGATCGGTCGCGCCTGATGCGTGATTCCGGCTAATCTATTGATTTATTTCATAATATTTGCTGCTGCGCAAAGCTTCGCCATGCCTTGACTATGCCGGCACCTAAAACTATGTTGCGCCCGACTTCGAAAGGGGTCGGATATGGCTTGAATCCTAGCCTTCAATATGTCCGCAATGGGGCGAAAGCGCCGCGGAACGAAACGGGAGAACGCCATGGCCGACGAACAGAAGAAAAGTCTGGAAGACCGGCTGAAGCGCCTGGATGCGGAACTCGCGGAACGGCGCAAGGACGACGGGGCGGATAGAGCCGCCGAGGCACGGGCATCGGAGAGCCGCAAGGGCTACGCGGTGGCCATGAAGCTCTCGAGCGAGTTCGTCGCTGCTGTCATCGTCGGGGCGCTTCTGGGCTATCTTTTGGACCATTTTGCAGGTACAGGGCCGTGGGGGATGATCGTTCTTCTGCTCCTCGGCTTCGGTGCCGGCGTTCTGAACGTCATGCGCGCGGCTGGCATGGTGGCATCGCCCCATCCGGTCGACAGGCTGGCGGGGCGAGAGCCCGGCAAGGCCGGCAGCGGGCGGGACGAGACCAAACCGAAGGACGGCGCCTGACGGCGCGGTCCCATTCATGGGTGACTTCCGCCGCAAGGCGGGCAAGCGAGAGAGATAGACGGTGGCAAACGATCCGACCCATCAGTTCCTGGTCAACAAGATTGTTCCGATCGAAATCGGCGGCATCGATTTCTCGTTCACCAACGCCTCGCTCTTCATGGTCGCCACCGTCGCGGCCGCCGCAGGCTTCCTCTACTTCACGACCGGCCAGCGCGGCCTCGTTCCGAGCCGCATGCAGTCGGTCTCGGAAATGTCCTACGAGTTCATCGCCTCGATGCTCCGGGAAGGGGCGGGCAGCCACGGGATGAAGTTCTTCCCGCTGGTCTTCTCGCTCTTCATGTTCGTGCTGACGGCGAACCTGCTCGGCATGGTGCCCTATTTCTTCACGGTCACCAGCCAGATCATCGTCACCTTCGCCCTGGCCATCCTCGTCATCGGCACGGTGGTCGTCTACGGTTTCTACAAGCACGGCTTCGGCTTCCTGAAGCTCTTCGTGCCATCCGGCGTTCCCGGCGCGCTGCTGCCGCTGGTCGTCTCGATCGAGGTCATCTCGTTCCTCTCGCGTCCGATCAGCCTGTCGATCCGTCTCTTCGCCAACATGCTGGCGGGTCACATCACGCTGAAGGTCTTCGCCGGCTTCGTCACCTCGCTCGGCGCGCTCGGCGCCGTCGGTGTCGCCGGTGCGATCCTGCCCCTTCTCATGACCGTCGCCCTGACCGGTCTCGAATTCCTCGTGTCGTTCCTGCAGGCCTACGTCTTCGCAGTTCTGACATGCATGTACCTCAACGATGCCGTGCATCCGGGTGGTCACTAAGGAAACAGTCGTCGGCGCCCTCGGGCGTCGCTCATAAGCCGCAACAACCCATTCAAGGAGTTCAACATGGAAGCGGAAGCAGCAAAGTTCATCGGCGCAGGTCTTGCCACGTTCGGTCTCGCCGGCACGGCTCTCGGCCTCGGCAACATCTTCGGCAACTACCTGGCCGGCGCTCTGCGCAACCCGTCTGCTGCTGACAGCCAGTTCGGCCGTCTCGTATTCGGCTTCGCCGTTACGGAAGCTCTGGGCATCTTCTCGCTGCTCATCGCTCTCCTCCTCCTCTTCGCCGTCTGATATCGGCCGAGGACTGGACCATGGCCTCCGGGCCGTGGTCCATCGTACGTTCCGTACAAGATCTGAGAGTGCCCCCTGGAGGTGAGCATGTCCGTGACCCCGGCATCGGCCGAGTCCACCCCTTTCGAAATCGCCCAGGCGGAAACCCCTGCGACGTCGCATGAGACGGATACGCATGCGGCCCAGCCGGCAGGCGAAGTGCACACCGAAACGGGTGTGGCCCATGGCGACGAGCACGCCACCGGCGTTTTCCCGCCCTTCGACCAGACCACGTTCGCATCGCAGCTCCTGTGGCTGGCGATCACCTTCGGTCTGTTCTACCTTCTCATGTCGAAGGTCGTCATTCCGCGCATCGGCGGCATCCTCGAGACGCGCCATGACCGTATCGCGCAGGACCTCGACGAAGCCTCCCGCCTGAAGGCGGAAGCCGACGCCGCGATTGCGTCCTACGAGCAGGACCTTGCCAGCGCCCGCGCCAAGGGCAATGCGATCGCCTCGACCGCCCGCGACGAAGCCAAGGCCAAGGCCGACGCCGAGCGCGCCAAGATCGAAGCCTCGCTGCAGGACAAGATCGCCGGTGCCGAGACCCGCATCGCCGAGATCAAGGCCAAGGCCCTTGCCGATGTCGGCTCGATCGCCGAGGAAACCACGGCAGCCCTCGTCGAGCAGCTCATCGGCGCCAAGGCCACCAAGGCCGAGATCGCTTCCGCCGTGAAGACGGCCGCAGGCGAATAAGGAGGACACCATGGCATTCGACGCAACATTCTATGCCTTTGTCGGCCTTCTCCTGTTCCTCGCCCTCATCGCCTACCTCAAGGTTCCGGGCATGATGGCAAAGGGTCTCGACGCCCGCGCGGAGAAGATCCAGAACGAGCTGGCGGAAGCCAAGCGTCTTCGCGAGGAGGCCCAGCACCTGCTCGCCGAATACCAGCGCAAGCGCAAGGATGCCGAGGCGGAAGCCGCCAGCATCGTCGCCGCCGCTGAACGCGAGGCCAGCGCCCTGACGGCCGAGGCCAAGCAGAAGACCGAGGAATACGTCACCCGCCGCACGGCGCTCTCCGAGCAGAAGATCCGTCAGGCCGAGGCCGACGCGATCAACGCCGTGCGCGCCGCCGCCGTCGACCTCGCCGTCGCCGCCGCCGAGAAGGTCATCGCCACCAAGGCCGATGCCGCCACCGGCAAGGCGCTGTTCGACAACGCCATCGGCGAAGTGAAGGCCCGCCTCAACTGAGGCCGCCCGCACGATCGATCTGAAAAAGGCCGGAGCGATCCGGCCTTTTTCGTTGTGCCTATGCCATGACAAGGCGTGTCATGTGCTGGTCCGATACGCCTCGCCGATCTCGCGCTCGGTGAGAATGCGGTCGATCAGGCCCCATTCCAGCGCTTCCTCGGCCGTCATGAAGCGGTCGCGGTCCATGGCCTGTTCGAACTCCTCGTAGCTGCGCCCGCAATGGCGGGCATAGAGCCGCGTCATGCGCTGCTTGGTCTTCAGGATCTCCTCGGCGTGGATGAGCATGTCCGATGCCTGGCCCTGGAAGCCGCCGGAGGGCTGGTGGACGAGGATGCTGGCATTGGGCAGGGCGGCCCGCATGCCGGGCGCGCCGGCCATCAGCAGGAACGAGCCCATCGAGCGGGCCGTGCCCATGCAGAGCGTGTGAACGGGCGCGCGGATGTAGCGCATCGTGTCGTACATGGCAAAGCCGCTGGTGACCATGCCGCCGGGGGAGTTGATGTAGAGCTGGATCGGCTTCTGCGGGCTCTCGGCCTCCAGGAACAGTAGCTGTGCGCAGACGAGCGCGGAGACGGTGTCGTTCACCTCGCCGTTGAGGAAGATGATCCTCTCGCGCAGCAGGCGGGAATAGATGTCGAAGGAGCGTTCGCCCCGGCTGGATTGCTCGACGACCATAGGGACGAGTTGCATCGTTTCGCGCATGGGCGAACTCCTGTCTTCCGGATTGTTTCGGGGAGGGGTGGGTTAGGTCAGGCGGCGCGCATCAGCGTGCGCCCGTTGCCATTGTCGTTGATGGGCCGCGGCACGACGCGCGCATCCGCAAGGCCATGGACGATCCGGAGCGTGGTGCCGCCCTGCCCGTTGGGACGGAGCTGGAACGCCACGAGGCTTTCGAGATGGGGCGGCTCATCGTCCCGCAGCCTGTAGCGGATTTCCTTGCCGGGCGCGGTCAGGACCGGCTCGGCGTCGGCGAGCGCGCCGCCCGGCAGCCATCTTTCGCGAAAGGCGGGAATGCTGATCGCCCGCCAGACCTTTTCGGTCGGTGCGTCGAGCTCATATTCGAGCACGAGATCCGTCGCCTGCTCGGCCTGCCTGTCGCTCATTGGTCCATGTCCTTCAGCAAATCCTTCAGGGCGTCGATCCGCGCCGGCCAGTAGGCCCGATATTTCGCGAGCCATCCGGCAATGCGCGCCAGCCCGTCCGGGTCGACCTTGTAATTGATGAACCGTCCCTGCCGCTCCTCGCGCACCAGCCGCGCCTGGCGCAGCACCGCCAGATGCTGGGACATGGCGGGCTGGCTGATCTCCATGCCCTCGCGCAGCGCGCTGGCATTCATCGCGCCGTCCGCCAGCTTCTCGAAGATCGCGCGGCGCGTGGGATCGGCAAGCGCCTTGAATATCTCGTTCTCGATCATGGGAATGAGATAAGCATACACTTATCTGATTTGCAAGGACCCGGTCGTGCAGGCAGGCGGGAGCCGTCCCCCCGGGCTCAGTCCTGCCGGAGCGGGCGGAAGCTCATGCGGTGCAGCCGGCAGGGGCCGATATCCGTGATGGCCCTGCGGTGCACTTCGGTGGCGTAGCCGGCATGGATGGCGAATCCGTAGCCGGGATAGGTGTCCTCGGCGCGGGCCATCATGCGGTCGCGCATCACCTTGGCGACGATGGAGGCGGCGGCGATGGAGAGCGAGCGGGCATCGCCCTTGACGACGGCGCGGCCCTCGCAGGCAAGGCCGGGCGGCACGTCGCGGCCATCGGCCAGCACGAGTTTCGGTGCGATCTCCAGGCCCGCGACGGCGCGGCGCATGGCATCGAGGCTCGCCTTGCGGATGTCGATGGCATCGATGCGGCGCGACGAGCTGGAGGCGACGGAGACGAAGGCCGACTGCAGGATCAGGGTGAACAGCGCCTCGCGCCTGGCGGCATTGAGCTGCTTGGAATCGTTGAGGCCGCCGGGGATGTTGTCCGGGTCGAGCACCACGGCGGCGGCGACGACCGGACCTGCCAGGGGGCCGCGCCCGGCCTCGTCCGTGCCGGCCACCGGCCAGATGCCACGCTTCAGGGCCGCGGCTTCCATCTGGAAATCCGGCCCCTCGGGCAGGTCGAAAAGAAGGCGGGAATCGGAGGATGCGGTACGGGACATGCGGCGAACCTCGCACATCCATCCGATTCCCTGCAAGCCCTCCGGCAGGAGGCGGACGCCGGAGGAGCGCCGGTATGCCCCGGGGAAAGGCAGACCGGAAGAAGAGGCCGGGCGCGGGCGCCCGGCGGGGTTTCGTTTTCGCAGCTCTCCGGTTCGGACCGAACAGGATGCGCTGGATTTCCCGGTGCCGTCAGTCCTTTCGGGAAAGCCGGATCCGCTTTCCCCTGACAAATCGGCCGGGCGAGGCGCGAGGCCCCTCCCGCCTTACAGCAGCGAAAGTTGCACGCCGCTGCCCGAGGGCGGCACGAATTGGTCGCAGGCAAGGCTGCGGCGGGTGCGGGTCAGCTCCAGCCGCTTGGCCGCCATCTCGAAGCGGCGGGCGATCTGCCAGGCATAGGGACCTGCGCCCTTCATGCGCTTGCCGAATTCGGCGTCGTAATCCTTGCCGCCGCGCATGGAGCGCACCAGCGACATGACATGGCGGTAGCGGTCCGGGTAGTGGCGCAGCAGCCAGTCGCGGAAGAGGGGGCTCACCTCCAGCGGCAGGCGGAGCAGCACATAGCTCGCCTCCAGCGCGCCGGCGGCCTTGCCCGAATCGAGCACGCGCTCGATCTCGTGGTCGTTGAGGCCGGGAATGATCGGCGCCATCATGATGGCGACGGGAATGCCGGCCTGCGAGAGCGTGCGGATGGCCTCCAGCCGGCGCGGCGGGGTCGCGGCGCGCGGCTCCATGGTGCGGGCGAGCTTGCGGTCGAGCGTGGTGACGGAAAGCCCGACCCAGGCGAGGCCCCGCGCCGCCATGCGCGCAAGGATGTCGATGTCGCGCAGCACGAGCGCCGACTTGGTGACGATCGAGACCGGATGGTTTGCCGCGTCCAGCACCTCGAGGATCTGCCGCATGATGCGCCATTCCTTCTCGATCGGCTGGTACGGATCGGTATTGGTGCCGATCGCGATGACGCGCGGCTTGTAGCCGGGCTTGGAGAGCTCGCGTTCCAGCAGCTTCGGCGCGTCCGGCTTGGCAAACAGCCGTGCCTCGAAATCGAGGCCGGCGGACAGGCCCATGAAGGCATGGGTCGGCCGGGCGAAGCAGTAGATGCAGCCGTGCTCGCAGCCGCGATAGGGATTGATCGAGCGGTCGAAGGGAATGTCGGGCGATTCGTTGCGCGTGATGATGGTGCGCGGCTTTTCCACCTGCACCTCGGTTCTGAAGGGCGGCAGTTCCTCCAGCGTCTGCCAGCCGTCATCGACCGTCTCGCGCGTCACCGGCTCGAAGCGGCCGGTGAAGTTGAGGCCCGCGCCCCGGCCGCGCCGGCGCTCGCTGTCGACGCGCATGCCCGTCTCGGCCATCAGCGCTTCGGCAATGTCTTTCGCGTGGCCGGGCGCAAGCGCGCCCTGCCTCAGGCTGGCCAGATCGTTCATGAGTGTCTCCGCCGGGGGCAGGCCCCGATTCAATGATTATATTCCTATCGCGCAAATGAGAACAATGCAAGAACAAATTTCGGGGCGCCGCTAACCATGCCGCCTAACCATGCGGGAAACTTCGCGGGTTCCCGCGGTGGAAATCGATGCTGCAATGCGGTATGGGAGGACATGCTGACCATCATCATGGAATGCCGGGACAATGAGGCCGAGCTTGCGCAGACATTGTCGGCGCTGGTTTCCGGCGCCGTCGAGGGCATCGTGCGCGACGTGATCGTGCTCGACCACGGCTCGCGCGACGGTTCCTCCAAGGTGGCGGACGCCGCCGGTTGCCGCTTCCTGACGAGCTGGGACATGAAGGACGTGGTGCGTTCGGCCCGCGGCGACTGGCTGCTGCTGCTGGAGCCGGGCGCCCGGCCGCTGTCGGGCTGGGTGGATGCCGTCGTCGACCATGTGTCGGTCAACCGCAACCCCGCACGGTTCCTCGGCTCGCGCAGCCATCGCCGGCCGTTCTTCCAGCGCCTTGCGCGCCGTCGCGTGCCGCTGGAGCAGGGCTACCTCGTCAGCAAGCGCCAGGCCTCGGCCGCGGTGCGCACCGGCATGACGCTCGCCGACATCGCGACGGGCGCCGGCGTGCGCCGGCTGGCCGTGGAGCTGGTGCCCGCCTGGGCCGTGAAGGCCATGCGGGCGGGGATCGATTGAGCCAGGACGGGACATCGTTGCGGAACACGCCGTCGGTGACGGATAGCTCGATTGCGAAATCGGCGTCGGCATCGATGTCGCGCCACTCCCCCGGAAGGGAGCGGGTCAGCCGGCGGTGCGCTTCAGGTGCTCGTCGAGCCGCGGCATGATTTCCACGAAGTTGCAGGGCATGTGGCGATAGTCGAGCTGCGCCTTCAGGATGCCGTCCCAGGCGTCCTTGCAGGCGCCGGGCGAACCCGGCAGCGCGAAGATGAAGGTGGCGTTGAGGACGCCGCCGGTCGCGCGCGACTGGATCGTCGAGGTGCCGATCTTGTCGTAGGAGATGCGATGGAAGACCTCGGAAAAGCCGTCCATGCGCTTTTCGAACAGCGGCTCCAGCGCCTCCGGCGTCACGTCGCGGCCGGTAAATCCCGTGCCGCCCGTGGTGATGACCACGTCCACCGCGTCGTCGCGCGTCCAGGTTTCCACCCTGGCGCGGATCGCGGCCACGTCGTCCGTCACGATGGCGCGGTCGGCAAGGCGGTGCCCGGCCTCCCTGATGCGCGCGACCAGCGTATCGCCGGACCGGTCGGTGTCGAGGGTGCGCGTGTCGGAGACGGTGAGCACGGCGATGCCGACCGGGATGAAGGGCCTCGTCTCGTCAATATGCGCCATCGTCGGCTCCTTTGCCTTGCGCTTCCAGCGTGCGCGTGGCGGTGAAAAACCAGTGCGGATGCCGGCGGGAGAGCGCCGCCGCCGCGGTCTCGGCAGCCGCGTCCGTATCGTATAGCGCAAAGCAGGTCGCGCCGGAACCGGACATGCGCACGAGGCCGGCGCCGGTGGCCGCAAGGCTTTCGGAGATCGCGGCGATCTCGGGGCAGAGCCGGCGGGCAGGGGGCTCCAGGTCGTTGCGCAGGCGCGCAAGCGCTTCCGCCCAGCCGGCGGCGCCCGCAAGGGCGAGCGGCGGGTTGTGCCGGGAGGCAAGCGCCTGGAAGACGGCCGGCGTCGAAACGCCGACGAGCGGATTGGCCAGCACGATGGGAAGGGCCGGCAGGGCGACGGGGGTGATCGCCTCGCCGACGCCGCGCGCGCGCAGCGGGCGGCTGGCAAGGCACATCGGCACGTCGGCGCCGAGGCCGAGGGCAAGCGCATCCAGCCCGTCGGCGGGCAGCTCCGCGCGCCACAGCGAGATGAGGCCGCGCAGCGTCGCGGCGGCATCCGCCGAGCCGCCGCCGATGCCGGAGGCGACGGGCAGGTTCTTTTCGAGATGGATGTGCACGGGCGGGGCCGCCTGCCCGGTCGGGGCGAGCGCCGCGCGCAGCCGGTCGCGCGCGCGGGTGACGAGGTTGTCGGCCTCGGCCGAAAGCGCTCCGCAGAAGCGGCCGGTGAGGGTGAAGCGGTCCTCGGCCGCCGGCGCAAGGCCGATGCGGTCGCCGAAGGCGGTGAAGGTCACGAGGCTGTCGAGGAGGTGGTAACCATCCTCGCGCCGGCCGGTGACGGCGAGCGCGAGGTTGATCTTGGCCGGGGCCGGCTCGACGACCGCGAACCCCGACAGGGCGTCGGCGTCAGCCATGCGGCGTCAGGACTTGCGGTCGGCCGCCGTGCCCTCGGGCGAGGGGTTCTGCACCGGCTTTTCGTCCTTGGCTTCCGCGGAGGCCGGCTCGGTCTTCTCCAGTTCCGGCAGGCCGTTTTCGATCTTCAGCTTGATCTTCGGGATTTCCGCCTCTTCCGGCTTCAGGCCGAGCGCGCGGTTCCACTGGAAGGTGGCTTCCAGCTTGCGGCCGACGCGCCAGTAGGCATCCCCGAGATGGTCGTTGATCGTCGGGTCGCCCGCCTTCAGCTCCGCCGCCCGCTCCAGTTCCGCCACGGCGTCGGAGAAGCGGTTGAGGCGATAGTAGGCCCAGCCGAGCGAATCGACGATATAGCCATCGTCCGGCTTGATGCTGACGGCCCGGCGGATCATGTCCAGGCCCTCGTCGAGGTTCATGTTCATGTCCACCCAGGAATAGCCGAGGTAGTTCAGCACCTGCGGCTGTTCCGGGTTCAGCTCCAGCGCCTTGCGGAAGTTCGGTTCGGCCTTCTCCCATTCCTTCAGCCGCTCATAGGCGATGGCGCGCTGGAAGAAGATGCTCCAGTGGTTGCGTGTCGGGACCGGGCCGATGGCGGCGACCGCGCGGTCGTAGAGACTGGCCATCTCCTTGTAGTCCTTGGCGTCCGACAGCACGCTGCCGAGCGCAAGATAGGAGCGCAGGTCCGCCGGATCGGCCTCGATCAGTTCCTGCAGGTGCTTCTTCGCCTCGGGAACCTTGCCCGTATCGGCAAGGTTGAGACCGAGCTGCAGCTCGGAAATGCGCCGCATCGGCGACTTTTCCGGCACGGCGCGGTAATATTCGATCGCCCGCTCCGGCTTCTTCTGGTTCTCCGCCAGCCCGCCGAGCAGCACCAGCATGTCGTCGCTGTCCGGGTCGAGCGCGCGGGCGGCCTGCAGGTAGAGCGAGACGATGTCCTCCGCGCCGTCGCGGTTGAGCGCGCCGCCGATCGAGAAGAGCACGGCGGCGGCGCCCTGCGCGGCGTTGCGCACCTGCTGCTCCTGCTTCTCTCCGGCCTCGATGCTCTGGCGCAGCGCTTTGAGCGGCGCATAGCTGGTGATGAAGTTGTCGCCGACCGAGATGGCGTCGAGCGCCTTCTGCTTGTTGCCCTCATGGGCCTCGAGGCGGGCAAGCGCCATCACGGCGCGGATGAAGGTGTCGGGCGCGGCGCTCGCGCCGTTGCGGTCGAGGATGGCGTCGTTGAGGCGCGCGCGCGCCGTTGCCTTGTCGCCGGCCGCCGCGGCCAGCGCCCCGGCATGGTAGTTCTTGAAGATGGCGAGCCAGTCCGGCCCCTCCATGCCGCCGATCAGCTTCAGCGCTTCCTTCGACTTGCCGTCGCCGAACTTGGCCCAGGCGAGCAGGAGGTCGTTCATCATGCGGTCGAGATCGTTCGGCCCCCTGTAGACGAGGATCTTCTCGGCGCTCTTGTATTCGCGCTTGCGGATCGCCTCCATGCCGCGCACCACGGCGGTGATGCGCTCGACGGCGGGATCGTTGCGCAGCGCATCGGCAAGCTTCACGCCCTCCTCGAAATCGCCGTTCATCAGCTGCGTCACCATCAGGCGCTGCTTGACGTCCTTGTTGGTGGGGTCGAACTGCAGGGCGATCTTGTAGAGCGCGACGGCGGTCTCGTATTCCTTGTCGAAATCGGCCGTGCGGGCGGCGAGGAAGGCGCCGGAGAAGGTGTTGACGCTCAACGGATCGAACGGCCTTTCCTCTGCGGCCGCGGCTGCCGGCTTTTCCTCCGCATATGCCGCCAGAGGGCCGGCCAGGGTACCGGCAAGCGCGATGCTGGCCGCGATCGCCACGCCGGAGAGAAGCCGAAGGAGAAGGGAATGCCGCATCAAAATGCCTTTCGCCAGAAGCTGTGCCGTAGCCCTATGGGGATTGCCGTGACAAATTCAGCCACGATCGTGCCCAAATCAATCACGGACTCATGACGGCAGAGAATGGCTTTTTTGGCGCGGTGCGGCAAGAAAATCCTGCCGGACCGCGTATTCGCCGATCAGCTGACGCGGGCGATGGAGAAGTCGATGACTTCGAGCAGCGCGTTCTTCCAGGGCGAGGCCGGCAGGGGCGCGAGCGCGTCGCGGGCGATCATGCCGTAGTGCTGGGCGCGGGCGATCGTGTCCGTCAGCCCGCCATAGCGGGTGATGAGGCCGAAGGCGCGTTCGAGGTTCGCGTCGTCGCTTTTTCCCCCCTCGATCGCCTCGCGCCAGAAGGCGCGGTCTTCCGCCGTGCCGCGGCGCCAGGCGAGGATGACGGGCAGGGTGATCTTGCCCTCGCGGAAATCGTCGCCGGTGTTCTTGCCGAGATCGGCCGCCTTGCCGCCATAATCGAGCGCGTCGTCGACGAGCTGGAAGGCAAGGCCGAGATTCATGCCGTAGGATTTCAGCGCGTTGCGCTCGGCCCGGCCGGTATTGGCGATGATCGGCCCCACTTCCGAGGCGGCGGCGAAGAGCGCCGCCGTCTTGGCGCGGATGACCTGGAGATAGTCGTCCTCGGTCGTCTCCATGTTCTTGGCGACGGAGAGCTGCAGCACCTCGCCTTCGGCGATCACGGTGGCGGAGGTGGAGAGCACGTCGAGGGCCTCCAGCGAGCCGACCTCGACCATCATCTTGAAGGCTTGGCCGAGCAGGAAGTCGCCGACGAGCACGCTCGCCTGGTTGCCCCAGATCATGCGGGCGGTGGATTTGCCGCGGCGCATGTCGCTCTCGTCGACCACGTCGTCATGCAGGAGCGTCGCCGTGTGCATGAACTCGACGCTGGTGGCGAGCTTGATGTGCTGGTCGCCGTCATAGCCGAACATCGCGGCGGAGGCGAGCGTCAGCATGGGGCGCAGGCGCTTGCCGCCGGAGGAGATCAGGTGGTTGGCGACCTCCGGGATCATCGCGACGTCGGAGCCGGCTTTCGACAGGATGAGCTGGTTCACCCGCTCCATGTCGGCCTTCGTGAGATCGACGAGCGGCTTCACAGACGCCTGTTTGTTTTTGCCTTCTTCAAGCGGTATCACGACGCCCAAATGCCCGGACTCCTGTTCATTTTTGTTGAAAGACAATAGAAAGCGGGGCTTCCTGCGGCAAGAGGCGAATTGTCCCGCCTCGGGAATTATGGCTGGAAAACGACCGGAATGATCGAATTGATCCGCACCAACGACGCCGTCCTGCTCTCCTTCGCGGAAAGCCTGATGAAGGAGGCGGGAATCCATTGCCTGATCGCCGATCAGGCGATGAGCATCCTCGAAGGCTCGCTCGGCATGCTGCCCCGCCGCTTCCTGGTGGAGAGCGACCGGGCGGACGAGGCCCGGCGGATCCTCAAGGATGCGGGGCTCGAAGCGGAGCTGCGGGCGTGAGGGTCGTAGTTTTCACGGTGAAGGCTGCATTCGGAGCACCCCCCTCTGCCCTGCCGGGCATCTCCCCCACAAGGGGAGAGATCGACTTGGGGCAAAGCAGTGCCACGATCCAATCTTCCCCCTTGTGGGGGACATGCCCGGCAGGGCAGAGGGGGGATGGCCAAGGCCGCCCCCGCGCGCGGGGGACGACCTGCCCATGACCGTCACCGAAACCGTCGACGCCTTCCACTACGGCCGCTTCCACGTCGTCCAGCCGAAGGGCATCGGCCATCGTTCGGGCATGGACGCCATGCTGCTCGCCGCGCTGGTGACGGGGAAGGGGCCGATGCGCGTCGCCGATCTCGGCGCCGGGGCGGGCGCTGCCGGCCTTGCTGTCGCCGCATGCAACGAAAGGGCCGAGGTGCTGCTCGTCGAGCGCTCGCCGCTGATGGCGGGTTTTGCCCGCAAGTCGGTGGCGCTTCCGGAAAACGCCGCCTTTTCGGCCCGCGTCGGCGTGCTGGAGGCCGATGTCGGGCTCATGGGCACGGCCCGCGTCGCGGCGGGCCTCGCCGACGAGGTCTTCGACCATGTCATCATGAACCCGCCTTTCAACGACCGTATCGGCAGCCGCACGCCGGACGCGCTGAAGGCCGAGGCCCATGCCATGGAGCATGACCTCTTCGAACGCTGGATCCGGACGGCGGGCGCGATCCTGAAGCCGGGCGGCCAGCTCTCCCTCATCGCCCGGCCGGAATCGATCGCCGAGATCGTCGCCGCCTGCGGCCGCCGTTTCGGCGGCATCGAGATCACCGCCCTCCATCCCCGCCCCGGCGAACCGGCCCTGCGCATCCTCGTCACCGCCATCAAGGGCTCGCGCGCCAGGCTGGCGCTTCGCATGCCGCTCGTCATGCACGAACCCGGCCGGCACGCCTTCACCCCCTTCGTCGACGACCTCAACAACGGCCGGGCAAGCTATCCGCGCCTGTCGAAGACCTGAATATTCCGTGATTGTCTTGCGTTTTCGCCCGTCGTGCATACATCAGCCGGGCAAACGAACAGGAGGCAGGATCGCGCGATGGCCGGATTTTTGAAGACGCTGGTGCCGAAGAGGTTCCGCAAGGAAGGGGTCGCGATCCCGGTCGTCCGGCTGCACGGGGCGATCATGGCCTCCGGCAGCCAGTTCCGGCCGCCGCTCAATCTGGCCACCGCCGCGCCCGCGCTCGAAAAGGCCTTCGGCTACAAACAGGCGCCGGCCGTGGCGATCTCCATCAATTCGCCCGGCGGCTCGCCGGTCCAGTCGCGGCTGATCTTCCAGCGCATCCGCGCGCTCGCGGCAGAAAAGAACAAGCGCGTGCTCGTCTTCGTCGAGGACGTGGCGGCCTCCGGCGGCTACATGATCGCGCTTGCCGGCGATGAGATCTTTGCCGACCCGACCTCGATCGTCGGCTCGATCGGCGTCGTCTCGGGCGGCTTCGGCTTTCCGGAAATGCTGAAGAAGATCGGCGTCGAGCGGCGCGTCTACACGGCCGGCAGCAACAAGGCGATCCTCGATCCGTTCCAGCCAGAGCGCGAAAACGAGATCGAATATCTCAAATCCCTGCAGCTCGAGATCCACCAGGTCTTCATCGACATGGTGAAGGAACGCCGCGGCGCTAAGCTCACGGACGATCCTGACCTCTTTTCCGGCCTGTTCTGGACCGGCGGCCGGGGCCTGGCGCTCGGCCTCGTCGATGGCCTTGCCGACATGCGCTCGGAGCTGAAGAAGCGCTATGGCGAGAAGACGCGGCTGGAGCTGGTCTCGGCGCCCAAGGGGCTGTTCGGCCGCAAGGCGCCGGGCGTCGGGGGGCCTTCCGGCGACATGGCGGAGCGTATAGGCTCTGCAGGCGTGGCCGCCGTGGCGGGCCTTGCGGAAGAAAAGGCGCTGTGGGGCCGTTTCGGCCTTTCCGGATAAGGCGCGCGTGAAACAAGGGGAGGGGCGATGGCCCAGATCATCTTTCTGCTGCTGGTCGTCGGCCTTGCCTGGTTCGGCTATCGCAAGTTCGTGGCCGACGCCGAACGCCTGAGTAAGCTGCGCAAGCGGTCCGAGGAGGAACGCCGCACCGGTGCCACCGGCACGCTCGTCAAGGATCCGGAAACCGGCGAATACCGCCTGCGCCGCGACGACGAGTAGAGGGGCCTGGCAAGCGCGGGATGCGGTTCGGCGCCCGGCGTGAAAACAGCGAGATGGATCCTTTTCGCGATTTGGGAACACGATGGAAGGATCTGTCGCCGCGGCACGGCTGTGTGCCGGCGCGGGACTGGAAACGAGGCCCTGTCGTGCGGTCCCGGGACATTAACCACGCTCCGTAAGGTTAACGCGGGATTTAAGCTTTTGCAGCCGCATGCCGGCGTTGCCCCCGCGCGTAAGAAGGCCGATCTAGCGGTCAGGGCTGCCATGAGGGCGTCCCGGCAGTGAACGGAGAAGATCCATGGCCTCGCTTGACCTCGACTGGATTCGCACCATCGTCGTGACGGGCGGCGCCGGATTCATCGGCTCGCATATCGTCGACGACCTCCTCGCCCATTGCCCGAAGGCGCGCATCCGCGTGCTCGACGCCTTCACCTATGCTGCCGACATGTCCTATCTCGATGCCGCCTTCCGCACCGGCCGCGTGACGCTGCAGGAAGGCGATGTCGGCAATCTCGACCTCGTCACCGAAATGCTGAAGGATGCGGACCTCGTCGTGCATGCGGCGGGCGAAAGCCATGTCGAACGCGCCTTCTCGGTGCCGGAGCGCTTCACGCTCGCCAATGCGCTCGGCACGCAGGTGCTGGTCGAGGCGATGGGCCGCCGCCGCGTGCCGCTGATGATCCATGTCAGCTCCGCCGAGGTCTACGGCGCCGGCAACGGCCAGCCGGTCGGCGAGCTCGCGCCGCTGCTGCCCGACAATCCGCTCGGTGCCTCCAAGGCTGCCGCCGAAATGCTGATCGCCGGCCTGCGCCGCTCCTTCGACCTCGATATCCGCGTGCTGCGCCCCGTCAACATCGTCGGCACGCGCCAGAACACCGAAAAGCTCCTGCCGCGCTTCCTCGAGCTTGCCGCCGTCGGCCGGCCCCTGCCGGTGCATGGCGACGGCCGGCAGACGCGCGGCTTCGTCACCATGGCGGATTTCTGCTCGGCGCTGCGCGCGGTGGTGGCGCGCGGGGCGGAGAACGCCACCTACAACGTGGCCGGCGACGATTTTCTCGACATCCTCTCCGTCGCGCGCCTGGTGCTGGAGACTGTGCAGGAGCCCGTTTCCGGCGTCAGCTTTGCCGCCGGCCGGCCGGGCAATGCCAGCCGCCCGCCGCTCGACATGCGGGCCTTGAAGGCGCTCGGTTGGCAGGCGAAGGGCACGCTGCGCCGCGAGCTTCCGATGCTGGCCGCCTGGTACGGCGCGCGCATGCCGGCGGGCCTGCGCCGCCAGGTGCGGCAGGTGCCGGATCTCGCCCCGCAGCGCGTGCAGGCCGTCACCCAGGCCGCCGGCTCCGGGCTCTTCCGCTCGCTCGAACGGCACTGACCCGTTTCGGGCGCCGGCCCGAAACCCTTGACCCTTCCGGCGCATCGTGGCACCAGTCCGGCACCTTTCCAAGAATGCTCGGACGAAACCGATGACCTCTGCCGCCCTGCCTGACCACATGAACCCGACGCGCTCTTTCCAGGGGCTGATCCTGACGTTGCACAATTACTGGGCGGACAAGGGCTGCGCGGTGCTGCAGCCCTACGACATGGAAGTGGGCGCCGGCACCTTCCACCCGGCCACGACGCTGCGCGCGCTCGGCCCCCGCCCGTGGCGTGCCGCCTATGTGCAGCCCTCGCGCCGGCCGTCCGACGGTCGCTACGGCGAGAACCCGAACCGGCTGCAGCACTATTACCAGTACCAGGTCATCCTGAAGCCGAACCCGTCGAACCTGCAGGAACTCTATCTCGGCTCGCTCGCCGCCATCGGCCTCGATCCGCTGCTGCATGACGTGCGCTTCGTCGAGGACGACTGGGAAAGCCCGACGCTCGGCGCCTGGGGTCTCGGCTGGGAATGCTGGTGCGACGGCATGGAGGTCTCGCAGTTCACCTATTTCCAGCAGGTCTGCGGCATCGAATGCGCGCCCGTCGCCGGCGAATTGACCTACGGCCTCGAACGCCTCGCCATGTATGTGCAGGGCGTCGACAATGTCTACGACCTCAATTTCAACGGCCGCGAGGGCGACGAGAAGATCACCTACGGCGACGTCTTCCTGCAGGCCGAGCAGGAATATTCCCGCCACAACTTCGAATTCGCCGACACCGCCATGCTGCACCGCCACTTCATCGATGCGGAGAAGGAGTGCCAGGCGCTGCTTGCCGCCGGTGCGCCGGGCGATGCGGAAAACCAGCGCCTGCACAAGTGCGTGCTGCCGGCCTACGACCAGTGCATCAAGGCCTCGCACGTCTTCAACCTGCTCGATGCACGCGGCGTGATCTCCGTCACCGAGCGTCAGAGCTACATCCTGCGCGTGCGCACGCTGGCGAAAGCCTGCGGCGAGGCCTTCCTCCTGACGGATGCCGGCGGCGTGAACTGGACGAAGGACGCGGCCTGAGCCGCAACCGTTTCCAAGGGAGAGGAACATGGCGACAGAAAAAGTGGCGATCATCACGGCCGGCGGCAGCGGCATGGGCGCGGCGGCGGCAAGACGGCTGGCGGCGGACGGCTTCAGGATCGCCGTGCTCTCCTCCTCCGGCAAGGGCGAGGCGCTGGCGGCCGAAAGCGGCGGTTTCGGCGTCACCGGCTCGAACCAGTCGAACGACGACCTGAAGCGCCTCGTCGATGGCGCGCTGGAGCGCTGGGGCCGCGTGGACGTCCTCGTCAACAGCGCCGGCCATGGCCCCCGCAAGCCGATCCTCGACCTGACGGACGAGGACTGGCACGCGGGCATCGACGTCTATTTCCTCAATGCCGTGCGCCCTACGCGCCTCGTCACCCCGGTCATGCAGAAGCAGAAGTCCGGCGTGATCATCAACATCTCGACCGCCTGGGCCTTCGAGCCGAGCTCCATGTTCCCGACCTCGGCCGTCGCCCGCGCGGGCCTCGCCTCGTTCACGAAGATCTTCGCGGACACCTATGCGGCCGACAACATCCGCATGAACAACGTGCTGCCCGGCTGGATCGACAGCCTGCCGGCGACCGAGGAGCGGCGCGACGGCGTGCCGATGAAGCGCTACGGCACGAGCGAGGAGATCGCCGCGACGGTGGCCTTCCTCGCTTCCGACGGCGCCGCCTACATCACCGGCCAGAACATCCGCGTCGACGGCGGCATCACGCGCTCGATCTGAGACGGGTCAGCCGCATATGGCGTTTGCCCCTCATCCTAACCCTCTCCCCGCAGGCGGGGAGAGGGGACTTGCCCCACAAAGCGGTAATGATCGGGGAAGCCGGTATGGCATCTCCCCTTCGCCCCGCTTGCGGGGAGAAGGGGGCCGGCAGGCCGGATGAGGGGCCGACGTCCCGAAGAGCCTTTTTCGTTCAGGCGAGGGTCGCAACCTTCACGCCGAGTTCCCAGACGGGCTTCAGCGTCGGCATCGCGCCGGTGGGAAGCTGGCCGGCATAGGTCTGGAGCGCCCGGCGCACACCCTTCGGACGGTCGACCGCGGCGCCCATCGTGTAGGCGAGGAAGAGGGCGGTGAAACCGAGAACGTTGATGGTGAGGACGAGGGCTTTCATGACGGTTGCTTCAAGGTTCGTGTTGTTGGTGAAGCGACTATCGGCCAAGGCACGCCGCCGCGCGGTTCCCGGGGTGACAGGACTGGCGGGCGATCGTTCTCTTTGATGAAAAGCGGGCGGCCTCGGAGCCCGCGGGGGCTTTCCTGCGGCGATGCGAATGCTAAGGTCAGGCCCGGGACAAAGAAGGAGCGGAGACTTTCATGATCGGTCTGGCAATCGCGGCGGTGGTCGTCCTCTACGCCATCATTCTCTACAACGGCCTCGTCAAAGCCCGTCAGATGAAGGAGGAGGCCTGGTCCGGCATCGACGTGCAGCTGAAGCGCCGTGCCGACCTCATCCCCAACCTCATCGAGACCGTGAAAGGCTACGCCGCGCACGAGAAGGACACGCTGGAAAAGGTGGTGGAGCTGCGCAACCGGGCGCAGGCCGTGCCGGCGGGTGACGTCGCGGGCAGGGCGCAGGCCGAAGGCCTGCTCAGCCAGGCGCTCGGCCGCATCTTCGCGCTCGCCGAGGCCTATCCCGACCTCAAGGCCAACCAGAACTTCGCCGAGCTGCAGGAAACGCTGGAAACGCTGGAAAGCGAGATCCAGATGTCGCGCCGCTACTACAACGGCGCCGCCCGCGATCTCAACGTCAAGGTCGAGAGTTTCCCCTCGAACCTCGTCGCCGGCCTCTTCAAATTCCTCAAAGCGCCCTATTTCGAGATCGAGAACCCGGCCGACCGGGCCGTGCCGACCGTAAAGTTCTAGAGCATTTTTGTTTTGTCGCATTTCCGAACGGAAAACCGGTATCCACTTTATCCTGGAAATGCCCTAATCCCGGAGTCCTTCATGATGCGGATTGCCGCTCTCCTGGCGCTGTGGCTCTGCCTTCTGGTCGGGGGCACGGTCCGGGCGGAGGAGTATTTCGACCGCTACCATTCCGACATCGCCATTTCGAAGAACGGCACCCTGACGGTGACGGAGACGATCCGCGTCCATGCCGAGGGCAACCGGATCCGCCGCGGCATCTATCGCGATTTCCCGCTCACCTTCCTCGATGCCGGCGGACGGGAGCGCGAGGTGGGCTTCAAGATCCTTCGCGTCGAGCGCGACGGGCGGCCGGAGCCCTACCGCACGGAAACCATCCGCCGCGGCATCCGCATCTATTTCGGCTCGGCCGACGTGCTCATCGATCCGGGCTTCCACGAATATCGCCTGACCTACGAGACGACGCGGCAGATCCGCTTCTTCGACACGCATGACGAACTCTTCTGGAACGTCACCGGCACCGAATGGGCCTTCCCGATCGAGAGGGCGACGGCGACGGTGACGCTGCCGCAGGGCGTGCGGGCGGAGGAGCTGACCGTCTTCACCGGTCCGCTCGGCGCCACGGGCAAGGATGCGCGCGGCGAAAACCAGGGCAACCGGGCGACCTTCGAGACGACGCGCGCGCTCGGGCCGAACGAGGGCCTGACGATCGGCGTGAAGATGCCGGCCGGCAGCATCGACCGGCCGACGGCGGCGGAAGAGCGCGCGCTGTTCCTCAAGGACAACCGCAACCTCTTCCTCGCCTTCGGCGGCCTGGTGCTGGTCGTCGGCTATTATCTCTGGGCCTGGCTCTCCGTCGGCCGCGACCCGCCGCGCGGCGTCATCGTGCCGCGCTGGGATGCGCCGGAGGGCATATCGCCGGCGCTCGTCAACTATATCGACGAGAAGGGGTTCGGCGGGCGGGGCTGGACGGCAATCTCCGCCGCCTTCCTCAACCTTGCGGTCAAGGGCCTTGTCGAGCTGAAGGACCTGAAGACCTCCATCACCGTCACCCGGACGGAAAAGCCGGTCGAGGGAACCCTGCCGACCGGCGAGGCGACCCTCCTGAAGACCATGGGGTCGGGAGGAAGCACCTTCGTCATCGACAAGTCGAACGGCAAGCGCGTGCAGACGCTGGGCCATGATTTCAGCCAGGCGATGGAGAAGGAGCACCGCTACAAGTATTACCTGGCCAACTGGCCGCAGGTGATCTGCGGCATCCTCCTGTCGCTCGCCTGCCTTGCGGCCCTGCTGATCTTCGGCACGCTGCCGGAGGAGGGCATCGTGCTCGTCATCCTGCCCGTCTTCGCCTCGGTCTTCGTGTCGATCTTCGCGCTGGCGCTCGGGCAGAACTTCCGGCGGGCGAAAACGCTCGGCGCGCGCATCCTCGCCGTCGTGATGATCGCCTTCGTAGGCTTCGTTCTCCTGACGGTCTTCGGCGGCGTCCTCGTCACGCTGTTCGTCACCAGCGCGGCCGCCGGCCAGATGCCGCTCTTTGCCGCCGTCGGCGGCATCGTCGTCACCAATCTCGTCTTCTTCTTCCTGATGGGCGCGCCGACGCCGCTCGGCCGCAGGATGATGGACGGCATCGAGGGCTTGCGCCAATACCTGACGCTCGCCGAGAAGGATCGCATGAACATGGCCGGCGCGCCGGAAATGTCGCCGCGCCACTACGAGACCCTCTTGCCCTATGCCGTGGCGCTCGGCGTCGAAAAACCCTGGTCGGAAACCTTCGACCGCTGGCTCGCCGCCGCCGCGGCGGCCGGTGCTGCCGCTGCCGCCTACCAGCCCGCCTGGTATCACGGCGACGGCTTTTCCTCCGGCCGCTTCTCCGACCGCATGGGCGGCTTTGCCGGCTCCATGGCGAGCACCATGACCGCCTCCCTGCCGGACCCGCCGAAAAGCTCATCCTCCGGTTTCTCCTCGGGCGGCGGTGGCGGCTCCTCGGGGGGCGGGGGTGGTGGCGGCGGGGGTGGCGGCTGGTAGACGATCAGCGCGTCAGCCCGACTTTTCGGGTTTGGACGGATGACATTTGGCTTGAGGCTTGCTAAGTCCCCGCCAGTCGAAAAATCCATCAGTCAGTGACCCCCATGCCCGATCTTCTGCTTGAACTCCGCTCCGAGGAAATCCCCGCCCGCATGCAGCGGAAGGCCGCGGGCGACCTGAAGAAGCTCGTCACGGACGCGCTGGTGGATGCGGGCCTGACCTATGAGGGCGCGCGCGAATACTGGACGCCGCGCCGCCTGACGCTCGACATCCGCGGCCTCAACGCCCGCTCGAGCGACGTGCGCGAGGATATCAAGGGCCCGACGACCTCGGCGCCCGAACAGGCGATCCAGGGCTTCCTGCGCAAGGCGGGCCTTGCCTCTGTTTCCGAAGCCCATGTCCATTCGGACCCGAAGAAGGGCGATTTCTACGTCGCCCACATCGTCAAGCCGGGCCGCCCGGCCGACGAGATCATCGCCGAGGTGATGCCCGGCATCATCCGCAACTTCCCCTGGCCGAAGTCGATGCGTTCCGGTGCCGCCTCCGCCAGGCCCGGCGCGCTGCGCTGGGTGCGCCCGCTGCAGTCGATCGTCTGCACCTTCGGCTCGGAGACCGAGGAGACCCGCGTCGTGCCCTTCGAGGTCGACGGGCTCGTCGCCGGCAATGTCACCTATGGCCACCGCTTCCATGCGCCCGAGGCGATCACCGTGCGCCGTTTCGAGGACTATGTCGCCAATCTGGAGAAGGCCAGGGTCGTGCTCGACGCCGAGCGCCGCAAGCAGATCATCGCGACGGACGCGAACAACATCGCCTTTGCGAACGGCCTGGAGCTGGTCGAGGACGAGGGCCTGCTGGAGGAGGTCTCAGGCCTCGTCGAATGGCCGCAGGTGCTGATGGGCACCTTCGAGGAAGAGTTCCTGGCGATTCCCTCGGAAATCATCCGCCTCACCATCAAGACGAACCAGAAATGCTTCGTCACCCGCAAGCCGGGCGCCGAAACGCTCTCCAACCACTTCGTCCTCGTCTCGAACATCGAGGCGAAGGACGGCGGCAAGGAGATCGTGCATGGCAACGGCAAGGTCGTGCGTGCCCGCCTTTCGGATGCCAAGCACTTCTGGCTGCGCGACCAGGGTGATCTGCCGGATCTCGACATGCTGAAAGCGTCGGCCGAAAAGTTCGGTCTCGACCTCAAGAAGCCGCTCGACCAGCGCATGGCCAAGCTCGACGCGCTGAACGTCACGTTCCACGCCAAGCTCGGCACCCAGGGCGCCCGCGTCGAGCGCATCCGCAAGCTGGCCGCTGAACTCGCCTCCGTCATCGGCGCAGATGCCGCGCTCGTTGATCGGGCCGTGGTGCTCGCCAAGGCGGACCTGCGCACCGAGGCCGTCGGAGAATTCCCGGAACTGCAGGGCATCATGGGCCGCAAATACGCCGCGCTGCAGGGCGAGGACGCTGCCGTGGCCGAGGCGATCGAAGATCACTACAAGCCGCAGGGGCCTTCCGACCGCGTGCCTGCGGGCAAGGTGGGCCTCACCGTCGCGCTCGCCGACAAGCTGGACACGCTGATCGGCTTCTGGGCGATCGACGAGAAGCCGACCGGCTCGAAGGACCCCTATGCGCTGCGCCGTGCCGCCCTCGGCGTCATCCGCATGCTGCTCGAAAAGAACATCCGCCTGCCGCTCGCCTCGGTCGCGAAGGATCCGGACCTCGTCGCCTTCTTCCACGATCGCCTGAAGGTCTATCTGCGCGACATGGGCGCGCGTCATGACCTGATCGACGCCGTGCTGACGCCCGAGGCCGACGATCTCCTGATGGTCGCCCGCCGCGTCGAGGCGCTGACGGCCTTCATCACCTCGGAGGAGGGCGAGAACCTGCTCGCCGGCACCAAGCGCGCCACGCAGCTTCTCGCCGCCGAGGAGAAGAAGGGCACCGTCGTCGATGGCGCCGTCTCGGCCGATCTTCTCCTGCTCGACGCCGAAAAGGCCCTCCATGCCGCCGTCGAGATCGCGACGAAGGATGCTGCGGCTGCCGTTGCCAAGGAAGACTTCCGCTCCGCCATGGAAGCCCTCTCGGCGCTGCGCGCCCCGGTCGACCAGTTCTTCAACGACGTGCTGGTCAACGACGAGGACCCCGCCATCCGCGCCAACCGCCTCGCCCTGCTCTCCGCCATCCGCGCCGCCACCGGCACGGTCGCGGATTTCTCCAAGATCGCGGGATAGGCCGCCTCTTGAGAATGGTGGCGTATATGTTACCATCCTCACATGAAGGTCGTCGAATATCTCGATCCGGCGGGACGCAGCCCTTTTGCAGCCTGGTTCCGGCGGATCGAGGCGCGCGCCGCGGCCAAGGTGACGGTTGCGCTCGCGCGGCTGGAGGGCGGCAATCTTTCCAACACGAAAACCGTCGGTAGCGGCGTACTGGAATATCGCATCGACTATGGCCCGGGTTATCGTGTCTATTTCGGGCGCGATGGAGAGACTCTGGTCATACTGCTTGCCGGCGGCACGAAGCAGCGCCAGCAGCGGGATATTGCCGACGCCCAGGCTCGCTGGCTCGACTACAAACGTAGAAAGCGTGGAGACTGACATGGCCCTGACACGCGATTTCAAGCAAAGCATCAAGGCGCGTGTCGCCGCTGATCCGGCCTATGGTACGCTGTTGCTCGCCGAGGCCGTCGAGCTTCTGCTCGCAGGCGACATGGAGACGGGTAAGAGCGTGATGCGCGATTACATCAATGCAACGGTGGGCTTCGAGGCACTGGCGCTGGCGACCGGAACCCCGGCGAAAAGCCTCATGCGCATGTTCGGGCCGAAGGGAAATCCCCGCGCCGACAATCTCTTCGCCGTGATCGGCGCCTTGCAAAAGGCCAATGGTGTCAACCTTGCCGTCGGCGTGGCGGCGTGAGGCATGGCCGCAAGGATCCTCATCAGCGCCTGTCTTGCCGGCCTGCCGGTGCGCTATAACGGTTCGGCCAAGCCGCTTGTCCATGGTGCGGTCGAGCGGTGGCGGGCGGAGGGGCGGCTGGTGACGCTCTGTCCGGAGCTTTCCGGCGGCTTCCAGGTGCCGCGGCCGCCGGCGGAGATCGAGAACGGGCTTGACGGCGAGGACGTGCTCGACGGGCGGGCGCGGGTGCTGGAAGTGTCCGGCGGGGATGTTTCGGCGGCCTATATAGCGGGCGCGCGCATCGCGCTCGACGTGGCGCGGGAAAACGGCTGCCGGCATGCGCTGCTCATCGACGGCAGCCCGTCCTGCGGCTCCGGCTTCGTCTATGACGGCACGTTTTCAGGTGTCCGGCATGCGGGGCAGGGGGTGACGGCGGCGCTCTTGCGGCGCGGCGGCATCGCGGTCTATTCCGACAGGGAGGTCGATCGGCTGGTCGGCGATCTCGGGGAGAGCGGCTGATACGCTTGCGCCCCCGCTTGAGGTCAGGGGCGCAAAACGTCCGCTTTCGCGGATTCCTGTCAGCCTGGAGGGACTGAGAGGCAGGGCTCGTTCAATATGGGGTCAGTTGACCCGAAGTTCAAACCCTGCCGGATCAAACTCCCGTGAAGGGACCATGCCGGCCGTTGCCGTCCTGCTGGCCGCGGTCTCGTCGAGGGCGCCGGTGCGGGCGCCCGCATCGACGGTTTCCACGGCGGTGGCATCCGCGTCCGCCGGCTTTTCGGCCTCGGCGGCCTGCTGGACCTCCACGGGCGCCTTGCTGACGAAGAGCACCGGCGAGCCGCCCATCCAGGCTTCCGTGCGGAAGATCTTGCGCTCGCCGTTTTCCTCGCGGATCTCCACCTTCTGCGTGCCGGGCTCGATGGCGTCGACATGGTAGGCGGCGGATTTCGACTTCGGCTTCAGCGCCGGGCAGTCGTCGCAACGGATCGCCGAAATGCTCGAGCCCTCGGATGAGGCACTGGCAACGGGCTCGATCGAACCGGCAAGGGCGGGGGCGGCAAGAAGCAGGAAGGCAAAGGTCGGCAGCAGGGTACGCATCAACGGTTCTCCCTTATGGTTGTAGGGAGAATAGCGCCCGCCGGTTACGGTCCCGTCAGGGGAATTGGTAAAATTTGAGCGATCCGGCGTTTTTCGCGCCGGGCCTCACGCCTTTTCGCGGGCGACGGCGCGCCAGCCGATGTCGCGGCGGCAGAAGCCGTTGTCCCATTCGACCCGGTCGAGCGCCTGGTAGGCCGCCTTTTGCGCTTCCGCGACGGTCGGGGCGACGGCCGTGACGTTGAGCACGCGTCCGCCGGTCGCCACCAGCTGGCCGTCCTTCAGGGCTGTGCCGGCATGAAACACCTTGCTGACCGCATCGTCGGCCGGCAGCGCGCGGATCGGCGTGTTCTTCTCGTAGGCGCCGGGATAGCCCTTCGAGGCCATGACGACGGTGAGTGCCGCGGCGTCGCGCCAACTGGCGGAAACCGTGTCGAGCCTGCCGGTCGCGGCCGCATGCAGGATCGGCAGCAGGTCGCTTTCGAGCCGCATCATCAGCACCTGGCATTCCGGGTCGCCGAACCGCACATTGTATTCGATGAGCTCGGGGCCTTTGGCGGTGATCATCAGCCCGGCGAAGAGCACGCCCTGGAAGGCGTGGCCGTCGGCCGCCATGCCGCGGATCGTCGGCTCGATGATCTCCTTCATGGTGCGCGCGACCATGTCGGGCGTCATGACGGGGGCGGGCGAATAGGCGCCCATGCCGCCGGTATTGGGGCCGGTATCGCCGTCGCCGACGCGCTTGTGGTCCTGGGCGGAGGCGAGCGGCAAGGCGTTCGCGCCGTCGCACAGGCAGAAGAAGCTCGCCTCCTCGCCGTCGAGGAAGGCCTCCACCACGACTTCCGCTCCCGCCGCGCCGAAGGCGCCGTCGAAGCAGTCGTCCACCGCGGCCAGTGCCTCGCCGAGCGTCATGGCCACCGTCACGCCCTTGCCGGCGGCAAGTCCGTCCGCCTTGATGACGATCGGCGCGCCCTCGCGCTCGACATAGGCCTTCGCGGCGGCGGCATCGGTGAAGCGCTGGTAGGCGCCGGTGGGGATGTCGTATTTCGCGCAGAGGTCCTTGGTGAAGCCCTTGGAGCCCTCGAGCTGCGCGGCGGCGGCCGAGGGGCCGAAGACGTCGATGTCGGCAGCGCGCAGCTCATCGGCCATGCCCGCGACCAAGGGGGCTTCCGGCCCGACCACCACGAAGGTGACGCCGTTCGCCTTGCAGAAGGCGGCGACGGCCGCATGGTCGTCGATATCGAGAGAGATCAGCGTCGCGCATTCGGCGATGCCCGGATTGCCTGGGGCGGCATAGAGCGTTTCGAGGAGAGGGGACTGTGCCAGCTTCCAGGCAAGGGCGTGCTCGCGTCCGCCCGATCCGATCAACAGAACCTTCATGCCCATACCCTCGATCCGTCCTTCGTTGCTGGCGGGTTAAGGGGACGGGGCTGAAAGGTCAAGGGCTGCGGGTCGCGGGAGCGCGCAAGGACAGCATAATGCCGGACTGGCGGGCTGCACCCCTGCCGCGACGGTCTTCCCGCAAGCGGAGGGAAGGCAAGTGAGGAGAAGGAAGAGGAGGCCCGTATTCCCCGATCCCTGCGGTTCGATGGGGCGGGAAACCGGTTCCATCCTCCCCTTCGCCCCGCTTGCGGGGAGAAGGTCGCGGCAGCGGTATGAGGGGCAGGCCCGCGAATGGGTAGGGCACGGCCCCTACAGCGTCGCCGCGCCCTTTTCCTCGACGGTACGGCCGAGGGTTTCCAGCTCCGTATCGATCAGGTGCACGTCCTCGTACCAGCCGTCATCCTCCACCATGGCGCTCTCGGTGGCCGCGCGCTGGAGGGCGCGGGCTTCGGTGCGCAGCTTTTCCAGCTTGGCGATCTTCTCCTTGCGGGAAAGGCCGGTGTCGTTGCGGATTGCCTGCAGCTTCAATTCCATCGTGCTGACGGTCATCGGGAAACTCCTTGTTCGTTCCCCGAAGAACGCCCGCCCGGCCGATTCGTTCCGCGTGCCGTCCTACCGGATGGTTAGCAAAGCGGTAATGAAACGCGGCTAATGTTCACGCAATCAAAGGTTTCGGCAGCCCGTGGCGGGCCTGCCGGTGAAGCGAGGATTGTGTTTTGCGTATCCGTGTCTCGACCGCAATGACTGCGGCCGCCCTCATTCTTGCGCCCGTTTCCGCCCGTGCCGGCGAGGGCGGCTATTTCTGGTCCGGCGACTGGTATCTGAAGGTCGGCGCCGCCGGCTTCGCCGCGCCGCGCTACGAGGGGGCGAAAAAGTACCTGCTGCAGGTCACGCCGATGATCTCGCTCGGCAAGGCGGGCAGCACCGTCCGCTTCTCCTCGCGCAACGACAACCCGTCCTTCGCGCTGATCGACAATGGCGGCTTTCGAGCCGGCGCGACGGGAAAACTCGTCATGCCGCGCGACAAGGACGATTCGAAGGACCTGCGCGGCCTGACGCCCGTGAAGTTCGGCGGCGAGCTCGGCGCCTTCGCCGAAGCCTATCCGACGGAATGGCTGCGCGTGCGCGGCGAGGTGCGCCACGGCATCCGCAGCCATGACGGCATCGTCGCCGATATCGCGGCGGATGCCTTCGTCGACGTGCGCCCGGACGTGCGCGTGTCGGCCGGCCCGCGCGTGACGCTCGCCTCGAACGACTACATGGACACCTATTACGGCGTGAAGCCGAACCAGGTCGCCAAGTCCGGCCTCTCCGCCTACGATCCCGATGGCGGCATCCACTCGGTGGGCGCGGGCGCGGCCATCACCTGGCAGGTCAACGAGAAGATCGAGACGAGCGCCTTTGCCGAATACAAGCGCCTCGTCGGCGATGCCGCCAAGTCCAGCCTCGTCAAGGAGCGGGGCAGCCGCGACCAGGTGCTGATCGGCCTTTCCGCCACCTACAGGTTCGATTTCACGCTGCCGTAAATCCTTTCGGCCGCGCGGGCGCTCCTGCGGCGCGGTGCCGGCTTGACCGGCGCCGGGCGGCTTGCGATCTAGGGGCATGATCAGCTCTCCCTCCGATTCCGGCCGCGTCGCTGATGCGCCGTCGCGAAACTGGGTCTACCGCGTGCTGCCGCGCGCGGCCTGGCCCTATGCGCAGCTCGCCCGCTGGGACCGGCCGATCGGCTGGCAGCTGCTCCTCCTGCCCTGCCTCTGGTCGGCGGCGCTAGCGGCCAATGTCTCGGCGGCGATCGGCACCTTCGATCTTGCGCGCTTCGCCACGCAGCTCTTCCTCTTCTTCGTCGGGGCCGTCGCGATGCGCGGCGCCGGCTGCACCTATAACGATCTCGTCGATCACGAGATCGACCAGGCGGTCGCCCGCACCCGCTCGCGCCCGCTGCCGTCGGGCCGCGTCACGCGCCGGCAGGCGAAGGTCTTCATGGCGCTGCAGGCGCTCGTCGGCCTCGTCGTGCTGTTGCAGTTCAATCTCTTCACCATCGTGCTCGGCATCGCCTCGCTGGCGATCGTCGCGATCTATCCCTTCGCGAAGCGCTTCACCGACTGGCCGCAATTCTTCCTCGGCATGGCCTTCTCCTGGGGCGCGCTGATGGGCTGGGCGGCGGAATTTTCCGAGGTGTCGGCCGCCTCGCTGGCGCTCTACATCGCCGCCATCGCCTGGACCATCGGTTATGACACGATCTACGCCCATCAGGACAAGGAGGACGATGCGCTGATCGGCGTGCGCTCCACCGCGCGCCTCTTCGGCGAGAAGACCGCCGGGTGGCTCATCGGCCTCTACAGCCTGACGGTCGTGCTGATCGCGCTCTCCTTCTGGCTCGCCGGCATCGGCATCGTCGCCTGGCTCGGCCTCGGCGTGGCGGCCGCCATGCTCGCCTGGCAGATCGCCACGCTCGACATCGACGACCCGGAGCAGTGCCTGGCGCTCTTCAAGTTCAACGGCATCGTCGGCCTCTGCCTCTTCCTCGCGCTCACCATCGCCATCCCGTTCGCCTGATCAGCGGTGCCGCGGCCCGCGCGAGCCGGTCTGCGGGCGGTCCTGGCTGCGCCGGAGCGTCGTCGGGTGAAGGGCGATCTCGAAGCCGCGGCGCGGCGGGCGGGCACGCTCGACGATCGCGCTGTCGACGGTGCGGATGCGGCCGAGGAGGGTGGTGAAGAACTTTGCCATTGTGATCTGTCCCTTGCTTCGCGTTCCCAGGTAACGAACCCGGTGTGTTGAACGCTGTTTCCCATGCCGGGCGCGGGAAAAGTGTTCCCGGGGGAACAAGCGGGGGGACATGGAAAAGCCGGCCGCAGGAAACGGCCGGCTTTGCGCAGGTCATGGTGTCAAGGCTCAGCGCCGGGCGATGATCTCCCGGCCGTCGATCTTCATCTGCACGCCGAGCTTGCCCGTGGTGCGGCGCACCAGGAAGCGCGGGCGGCGGTCGGCGAAATAGGAGTGGCGGCGGCGGGGCTTGGCGGGGCGGCTGCCGACCGCCAGGTTGTCGTCGAGCGGCCGGGCGACGCCGTCGGCCTCGACCATCAGCATGGGGATGCGGTAGGCCTCGGCCCAGCTGCGCCAGTCGGCGGCGATGTCGCACAGGTCGTGCGCCACGAGCAGCGGGATGCACAGGCCCGGATCGTCATGGTGCAATTCGAGGGTGACGGTCACGTCGCCGTTGCCATGGTCGATGGCGCGGGCCGCGACGCCCTTGAAGGCGCGGGCCGGCAGGGCGATCGAGAGCGGCAGGCCGCTTGCGGGCAGGACCTTGCGCAGCACGGCGCCGCGTTCGTCGAGCGTGATGGTGGCGTCGGTTCCCTCGGTGCGCAGCTCGAATGTCACCTGCTGCGGAAAGCACTTGGGATCCAGCCGGAGCGTGGTGCCGGCCCAGGCCGGCTTGGAAACGGTATTCAGCATGTCTTTCGCCCTTGTTTTCCTTGAGAGCCGGTGCCCGGTCTTCTCATCGGGACTTTTCGTCCTCTGAGGGCGAGAATAGGCGCGCCCCCTTCCGAGCCGCTTAAAAATCGCGGTTAAGAAAACTTTGCAGCTCCTGATGGTTAGCAAAACCGCACGGGCTAGGGTTTAGGAGAGGTGAACGCCGGCGACAGGCCGGGACAAGCCTCGCGCGCGAGAGTGGCCTCCGATAAGCCTGCCCGCTTTGTCGAAAGAGACCCCTCCGATGCTGTCCACCTATACGAGCTACAACCTCATCGCGCGCGACATGCTGATGTCGCTGGACCGCACGGCGAGCGAGACGGTCACGGCCCGCGAAGCTGCGTACTACAAGGAAAACATCGGCAAGGTGAGCACCGTCGACGAGTTCCTCGCCGACTACCGGCTCTACTCCTATGCCATGAAGGCCTACGGCCTTGAGGACATGACCTATGCCACGGCCTTCATGCGCAAGGTGCTGGAGAGCGATCCGTCGGATACGGGCAGCTTCGTCAACCTCCTGACGGATTCGCGCTACCGCGAGTTCGCCACCGCCTTCAGCTTCGAGGCGTCCACCGCCACCGCACAGACCGAGGCGCAGCTCGACGCGGTCATCGGCCTCTATTCGGCGACCGCCGCCAATGCCGGTGCGGCGATCAAGGAGGAGACGCGGTACTACAATGCCGTCATCGACACGGTGACGAGCGTCGACCAGCTTCTGAACAACGACCGGCTGCGCAGCTACGTCTTCACGGCCTTCGGCATCGATCCGTCGACCTGGTCGCGCCAGACGATCCGCGGCGTGCTGGCGAGCGACCTCGACGACCCGGACAGCTATTTCAACACGCAGTTCGGCGCCAGGGCCGCGGCCGCCCAGACCGCCATCCAGGCCGCCAATGCCGAGCTGGCGACGCTTGAATCCAACGCGGCCAACGCGGCCCGCATCGCCGAGCTCAAGGCCGTGATCGTTCGCCAGAACGCCACCATCGCCAGCGCCGAGAAATACGCCACGCTCGCCAGCGCCTTCAATTTCGCCGCCGATGGTACGGCGGTGGCCGGCACGGTGCAGAATGCCGGCCAGAAGACCAGTACGACCGAGCTCTACACGCTCTCCAATCCGCGCACGACGTCGGCCGCCGCGCTGATCCACAGGGACTATTACGAAAGCCGGATCGCCAGCATCACGACGGCGAGCGAGCTGGCCGCCGATCCGCGCCTCGTCAGCTATATCAAGGTGGCCTTCGGCCTCGACAAGCTGTCGATCGTCAGCTCCACCATCGCCAATATCGTGACCAGCGATCCCGACCCGGACAACGCCGACAGCTACATCAACAAGTTCGGCGGGGCGGACAAGGAGGCCTATTTCGCCCTGCGCGCCGCGTTCAACTTCCAGGAGGACGGCACGTTGGCGCCCGGCGATGCGCCGCAGACCGCCGCCCAGACCGCGGCGGTCACCAGGGACTACATGAACCGCTACAACGACAAGGACGACGAGGCGGACGAACTGGCCATCAAGCGCTTCAAGAGCCAGATCGCCGCGGTGCAGACCGTGAGCGACTTCGTCGGCGAGGCGAGCGTCTACGACTTCGCGTTGAAGGCCTACGGCCTCGATCCGGCCAAGGTTTCGGCGCTGACGATCAAGAACGTGCTGAAGAGCGACCTCAACGACCCGAAGAGCTATGTGTACCGGCTGAAGGACGAACGCTTCGTGGAGTTCGCCAAGGCGTTCAATTTCGGGGCGGACGGCAACATCACCGCGCCGAAGCTGGTACAGTCGGAATCCGAGATCCTCGTCATGTCGCGCGCCTATGTGACCGCGAAATCCCGTTTCGGAACGGAAGATGACAAGACCTTGGCGGAGGAGGAGGCGAAATATTACTCCGCCCAGATGCAGAAGATCGACAGCGTCGAGGAATTCCTCTCCGACGCGCGCCTCGTCGCCTTCGTGCTGGTGGCGAACGGCATCGACACGGAAAGCGTCGACGCCGAATTCATGGCGAAGATCTTCACCTCCGATCTCGACGACCCCGACAGCTTCGCCAACCAGCAGCCCGACCGCGCCTTCCGCAGGATCGTCGCCTCGTTCAACTTCAATGCCGAGGGCCTGGTCATGCGGCCGGACGATGCGGAGATCCAGTCGCGCCGCGGCATCTACCAGACGGTCGACAGCTATGTGCGCCAGAAGCTGGAGGAGGATGCCGGCAACGACAATGCCGGCGTGCGCCTGGCGCTTTATTTCGAACGCAAGGCGGAAACGGTTTCGAGCCCCTACGACCTTCTGGCCGACGACGCGCTCTTCGAGGTCTTCAAGGTGCTCTACCAGCTGCCGGACGAGATCGCCAGCGCGGACGTCGATGCCCAGGCCGACATGATCGAGCGCTATCTCGAACTGAAGGACCTGCAGGATCCGGAGAAGGTCTCCAAGATGATCGTGAAGTTCTCCGTACTCTACGACCTTGAAAACCAGAGCACGACGGACCCGGCGCTGTCGGTGCTCACCAATTCTGGCTCGGCCGGCATCAGCGCCGATCTCATGATGTCGCTGGCGCAGCTGCGTACCGGCGGCTGACCGCTTGGAGCAATTCCAGCAAAAGCGCGGCGCGGTCTTGCGTCCGGAACTGCGTTAAACAAACAGACAGAGCGTTTTGCGATTCGAAGAAAGCGGAAATACTCTAGTTCCTGACGACCTTGCCGGGATTCATGATGCCGGCGGGGTCGAAGGCCCGCTTGACCCTTGCCATCAGGTCCATCTCGATCGGCGCGCGTATCGCCGCGAGCTCGTCGCGCTTCAACTGGCCGATGCCGTGCTCGGCGGAGATCGAACCGCCATGTTTCAGCACGATGCCGTGCACGAGGTCGTTGATCTCGCGCCAGCGGCCGAGGAAGGCCGCCGTGTCGGCGCCGACGGGCTGGGAGATGTTGTAGTGGATGTTGCCGTCGCCCATATGGCCGAAGGAGCAGATGCGCGCGCCGTCGATGGCCGCCATGACCGCCGCATCCGCCTCCGCCATGAAGGCCGGGACGGCCGAGACCGGCACGGAGACGTCGTGCTTGATCGAGCCGCCCTCCGGCTTCTGCGCCGGCGACATGCTCTCGCGCATGTGCCAGAGCGCCCGGCGCTGCTCTTCGCTCGCGGCGATCACCGCATCCTCGACCAGCCCCGCCTCGATGCCTTCGGCCAGCAGTGCCTCCATCATGCGCGCCGCCGTCTCCGGCGCGTCCGACGTCGAGATATCGACCAGCACGTACCAGTCGTGCCGGCTGGCGAGCGGGTCGCGCACGCCCGGAATGTGCCGCGTGGTGAAGTCGACGCCGAGCCGCGGCATCAGCTCGAAGCCGGTCAGCGCGGTGCCGCAGCGGCTGGAGGCGCGCTCGAAGAGGGTGAGCGCGTCCGCGACGGATTTCAGCCCGGCGAAGGCCACCTCGTGGCCGAGCGGCCGCGGGAAGAGTTTCAGCACCGCGCCGGTGATGACGCCGAGCGTGCCTTCCGCGCCGATGAAGAGGTCGCGCAGGTCGTAGCCCGTATTGTCCTTCTTCAGCCGGCGCAGGCCGTTCCAGACCTCGCCGGTCGGCAGCACGACTTCGAGGCCGAGGCAGAGCTGGCGCATGTTGCCATAGGCGAGCACAGCCGTGCCGCCGGCATTGGTGGAAAGGTTGCCGCCGATCTGGCAGGAGCCTTCCGAGCCGAGCGACAGCGGGAACAGCCGGTCCACCGCCTCCGCCGCCTCCTGGATCGTCGCAAGCACGCAGCCGCCGTCGGCGACGACGACATTGCCGACCGGATCGACATCGCGGATGCGGTTGAGCCGGGTGAGCGACAGCACGACATCCATCGCCCCCTCGCGGGGCGCCGCGCCCCCAACATGGCCCGTATTGCCGCCCTGCGGCACGATGGCCGTGCGTGTTTCGGTGGCGAGCGCCAGGATCTTCGAGACTTCTTCCACCGAGCCTGGCCGCAGTACGAGCGGTGAGGTGCCGTGATAGAGCCCCCGGCTTTCGACGAGGTAGGGGGCGATGTCGCGGTCCGCCGTCAGCGCATGGGCCGGGCCGGTGATGGCGGCGAAGCGATCGATGAGGTCGGGGGAAAGCGTCGCCTGGATCATGGCTCTGTCCTCGTTGGCGCCGTGCCGCAAGGGGCGGAACGGCCTGCATCGGAAACGGTGTGGAAACGCCTGAAGCATGGCGCGCAAGGTATGCAACGGTTTTGCGCCAACGGCATGCCGGAAATCAAGAGGGAAGGGTGCGCATCGAGCGGTCGCGATGCTGCCCCGGCGTTGTCCGGAACGGGAGAACGCACTTCGTTTCGGGGCGCCTAGCCGCGCGGGGCGGCGGCGCGCTGCAGGCGGTCGTTGATCGCCTCGCCGAGGCCGCGGGAGGGGATCGGTGCGAAGGCGATGGAGCGCGCGCCCGTTGCATCCGCCTGCTTCATGTAGCCGAAGAGGTTGGCGGCCGCCTCCGCGAGGTCGCCGGCGGGGCTGAGGTCCAGCACCAGCGCCGCATCGGCCTCGCCGGGCAGCGCCGTGCCGCCGAAGCGGATCAGCACCTCGCCGGGCGCCACGTCGCGCGCATCGAGCCGCACCGGCGCATCGGGCGCATAATGCGAGGCGAGCATGCCCGGCGCCTCGATCGCGGCGCCTGCCTTTTCGTTGCGCAGGACCGGCCGGCCGGTGACGCGCTCGACCTCGGCGGCATCCAGCCCGCCGGGTCTGAGCAGCCGGATCGTCTCGCCCTCGACCTTGAGGATGGTGGATTCCAGCCCCACGACCGCCGGTCCCGCATCCAGCACCAGCTCCAGCTTCGCGCCGAAATCCTCGGCGACGTGCCGGGCGGTGGTCGGGCTGATGCGGCCGGACGTGTTGGCGCTGGGGGCGGCGAGCGGCCGGCCGAAGGCCGAGAGCAGCCGGCTGGCGAAACCCTTGGGCACGCGGATGCCGATCGTGTCGAGCCCGGCGCGGGCAAGCGGATGGATGGCGCTTTCCGGCCGGATCGGCAGCACGAGCGTCAGCGGCCCCGGCCAGAAGGCCTCGGCGATCGCGCGCGACAGCGGATCGAAGACCGCATGCGCCTCGGCCATAGCAAGATCGGCCATGTGGCAGATCAGCGGATTGAAGCGCGGCCGGCCCTTCATCTCGTAGATGCGGGTGATGGCCAGCGGGTTGGTGGCGTCGGCGGCAAGGCCGTAGACCGTCTCGGTGGGAATGGCGACCGGCACGCCCCGGCCGAGCGCCTCGCAGGCCCGTGCCAGCGCCGCCTCCGCATCCGTCCGCGTATCCACGATGTCCGCCATGTCGCCCTTCCTTGTCCGGGCTTCCTTTACAGGGCTTTTCCGGCAAAAGCCAAGGGGCGCTGTCGCAAGGCCATCCTCGCCCCAACCCTTCCCGGCCGGCAAGGAATGGATGATCTGTCGGCCGTCCGGAAGGACCTGACGCGGCGGGGAAGGGGCTACAGCGCGCGGATGATCTTGCGCAGCGCCTCGTTGTGCGCGCCGAGCATCAGCACGTTCTTCATGGCGAGCTTGGGATCGTCGGTGCGGAAGAGCACGCCGTTGCCGCGCACCTTGCGGTCGATCTGCAGGCGGCCTTCCTCTTCGGCCGGCGTGATGGCGACGGCGAAGTACATGCGCTTCGCGGTCTTCGAGATATCGGCGAAGAACTGCTCCTCCTCGCCGATCTCGGCGAAGAAATTGGCCATGTAGAAGGCCCATTGCACGTTCTCGAATTCCGCGAAGCGGGAATTGGCGACGGTGATGTGGCAATAGCCGAGATGCGGCGTCTGGGCGAGCGTGCGGTGGAAGATCAGCTTGGGAAAGCGGATCGACTGGTGGAAGCCGTTGATGCGGTCATGCGTCACGTTGCCGGCATTTTCCAGCTTGCGGCCGGTGCGCTCGGCCACTTCCTGATAGGTGAGGTAACGCTTCTCGCTCGGGCTCCAGGGGAGGTTCCGGTCGATGCGGCCGGTGCGCAGGAATTCGGTATGCACCGCCGGCTTCGGCTGGTTCGCACGCTTGTAGGCGACCGCGTCGTAATAACGGAACTTGGTTTGCTGCACGCGCCGGTACTCCATCCTCGCGCTTCCCTGCGGGCAAGTTTATGGAAACCGCGTTAAGCATTCCTTGCCGGGGCGCTCCCGTTTCCTTTGGCGCGTCGGGTCGCAATATGGCAAATGTGGCAGCCCGGCGACCGGCCTGCCTCCAATGCGGTCAGCGTGCCCGTTTATTTTGCATAATCGATTGAAATATATGCAATATTGTGAAGGAAAACTCGGGCTCCCGCTGTTTTCCTCCTGTCGTCAAATCGGAATGGCATGTCGCTTTCTGGCATGTCATTCGCCGATTCTTGCGCTTAGATAAGGACACTCGAGGTGCCGCCCGAAAAGGCGGAGAATTGGGAAGCCGGTTGAAATCCGGCGCTGCCCCCGCAACGGTGTTGGAGAAAACGCGGCAGGACGCCACTGGACAAGATGTCCGGGAAGGCGCCGCGATGGTTCGCAAGGACGCTCCTCAGCCCGGAAACCAGCCTTGGGCAACGATCGTGACTGGCTGCGGCGGGCGGCCGGGAAGCGTGCAGTCCGTGCGCCTTGCGCCCGGACGCCGTCTCCTTCCGTGCGCCGTATCCCCAATTTGCAATCCGAGGATCCGGCATGGACATTCGCAGCGACGTGCTCCGCAAGCTCAAGAACCGGCGCGAGGGCCATAGCCTCGAGCAGGCCTTCTACATCGACCCCGACCATTACAAGCTGGACCTGGAGACGATCTGGTACCGCGACTGGCTGTTCGTCGGCCATGACTGCGAGATCCCGAAGGCCGGCAACTATTTTACCGTGCAGATCGGCGATTATCCCGTGGTCATCACCCGCGACCGCACGGGCACCGTGCGCGCCCTGCACAATTCCTGCCGCCACCGCGGCTCGCGCGTTTGCACGCAGCACAGGGGCTCCTCGGCCAAGCTCGTCTGTCCCTACCACCAGTGGACCTACGAGCTGGACGGTTCGCTGCTCTTCGCCCGCCACATGGCGGAGGATTTCGACAAGAGCCAGCATGGCCTGAAACGGGTGCACTGCGAGACCGTCGGCGGCTACATCTTCCTCTGCCTGGCCGACGAGGCCCCCGATTTCGCGCCGTTCCGCGCAGCGGTCGAGCCCTATCTCGGCCGCCATCGCCTCGGCGAGACGAAGGTCGCCTTCGAAAGCACGATCGTCGAGAAGGGCAACTGGAAGCTCGTCTGGGAGAACAACCGCGAGTGCTACCATTGCGCCGCCAACCATCCCGAACTCTGCCGCACCTACCCCGAGGCGCCGACCGCGACGGGCGTACAGGGCGCCAAGGACGATCCGGTCATCGCCGCGCACTGGGAAAAGTGCGAGGCGGCGGGCCTGCCGAGCGAATTCAGGATGTCGCCGACCGGCCAGTTCCGTGCCGCGCGCATGCCGCTCATCCAGGATGCCGAGAGCTACACCATGTCCGGGGCCAGGGCCGTCCAGCGCCCCCTATCCAATGAGGTGCTGGAAAGCCACATCGGCACGCTGCTGCTCTTCCACTATCCGACGACATGGAACCATGTGCTCGCCGATCACGCCATCACCTTCCGCGTCCTGCCGCTCGGTCCCGAACTGACGCAGGTCACGACGAAATGGCTCGTCAGCAAGGACGCCGTCGAGGGGGTCGACTATCGTCTGGACGAGCTCACCCATGTCTGGACCGAGACGAACGATCAGGACCGGCGGATCGTCGAGGAAAACGCCTTCGGCATCCGCTCGCCGGCCTACCAGCCCGGCCCCTATTCGCCGGAGGACGAGGGCGGCGTCATGCAGTTCGTCGAATGGTATACGAATTTCATGATCGACCGGCTCGACGGCGGCAGGAAGCCGCTCTCGCGGGTGGCCTGACATGACGATCGCCAGCCATTTCCGCCACTTCGACGAGCTTCATCCGTGGAACGATCGCCAGCACATGCTGGAATGCATCGCCGCCACGGTGGAGACATCGGACGTGATGACCTTCACCTTCCGCTCCGATCGCGACAACTGGTTCCGCTACCTGCCGGGCCAGTTCGTCACGCTGGAACTGCCGGTGTCGGAAGACGAGCCCGTGATGCGGACCTACACGCTCTCCTCGACGCCCTCGCGCCCCTTCTCCGTTTCCGTGACGGTGAAGGCGCAGAAGAACTCGATCGGCACGCGCTGGATGTTCGACACCCTGCGCCCCGGCATGCGGCTGAAGGCCTTCGGCCCGCTCGGCGACTTTTCCTTCGTGCGCTATCCCGCCGAAAAATACCTCTTCATCTCGGCCGGCTCCGGCGTCACGCCGATGATGTCGATGACGCGCTGGATGTCGGATTGCGCCCCGCAGTCCGATGTCGCCTTCGTCACCTGTGCCCGCAAGCCCGAAGACCTCCTGTTCAAGGCGGAGCTGGAATGCCTCGCCGCGCAGATGCCGAAGCTGGCGCTCGGCTTCGTCGTGGAAGGGCACAATCCGCGCGACGGCTGGCACGGCCTGCGCGGCCGCATCGACGCCGCCCGTCTCTCGCTTCTGGCGCCCGACTTCCGCGAGCGCACCGTCTTCTGCTGCGGCCCGGAGCCCTTCATGCGCGGCGTGCGCGATATGCTGAAGGTCTGCGGCTTCAACATGGAGCGTTACCACGAGGAGAGCTTCCAGCCGGCCGCCGCCCCCGCGCCCGAGGAGATCGCCATCCGCGCCGGTGCCGGCGAGCAGGAGGTGGATGCCAACGCCGTTGTGACCGTCACCTTCACCATGGCTGGCAAGGACGCCAAATGTCCGCCGGGCCAGACGATCCTGCAGACGGCCCGCGCTGCCGGCGTGCGCATCGGCGCAGCCTGCGAGGGTGGCCTGTGCGGCACCTGCCGGGTCATGAAGGTCTCGGGCGAGGTCGACATGCGCCACAATGGCGGCATCCTCGACGACGAGATCGAGGAGGGCTACATCCTCGCCTGCTGCTCGCGGCCCATCGGCGACGTGCAGATCGAGGCGTAGGAGCGGAGCCTCAGAAATCCTGGTAGTTCAGCGGCGTGACCTCCACCAGGCGGCGGCCGAGCGTTGTGGTCGCGGTGCCTTTCGCCATGATGCCGGCGCGCACCTCGGCCGTCACGGCGACGGGGAAAGACGCCGTCGCGCCCGAGGCGAGCGTGACGGCGCCGGCCGTCTGCGCGGCGGTGCCGGCCTCGGCTTCGGCCGTCACCGTGGCCTTGAAGGCGCCGCCTGCCGGGATGGAGGCGGTGAGCATCCCGTCGAGGGGCTCGAAGGGCTTTTCCGGCAGCAGCCCGCCGAAGGCCCAGGCCTTGCCGAGCGCCGCCTTGGTCATCGGCGCCACGTTGACGTCGATATCCGTCAGCGCGCCCTTTACCCGGTAGGGGCAGCGCCGCTTCGAGCAGTTGACGCCGGCGGAGAACTGCCAGAGCGCGTAGCTGTCCCAGTTGCCCATCGGGAAGGCGTCCTCGATGCCGGGCTTGTAGCGGGCGTACCAGAGCGGCAGGCGCGAGAGGATGCGGTATGTGTCGCGGTTGAGCGCGATGTGCCGGGCGGTCGAATGGTTGGTGTAAAGCACCGGATAGCGGCCCGTGCGCGTCTTGATATGGCCGGCGAAGACCTGCGCATCCGCAAGCGACATGTAGTTGTCCGGATCGATGCCCTCGATGTCCAGCACCATCATCTCGTCGTCCTGCGGATTGGCGTAGTTGAGGAAATGATTGGCCTGGTCGACAGGATTGCCCGGCCGGGCGAGGTGATAGGCGCCCCAGAGCAGCCCTTTCGACCGGGCGAGCAGCCGGCGCGTCTGGTAGAGTTCGCGGCTCACCGCGTATTTGCGCCACATGGTCTTGCAATGCGCCACCGTGTCGCCGCCATGCTCGCCCTTGCAGCTGAAACTCTCGGGCAGGCCGTCGGAAGCCTTGGAGATGAAGCCGGCGATGCGGCTGTCGGAGAGCATTTCCGACCAGTCGATCTCGTTCAGCTCATAGGCGTCGATGACGATGGCGTTCTCGGGTTTCTTCCATGGTTCCACATAGGCCGCGCTGGCGGAGAAGGGCAGGCCCGCCAGAAGGAGAAGGGCGGCCAGGCCGGAACGATGCTTCGGGTTCATGGACGCTCCTGTTCGATTCCTGTGCCTCCGCAAGCGGCCATGGTGGACGAAGCATGGTTAACGGACGGCTAACGCGCGCAAGGCTGCGCGAAGGCGCTTCGGCAGCCATTGAATCAGGAGTGGGGAGACCGCATATGGAACGAAAGGGACTTTTGTGCGTTTCGCGTTCAAATTGCCGTTCGAGCAACAGTCGAAAGGCACTGTTAGGGAGAAGTGTCATGAGGTTTCTCAACAAATGCCTGGCCGTGGCCATGTCGGCGCTCTTCGCCGCGACACCGGTCGTGCCGGCAGGCGCCATGCCGCTTGCCGTTCCGAAGGCCCAGCCGGTCACCACGACCGGCGGCGGCGACGTGCAGCTTGTGCGCGATGGCGAGCGTCCGTTCTGGCTGAAGCGCAACTTCCGCTTCGACGGGAATTCGCGCGACGTCCGGCGCAACTACAACCGCCTGGGAACGCGCGAGCGCAACCGCCGGATCGAGCGTGCCTGGAACGGCGACAGCGGCTGGCGTGACAATCGCCGCTACCGCTATCGCGACCGGGATGTCGGCTGGCGTGACCGGGGCGACCGCTACGGCTGGTATCGCGGCCATCGCGGTTACCGCTACCAGCGCCCGGGCTATCGCTACCATGACGGTTTCTGGTTCCCGCTCGCCGCTTTCGGCGTCGGCACCATCATCGGCGGTGCGATCGCCAACGACCGGACCTATGTCGGCGGCGGCAGCGCGCATGTGAACTGGTGCGCCAACCGCTACCGTTCCTACAGGGCCTACGACAACACGTTCCAGCCCTATAACGGGCCGCGTCGCCAGTGCATCTCGCCCTATAGCTGATGGGTGATCCCCTGCGTGCCGGATGGTCCCCCCGGCACCTGGAACGGGCTGACCGGTCATCGACCGGCCGGCCCGTTTCCGTTTGCGCCGGTCTGATTGCCGGTCTAATCACATTGACGTTTACGTAAAAATCAATAATCTGCCGACAACACGTCGCTCCGCCAGCCGGGCAGGGCGGCCGGGAGGAGGATAGAGATGTACAAGGCGCCGGTCGAGGAGATTGCATTCACGCTGAAGCATGTGGCGGGGCTTGCGCCCGCGCTGGAAGGCGGCCACCTCGGCGAGCTGACGGACGACCTCGTCGATGCCATCCTCTCCGAAGCCGGGCGGTTCGCCACCGAGGAGGTGGCCCCGCTCGCCGAGATCGGCGACAGGCAGGGTGCCCGCCTTGTCGATGGCGCGGTGAAGATGCCCGACGGCTGGCCGGCGCTCTACAAGGCCTGGGCGGAGGGCGGCTGGAACTCGCTGACGGCCTCGCCCGAATTCGGCGGGCAGGGCCTGCCGCATATGCTGCATGTCGCCGCGCTCGAAATGTGGAACAGCGGCTCCATGGCGTTTGCGATCGGCCCGACGCTGACGATCGGCGCTATCGAGGCGCTGGCGGCGCATGGCTCGGACCACCTGAAGTCCACCTATCTGCCGAAGATGGTGTCGGGCGAATGGATGGGCTCGATGAACCTCACCGAGCCCCATGCCGGCTCGGACCTCGGCGTGATGAAGACCCGCGCCGAGCGCCGCGGCGACGGCACCTATCGCCTCTTCGGCCAGAAGATCTTCATTACCTATGGCGAGCACGATTTCACCGACAACATCGTGCATCTGGTGCTCGCCCGCCTGCCGGATGCGCCCGCCGGCACGCGCGGCATCTCGCTCTTCCTCGTGCCGAAGTTCCTCGTCAATGACGATGGTTCGCTTGGGTCTCGCAACGACGCCCATTGCCATTCCATCGAGCACAAGCTCGGCATCCACGGCTCGCCCACCTGCACGATGATCTACGGCGACGGCCGCTTCGGCGACGAGCCGGGCGCCATCGGCTGGCTGGTCGGCGAGGAGAACCGGGGGCTTGCCTGCATGTTCACCATGATGAACAACGCCCGCCTTGCCGTCGGCATGCAGGGCGTGGCGATCGCGGAAGCGGCGACGCAGAAGGCGATCGCCTATGCAAAGGAGCGCACGCAGGGCAAGGCGCCCGGCTGGCAGGGATCGGGACAAGGTTCGGGCCAAGGTTCAGGCCAAGGTTCGGGCATGAGCCCGATCATCGAGCATCCCGACGTCGCCCGCATGCTTCTGACCATGAAGGCGCTGACCCAGGGCGCCCGCGCCATCACCTATGCCTGCGCCCACGCCGTCGACATGAGCCACGGCGCGGAGGCGAAGCACTGGGCCGAGCGCGCGAGCCTGCTCACCCCCATCGCCAAGAGCTTCGCCACCGATGCCGGCGTCGACGTCGCCTCGCTCGGCGTGCAGGTGCATGGCGGCATGGGCTTCATCGAGGAGACGGGCGCGGCCCGCCTCTATCGCGACGCCCGCATCGCGCCGATCTACGAGGGCACCAACGGCATCCAGGCCATCGACCTCGTCACGCGCAAGCTGCCGCTTTCGGACGGCGACCATCTGCGCGGCTTCATCGCCGAACTGCGGGAGATCGCGGCAAGGGCCGGGCAGGCGAATGCGCCGGCCCTCGGCGAGACCGCATCCCGCCTTAAGGCCGCCATCGCAGACCTTGAGGCGGCGAGCGAATGGCTGCTCGCCGCGCTGGCGGAAGGCCGGCAGGCCGAGGCGCTCGCCGGCGCCACGCCTTACCAGCGCCTCTTCGGCCTGGTCCTGACCGGCGCCTATCTCGCCAAGGGCGCGCTCGCTGACGGCGGCGACGGCCGCAACGGCGAACGCGCCGCGCTATGCCGCTTCGCCGCGGAGAATATCATCGGCGAGACGACGGCGCTGCGGGACCGGGTGGTCTCCGGTGCCGGGAGCCTGGAAGCCGCGCGCGTGGTTCTGGGATAGGAACGCTTGGGCTGCCAACGAAGTGAGAGACTGTAGCTGCCGGCCCCCCCCTCTGCCCTGCCGGGCATCTCCCCCTCAAGGAGGGAGATTGGTTGGGGCCGCCGTTTCGCCCATCTTCGGCGTTGCCGGTTGAGCGAGGTTCTCGCGTCCTGCTGATCTCCCCCCCCTTGAGGGGGAGATGCCCGGCAGGGCAGAGGGGGGATCCGGCACCCGAGTGACAGCCATTCGATGAAGGAAACCGATACCCATGACCGACCATATCCTGATCGAGCGCCCCGAAGCGGCCCCGGGCGTCCAGGTGATCCGCCTCAACCGCGCCGACAAGAAAAACGCCATCACCCGCGCCATGTACCAGGCGATGACCGGGGCGCTGGCGGCGGGTGATGCGGACGAGACGGTGCGCGCCACCGTCTTCCTCGGCAGCGAGGGCTGCTTTTCCGCCGGCAACGACCTCAACGATTTCCTCGCCTTCGCCATGGGCGGCACGATGGGCCGCGAGGTGATCGACTTCCTCCATGCGCTTGCCGCCCATGGCAAGCCGCTCGTTTCCGGCGTTGACGGCCTGGCGATCGGCATCGGCACGACGATCCATCTGCACTGCGACCTCACCTATGCCTCGATCCGCACCGAGTTCCGCACGCCCTTCGTCGATCTGGCGCTGGTGCCCGAGGCGGCCTCCAGCCTTCTCGCCCCGCGCCTGATGGGCCACCAGCGCGCCTTCGCGCTGCTCGCCGCCGGCGAGGGCTTTTCCGCCACCGCCGCGCGGGATGCGGGCCTCGTCTACGCCGTCGTCGAACCCGCCGCGGTGGAGCGCGAGACGCTCGCCGCCGCCGCGCGCCTCGCCGCCAAGCCGCCGAAGGCGCTCGCCATCGCCCGCACCCTCATCCGCGGCGCGCGCGCCGACGTGGCGGCACGCATCGACGAGGAGGCGGGGCATTTCGCGGCGCAACTGAAAAGCCCGGAAGCACGCGCCGCCTTCGAGGCCTTCATGGCCCGCCGCTGAGGCGCGCGGCGCCGCCGTGGCGGCTCGTAATTTGTGATATGTTCATTTTAACAGCGCCTTAAACACGTTTTCCTATGGTGCGGCATTCTCCGGCGCCTAGGCCGGCGGCCGCATGATGCGCCCGATTTCCGCCCACCGGCATGTCGTTCAGCATCGCGCCCGCCGGTTTTGGCAGAGGCGCCCGAAGGAACACCCTTTTCATGGCCAAGCGCTCCAATCTGATGACGCGCATCCTCGTCGTCGCGTCCCTCGTCGTCGTCGCCGCCTTCACCGGCTTCTCCCTCTATATCGACAGCCTGCAGCGCAGCGTCTTGACGAACTCTGTCGAGGAAAGCATCGACAGTTCCGGCAAGCAGGCCGCCCAGAGCATCGCCAACTGGCTGAATGCCCGCGTCTCGCTGACCGAAATGGCCGGCAACGCCGCCGGCAAGGCCGTCGAGGCGTCTGGCATCGAGGCCGTTCTGCAGAACGACGTGCTCGTCAGCCAGTTCATGACCACCTATGTCGGCGACGAGACGGGCCTCTTCACCATGTGGCCGAAATCGGAGATGCCCGAGGGCTACGATCCGCGCCAGCGCCCGTGGTATCAGGATGCCGTCAAGGCCAACGGCAGCGTCCTGACCGAGCCCTATATCGACGCCGCCACCAACGACCTGATCATCAGCGCCGCGACGCCCGTCAAGCATGACGGCAAGCTGCTCGGCGTCGCCGGCAGCGATTTTTCGCTGAAGTCGCTCGTCGACATGGTCAATTCGGTCGATCTCGGCGGCACGGGCTTCGCCTTCCTCGTCAGCAAGAACGGCCAGATCCTCGTGCACCAGGACAAGGCGCTCGTCACCAAGACACTCGCCGATGCCTTCCCGAAGGCGACGCCGGCCATCGGCGGCGGCATCGCCCACACGACCTATGCCGGCAAGCCGGTGCTGGTCTCCTTCGTGCCGGTCACCGGCCTGCCGTCGGTCGAATGGTATCTCGGCTTCACCATCGACAGCGGCATGGCCTATGCGGCGATCGGCCAGTTCCGCATCGCCGCGACGATCGCCACCATCCTCGCCGTCGTCGTCATGATGGGCTTCCTCGCCACCGTGCTCTCCCGCCTCGTCGTGCGCCCGGTCAAGGACATGACCGCCGCCATGGACAAGCTCGCCTCTGGCGATGTCACCGCCGTCATTCCCGGCGAGGACCGTACCGACGAGATCGGTCGCATGGCCGCCGCCGTCGCCGTCTTCCGCGACAATGCCATCGAGCGCACCCGCCTCGAAAACGCCGCGGAGGAAGGCCGCGTGCTCTCCGAAAGCGAGCGCCGCGAGCGCGAGGCCGTCAAGGCGCGCGAAGCCGGCGAGATCCAGCACGCCGTCGAGGCGCTGGCGGACGGCCTCGGCCGCCTTGCTGACGGCGATCTCGCCCACCGCATCGAGGAACCCTTCGCCGGCCATCTCGACCGCTTGCGCACCGACTTCAACCACTCGCTCACCAGGCTGCACACGGCGATGACGACGGTCGGCCAGAACGCCCGCGCCATCGATGCCGGCGCCACCGAGATCCGCTCGGCCGCCGACGATCTCGCCCGCCGTACGGAGCAGCAGGCGGCTTCCGTGGAAGAAACCGCCGCCGCGCTGGAGGAGATCACCACGACCGTGAAGGACTCCACCCGCCGCGCCGAGGAGGTCGGTTCGCTCGTCTCGCGCACCCGCCAGGGTGCGGAGAAGTCCGGCGAGGTGGTGCGCCGCGCCGTCTCGGCCATGCAGGGCATCGAGAAGTCCTCGCACGAGATCTCCAACATCATCGGCGTCATCGACGACATCGCCTTCCAGACCAACCTCCTCGCGCTCAATGCCGGCGTGGAAGCGGCCCGCGCGGGCGAGGCCGGCAAGGGCTTTGCCGTCGTGGCGCAGGAAGTGCGCGAGCTTGCCCAGCGCTCGGCCAATGCCGCCAAGGAGATCAAGGCGTTGATCACCGCGTCGGGCGAGCAGGTCCGCTCCGGCGTCTCGCTCGTCGACGAGACGGGCGCCGCGCTGGAGGCCATCGTGCGCGAGGTGCAGGAGATCAACGGCCATGTGAACGCCATCGTCACGGCCGCCCGCGAGCAGTCGACGGGCCTGCAGGAGATCAACACCGCCGTCAACACGATGGACCAGGGCACGCAGCAGAACGCCGCCATGGTGGAGGAACAGACGGCGGCCAGCCATGGCCTCGCCGCCGAGGCGGGCGCCCTCAACGCCCTGCTCGCCCAGTTCAAGCTCGGCGCGGGCGGCGCTGGTTACGCCGCGACGGCGGCACGTCGCGCGGCATAAGACCTCCAGGCGGCATGATCCAGCGCCGGTCTCCCTCGGAGGCCGGCGTTGTCATGAGCGGAGTATTGTTCTAATGTGTCAACAAATATCCGTTGACGAGGTGCCGCCATGACGATCACCACCCTATCGAGCCGCGAATTCCAGCAGAATGCCAACAAGGCGCAGAAGGCTGCGAAAGACGGCCCCGTCTTCATCACCAACCGGGGGCGGACGGCCCATGTCCTTCTCAGCTATGAAGAATACCGCCAGCTTACCGGCGGCCGTCGAAGCCTTGTCGAGGCGCTTTCCATGCCCGGTCTTGGCGAGACGGAGCTGGACATTCCCCGCACCGGGGCACTGCCGCGTCCGGCCGACTTTTCCTGATGTTCCTGCTCGACACGAATGTCCTTTCCGAATCGCGCAAGATGGGTGCCGGAAAAGCGGACGAGAATGTCGTCGCCTGGCTCGCGGCCCGTGACGCGGCGACCTGCTTTGTCTCAGCCGTCACGCTGATGGAGCTGGATCTCGGAATCCTGCTGATGGAGCGGCGTGATCCGGTGCAGGGCGCACGCCTGCGCATCTGGATGGAGAAATATGTGCTCCCGGAGTTCTCCGATCGCATCGTGCCCGTCGACAGGAGCGTCGCGCTTGCCTGCGCGCGCCTGCATGTGCCCGACCCACGACCGGAGCGGGATGCCTTCATTGCGGCGAGCGCGCTCGTCCATGGCATGGCGCTCGTCACCCGCAATGTTCAGGATTTTGCACCCATGGGTGTCGCGCTGATAAATCCCTGGGAGCCTATCTGAACGCCTACTTCTCCAGCACCGCCACCGCTTCCACATGCGCCGACCACAGGAACTGGTCGATCGGCGTCACGAGGCGGATGCGGTAGCCGGCGGCGGTGAGGATGGCGAGGTCGCGGGCAAGGCTCACGGGATTGCACGAGACGGCGACGATGGTCTTGACGCCGGAGCGGGCGAGTTCCCGGCACTGGTCCTCCGCGCCGGCGCGCGGCGGATCGAAGACCACGGCGTCGAACACCTTCAGCTCGGAAGCCATCAACGGGCGGCGGAAGAGGTCGCGCCGCTCCACCGTCACCGGCTTCAGGCCTTGCGTGTTGCGCGCCGCCTGGTCGAGCGCCTTCAGCGCCTTCTCCTCGCCCTCCACCGCATGCACCTTGGCCTGCCGCGCGATGCGCAGCGCGAACGTGCCGGAGCCGGCGAAGAGGTCGGCGACGCGCCTGGCCTTGCCGAGCGCCGCCAGCACCAGGTCCGCCATGGCGTCCTCGGCCGGCTTCGTCGCCTGGGTGAAACCGCCGGCGGGCGGGAAGACGCGCACGCCGGAAAAATCGATCACCGGCTTCTGCGGCTCGATGAGGACCTCTCCGTCGCTCGAAACGCGGGCGATGCCGCGCAGCGACAGGATGCATTCGGTGACGGCGCGCCGCTCCTTGTCGCCCACCTTTTTCACGCCCTCGAAGGCGAGGTCGAGGCCGGAGAGCGTTTCGAGCACGGTGACGCGGAAGGGCTCGGCCGAGGTGGCGATGGCGGCGGCCACCCGGCGGATCGCCGCCAGCATGGAGACGATGCCGTCGCTCGAGATCGGACAGTGGTCGATGGAGACGATGTGGTGGCTGCCGGCCTGGTTGAAGCCGAGCAGCATCTCCTTTTCCGTCCGGCGGACGGTGAAGACGACGCGGCGGCGTTCGCCCGGCCGGGCGACGACGAGCGGGGCGACCTCGGGCACGAGGCCCTTGGCCTTTAGCGCGTTGACGACGAGGCTGCGCTTGAAGTCGTGGTAGAGCGCATCGGAAGCGTGCTGCAGCGTGCAGCCGCCGCAGGTGCCGTTCCTGCCGTCCGGGCCGAAATGCACGCAGGGCGGCTCCACCCGTTCCGGCGAGACCACCGACATGGACATCACCGTGCCGTGGTTCTTCACCCGCGCGACGGCGGCCGTTTCGCCGGGCAGGGTGAAGGGCACGTAGACCGGGCCGCCGGCCGCCTCCGCGATGCCGTCGCCGCCGCTGCCGAGCCGCGCGATGGTGAGCGTTTCCGTCGTCATGGCTTTCGGCCTCCCAGAAGAAATTCGTGATTGCCGTCGCCGCCGGTGATCGGCGAGGGGATGAGGCCGAGGCTCTGCCAGCCCATGTCCTCGACGAGCCAGCGTTCCAGTTCCGCCGCCACCGCCGGCGCGCTCTCCGGGTCCTTCAGCAGCCCCGCCTTGCTGATCGCCTCGCGCCCCGCCTCGAATTGCGGCTTGACGAGCAGGGCGCAGAAGGCGCCGGGCCGTGCCAGCGCCAGGGCCGGGGACACGGCCAGCTTCAGCGAGATGAAGGAGACGTCGGAGACGACGGCGCCGATGGCGCGGCCGTCGAGATGGTCCGCGTCGAGCACGCGGGCGTTGAGGCCCTCGTGGCTGGTGACGCGGGTGTCCGCCGCCAGCCGTGGGTGAAGCTGGCCGTGCCCTACATCGACCGCGACGACATGGCTGGCGCCGTGCTCCAGCAGGATCTCCGTGAAGCCGCCGGTGGAGGCGCCGATGTCGAGACAGTCGAGGCCCGCGGGATCGAGCCCGAAGGCGTCGAGCGCGGCCTTCAGCTTCAGCGCCGCGCGCGAGACATAGGCCTGCGCAGGATCGTCGATCTCGATGGTGGCAGAGGCGGGAAAGGCCGAGCTCGGCTTTGTGACGACGCGGCCGTCGACGCGGACGGTGCCGCGCGAGATGGCATCACGCGCCCGCGAGCGGCTGGCGACGAGACCGGCGTTCAATAGAAGCTGGTCGAGGCGGATGGTTTCTGTGGGTTGGGACATTGCCTCTCATGACGCCTCGCAGGCCAAGAGGCAAGTCCCGCCTCACAGCCAGATGATGCGGCCGGGGAAATATCGGTGCGATTCAAGGTCGACAAGCGCGGCAATGCCGCGTGGCGCCTGCACCGGCCGCGCCGCACGCACGAAGATGGGCGCGCTGTGGATCCCGTGGGCCGGGCGGATATCCGGCAGCCGCTTCTGCAGCATCGCGATGGCGGCGGCCTCGATGGCCGGGTCGTGCGACGGCCGTTCCCCGGCCGCCGCGATGGAGGCATGGCAAAGCGTGGCGGCAAGGGCCGCAAGCAGCGCGTGACGCATGGTGAAAATCCCTGTCCGGTTCTTCTCTTTGGCGTGAAACCTAGCAGCCGGAGGTTTCAGAACGGCCAAGGGATGTGGTTACAGGGTTGCAAATCCGGATGGTTGAGAAACCGTGACGGAACATGCCTGCCTGCCGGAAGGCAATGCCCGGCAGGCAAGGAAGGACGGATGTTCAGGTCACCCGGCCACGCCGACGCCAACGGCCTTCTGGCCGAGCGCCTGGAACACGGTGGAGACGATGCCGGCGCGGTCGAGGCCGGCCTTGGCATACATCGCCTCGGGCTTGGCCTGTTCCATCCAGATGTCCGGCAGCACCATCGGGCGCACCTTCAGGCCGTGGTCGAGCAGGCCTTCCAGCGCCAGGAACTGCAGCACATGGCTGCCGAAACCGCCGATGGCGCCTTCCTCGATGGTGATCAGCACCTCGTGGTGGCGGGCGAGCTGGCGGATGAGGTTGTGGTCGAGCGGCTTGGCGAAGCGCGCATCGGCAACGGTCGTCGAAAGGCCGGCGGCATCGAGGTCTTCTGCGGCCAGCAGACAGTCGGCGAGCCGCGTGCCGAAGGAGAGGAGGGCCACCTTGGAGCCCTGCTTGACGACGCGGCCCTTGCCGATCTCGAGGATCTCCCCGCGTGCCGGCATGTCGACGCCGACGCCTTCGCCGCGCGGATAGCGGAAGGAGATCGGACCGTCGTCATAGGCGCTGGCGGTGCGCACCATGTGCTTCAGCTCCGCCTCGTCGGCGGCGGCCATCACCACGAAGCCGGGCAGGGTGGCGAGGTAGGTCGTGTCGAACGAGCCGGCGTGGGTCGGCCCGTCGGCGCCGACGAAGCCGGCGCGGTCGATCGGGAAACGCACCGGCAGGCCCTGGATGGCGACGTCGTGCACGACCTGGTCATAGCCGCGCTGCAGGAAGGTGGAATAGAGCGCGCAGAACGGCTTGTAGCCTTCGGAGGCAAGGCCGGCGGCGAAGGTCACGGCATGCTGCTCGGCGATGCCGACATCGAAGGTGCGGGCCGGGTAGGCCTTGGCGAACTTGTCGAGCCCGGTGCCGGAGGGCATGGCGGCGGTGATGGCGAGGATCTTCTCGTCGAAGCCCGCCTCCTGCACCAGCGCCTCGGCGAAGACGGAGGTATAGGCGGGCGCGTTCGGCTTGGCCTTCGCCTGCGCGCCGGTGATGACGTCGAAGGTGTTGACGCCGTGATACTTGTCGGCGGCGGCTTCCGCCGGCGGATAGCCCTTGCCCTTCTGGGTGACGACGTGGATGAGCACCGGCCCCCTGGAATTGTCGCGCACATTGCGCAGCACGGGCAGGAGGTGTTCGAAGGAATGGCCGTCGATCGGGCCGATATGGTAGAAACCCAGTTCCTCGAACAGCGTGCCGCCGGTGACGTAGCCGCGCGCATGCTCGACGGCGCGGGTGATCGCCCGGTCGACCGTCTTGCCGAGATAGGCCGTCAGTTTCTTGCCGAGTTCGCGAAAGCCCATATAGGTGCGGCCGGAGGCGAGGCGCGCGAGATAGGCGCTCATCGCGCCCGTCGGCGGGGCGATCGACATGTCGTTGTCGTTGAGGATGACGATAAGGCGCGCATCGAGCGCGCCGGCATTGTTCAGCGCCTCATAGGCCATGCCGGCCGACATCGCGCCGTCACCGATGACGGCGATGACGTTGCGGTGCTCGCCGGAAAGATCGGCCGCCACCGCCATGCCGAGGCCGGCGGAGATCGAGGTCGAGGAATGGGCGGCGCCGAAGGGATCGTATTCGCTTTCCGCCCGGCGGGTGAAGCCGGACAGGCCGTCCTCCTGGCGCAGCGTGCGGATGCGCTCGCGCCGGCCGGTCAGGATTTTGTGCGGATAGCACTGGTGGCCGACGTCGAAGATCAGCCGGTCCTTGGGCGTGTCGAAGACCTTGTGGATGGCGATGGTCAGTTCCACCACGCCGAGGCCCGCGCCCAGATGCCCGCCGGTGCGCGAGACGGCATCGACCATCTCGGCGCGCAGTTCGCTGGCCAGCTGCGGCAGGTCGCGATCGTCCACGGCCTTCAGGTCCGCGGGAATGTGGACCTTGTCGAGCAGGGGGGTGGCGGGTGCTTGTGTCACTCTCATGCCTCGTGTTCTCGCCCGCGTGCCCTGGCTCCGTTGGGGAACCCGGCCCGGACATGCGGTCTCATGCCGCGCTCACCTGTCACATGCAGAATGCGGCGCGCGATTTCAACCGTTTCAGCAAGTCTAGAGCGTATTTCGCCGGATTGATACCGCGCAATCCGACGCATTCCCGCGTTCTCCCGGGCAATTGGGGCATTTTGCGGACATAAGGCCCCTGCACTCACGTTGTCGTGATTTCCGGACGCGGAGTCCCTATGCCTTCTTCGAACGCGACTTGGCGCGCGCGGCTCCATTCAGCGCCACCGCGGCGCGGATCAGCGCCTTGAAGGCGGCCTCGTGGATGACGTCGCCCTCGCGGAAATCGATGGCACGGCGGGTGTTGCCGTCCAGGCTGGAATTGAAGAGGCCCGCCGGATCCTCCAGGGAAGCGCCCCTGGCGAAGGTCAGCTTCACGACGGCCTTGTAGGTCTCCCCGGTGCAGACGATGCCGTCATGCTCCCAGACCGGCACGCCGCGCCACTTCCATGCCTCGACGATATCGGGGTCGGCCGCCTTCACGAGCGCGCGCAGCCGGGCGAGCGTCTCGCCCCGCCAGTCTGCAAGCTCGGCAATGCGCGCGTCGATCAACGCGGAAGGGGTGGCCGTTTCGCTTTCCATCTTGTCCATCGTCCTCGTGTCCTTCGTCACATGCGCTCGCCGGGAAGCCGGCTCGCCTGCCGGATCCAGTCGGCAAGCGGTGTCTTGTCGAGGTCTTCGCCCTCATGGATGTGGAAATAGCGCGTCTCGGGGGTTTTCGAGGCGACCGGCGGGACGGGATCGAGCGAGGTGCCGCGGAAGAAGGTCAGCTTGATGTATTTCGCAAAGCAGTGGTAGCTGAGAAACCAGCCGTCGCCCTCGATGCCGTAGAACGGCGAGTTCCACTTCACCGCCTTGTGGACGCCCGGCACCGTCTTGACGATCAGCGCGTCGAGCTCGCGGCCGATATCGCTCTTCCAGCCCGGCATGGCCGCGATATAGGCCTGGATCGGGCCGTCGCCATAACCCTTGGCGATCTGCGGATTGCCGCCCGAAAGGAGCTTCGGTTCGTCCGGTGCCTTGGTCATCGCAGGCCCTCCGGGCTGCGCCGCCGCGCCAGATAGGGCAGGGCGAAGAGATAGAGCCCGCTTGCCAGCAGCAGGATGAGCGGGAAGAGCGCAAGAAGGCCGATCCACAGGGCCGGGTTCTCCTGCGTCATGGCCGCGATGTTGATCAGCACCGCGACGGTGAAGACGATCGAGAGCCAGCGGTGTATCTGCCGGATCCGCATGTTCCAGTTCATTGTTGCCTCCTCAAGCGACAAGAGAGCCCGGCGATTCAGTCGAGATTGTCCAGAACGCGGTCGAGATTGTCGAAGAACCGCGGCCAGCCGGCCTGCGCGCCCTGGAAATAGCGCGGCTGGTCCGGCTTGAAGCCGGTCTGTTCCATGCGCAGCGTCGTCCCCGCGCCGACGGGCGTCAGCGTCCAGGTGACGATGCTCTTCAGGCGCGAATCGCCCCATGTATAGGAAAGGCTGCGGTGCGGCTCGACCTCCAGCACCTCGCAGTTCACCGAACCCCACTCCGCCCGGAAATCGAAGCGATGGCCGACACTGGCCGCAAAATCGGTCTCCATCAGCCATTCGGCGATGAGATGGGGTTGGGTCAAAGCGCGCCAGATCTTTTCCGGCGGATGGGGGATGTGCCGTTCCATGACGACGGAAAGGGTTTCTGTCATTGATCCATTCTCTTCAGGAGGTCTTCCAGGCGATCGAACCGGCTCTGCCAGAAGCCGGCCATCTGGCTCGTCCAGTCGACGAGCGGGGCGAGGGCATCGAGTTGCGCGCTGTAATGCGTCTGCCGGCCCTCGTGCCGGTCGCGCACCAGGCCCGCCTGCTTGAGCAGGGCGAGATGCCTGGAGACGACCGGCTGGGAGACGCCGGCCTGCGCCGTCAGCGCCCCCACCGTCTTCTCCCCCTCGCGGCACAGCCGCTCGAAAAGCGCCCGGCGGGTGGGGTCCGCAAGCGTGCGGAAGAGCGCATCATGTGCTTCGGCCACGTTGATCCATACCTTGATAGCTATGTATTTCCTATAGCCGGTTGACTATGAATAAGTCAAGTCAGGCGAAGCGGGCCAAAAAAGACTGACTCCGCTTGCCTGCAATATATGCTTAACCGTCTATACATCAGCTGGCCGGCAGCGGTACGAATTCCTCTTCGTCGCCGGGCACGATGTCGAAGCGGCCGCTGCGCCATTCTTCCTTGGCCTGTTCGATGCGTTCCTTCGAGGAGGAGACGAAGTTCCACCAGATATGGCGCCTGGAGCCGAGCGGCGCGCCGCCGAAGAGCATGATATGACAGCCCTCCGGCCCGGCCTTCAGCGTGATCGCATCGCCGGGGCGGAAGACGAGCAGCTGGTCGGGCGCAAAGACGTCGCCGGCGACGTCGAGCGTGCCCGACAGCACGTAGACCGCCCGTTCCTCCCAGTCCGCCGCAAGCGGCGCGGAAGCGCCGGGCGCCAGTGTCAGGTCGGCGTAGAGCGTCTGCGTCGGCACGCCGACCGGCGAGGTATAGCCCTCGTAGGAGCCGATGATCGTGCGCCCGGTGATGCCGCCCGCCGAGAAGGCCGGAAGCTCCGCCTTGGTCGTGTGGGCGAAGACGGGTGCCATCTCCTCGTGGCTGTCGGGCAGCGCCAGCCAGGTCTGCAGGCCGGAGATCGACTGCGGCCGGCCGCGCAGGTTCTCCGGCGAGCGTTCCGAATGCACGATGCCGCGCCCCGCCGTCATCAGGTTCACGTCGCCGGGTTCGATGACCATCTCGGTGCCGAGGCTGTCGCGGTGCTTGATCTCACCGTCGAAGAGATAGGTGACGGTGGACAGCCCGATATGCGGATGCGGCTTGACGTCGATGGCCTCGCCGGCGCGCAGCAGCGCCGGCCCCATGCGGTCGAAGAAGATGAAGGGCCCGACGAGCCGGCGCTTGGCCGTCGGCAGCGCCCGCCGCACCTCCAGCCCGCCGATATCGCTCGTGCGCGGAATGATTAGATGCTCCAGCGCATCGCACGCCGCCGCATCGCCGGCCTCCGGGTCCTTTCCGGGAAAGAAGCTCATTGCGCCCTCCTGTCGTTGCTTCGTTCGCGGATGCTAGCGGGCGGGCAGGGGCATGGATAGGGCAGCGGGCGTTGACGGTGTGTCGCCGGGTTCGGCCACTGCCTCTCAGGTGTCGTCGGGGAGCTGCGCAGCAGCACGCTCGGCGTCGATGATCAATGTGGGCAGGCGTTCGGTCACGATCGACCAGACGATTTCCTCATCGACATTGTCATAGGCGTGGCGAAGGATATTGCCGAGATCGCGGATTTGCCGCCATGGATGGTTTGGAAGCAGCGTTTCGGCAGTTCCCCCGAGCTTGCTGGCCGCCTCGGATATCCGCTCCAGGCACCGTTCCACCGCATCGCGGACCAGATTGTTGCGTGCGAAAGCCTCTCGGTCCATGCCGGTGGTATAGGTGAGGATACTCGCCGCATTCTCGACGATGTCCCGCAGACGGGTCTTCGGCCGCTCAGTAGGCAACGACGCGCTCCCGCTCGACATTCTGCCGGAGTCTTTCTCTCTGGATCGGTTCTGGAAGCACGTCCACCGGCCGACCGGTGAGATTTTCGATCATCTCCTTGAGATCGACAAGGGCGCCAAAGTAGCCGAAGCCGGACTGCCGGACCGGCTCCGAAAGCTTGACCAGAACGTCGATGTCGGAGCTGGCGGTGGCGGTTCCGCGCGCCACTGAGCCAAACAGCGAGATATGCTCCGCCCCCGCCGCCTCAAGTTCGGCGCGGTGTTCAAGAAGCTTCGCAATGATCTCGTCCCTGGTCATGGGAAGAATTCTACCACGACGCGAGAAGGGCGTCGAGTTGGGGCTTATGCCCCGTCGAGCGGCTCCGTGCCCTGCGGCTTGCCGGCGCGGTCGAGGCGGATCTTCTCGATGCGGTTCTCGGCGGCCGAGAGCAGCGTCTCGCAATGCTTCTTCAGCGCCTCGCCGCGCTCGTAGATCTCGATGGAGCGGTCGAGCGGCACGTCGCCGCGCTCGAGGGCGGCGACGATCTTCTCCAGCTCCTCCACGGCCTGTTCGAAGGAGAGGGCGGAGACGTCAGGGGCGGCGGCGTTTGTCATGGTCAGCCTCTCATCAGGCGAAGGATATGGGTGGCGGCGGATTCGGCGAGGCCGGTGAGGTCGTAGCCGCCTTCCAGCAGGCTGACCACCCGGTTGTTCGCCGATTTTTCGGAAAGCTCCATCAGCTTGGCGGTCGCCCAGTCGAAGTCGTCGGCGACGAGGTTGATCTGCGCCAGCGGATCGCGGTGATGGGCGTCGAAGCCGGCGGATATGATGATCACGTCCGGCCGGAAATCGGCGACGCGCGGCAGGACGCGCGAGCGGAAGGCGTCGCGGAAATGGTCGCTGCCGTCGTTCATCGAGAGTGGCGCGTTGACGATGTTGCCGGCGCCCGTCTCGTCCTTCGCACCGCTGCCGGGATAGAGCGGCATCTGGTGCGTCGAGCAGAACAGCACCGACGGGTCGTCGTAGAAGATGTCCTGCGTGCCGTTGCCGTGGTGCACGTCCCAGTCGACGATGGCGACGCGCTCGGCGCCGTGCGCTTTCTGGGCATGGCGGGCGGCGATGGCGGCATTGTTGAAGAAGCAGAAGCCCATCGCCCTGTCGCGCTCGGCATGGTGGCCGGGCGGGCGGGCGGCGACGAAGGCATTGTCGGCCTTGCCGGTGAAGACGGCGTCGATCGCGGCGATGGCGCCGCCGATGCCGGTCAGCGCCGCCTGCAGCGTCGCGGGGCTCGCATAGGTGTCGGCCTCGACCTGGTTGATGTCCTCCTCCGGCATGGCGGACATGACGGCGGTGAGGTGGCGCTCGGGATGGGCAAGCAGCACGACGTCCTCGTTCGCCTGCGGCGCCTTCTCGCGAACGAGCGGCGAAAAGCGCTCGTGCTCCAGCGCGAGGTTGATCGCCCGGATGCGGTCCGACCGCTCCGGGTGGCCCTCCGGCGTATGGTGCTCGAGGAAGATCGGGTTCTCGAAGAGACACGTCGTCATGGCCGGAAGCTACCCATTGCGGTTCACGAGGTCCACGGGAAATGGGCCGTGTCCACGGCTTTTCAACCGTCAGGGAGCGAGAAGCAGCTTTCCGGTGCGCGCGGGATCGTCCTGCCGGGCGAGCGCGGCGGGAAGGTCGGAAAGGGGAAAGACGCCGTCGACGGCCGAGCCGAGGACACCGGCGCGAATGCCCGCAAAGCTGCGCGCGAAGGCTGCCTCGATCGCCGCGCGCGGCGCCGAATGCACCCAGTTGCGCAGCCAGAGGAAGGAGAAGGCCACCGTCTCGCGCCGGCTCGCCACCAGCGCGGCATCGAGCTGCGCCCCGCTCAGCGCGCCGTACTGGATGAAGGCGCCGCCGTCGCGGACCTGCCGGAACAGCGCATTGCCGGGTTCCCCGCCGACCGCGTCGAGCACCGCGTCGAGCGGCGGGGCGGCATGGGGAACGATCTCGCCGGCAAATGTCTCCGCCAGCCGCGCCGCGCTCGCCGCGCTGCGCACGAGGGCGACGGGCCGGAAGCCGGCCTCGGCCAGCAGCACCAGCAGCATGCCCCCGATGGCGGAGGCCGCGGCCGTGACGCCGACGCGCTGGCCCCCTGCCGCGCCGAAATGCGTCCTGGCGGCCTCGACCAGCCGGAAGGCGGTCAGCGGGTTCACATAGGCCATGGCGGCGGCCTCGTCGGAAAGGTCGTCCGGCACGGCGAAGCACCAGTCGGCCGGGCGGAGAAGAAAGGACTGCCACAGTCCGCTCGCGCCGATCGGCAGCACGCGCTGGCCGGGGGAAAGCCCGCTGACGCCCTCGCCGAGCGCGGCGATCTCCCCGACGCCCTCGAAGCCGGGCACGAAGGGCAGCACCGTGCGGCTGCGATAGGCACCGGTGACGGGGATGAGGTCGGAGGGGTTGATCGCCGCGCGGCGGATGCGGATTTGCACCTCGCCGGGGCCGGGCGCGGTGCGCTCGGCTTCCTCGAGGCGGATCACTTGCCGGGGATCGCCGAACGCTCTAACAACGGCACGGAACATGGCTTTACCCCGGGGCAGGACGTGGAACAGGCGGCAGACATCACGCTCAGCGAGGTCCGGATACCCTTCCGCGATATAGACATGCACGGCCACATGCACAATGCCGCCTATTATGCCCATGCCGAGGCGGCCGTCGCCGGGCTCTGGCGGCACCGGCCGCACGGCGCGGCCGATCCGGTCTATTTCGTGCGCAAGTCCGGCTGCGCCTTCCATCGCGGCCTGAAGCTCGATGACCTTGCCCGCCTGAAGGTGTCCGTCACGCGCATCGGCGCGACCTCGCTGAGCTTCGCGGTCGCGATTTCCGCAGAAGGCGCGCCGGTCGCCGACCTGGAGATCGTCTGGGTCGCCGTCGATCCGGCAAGCCGTCAGCCCGTCAACGTGCCGCAGCCGGTGCGCGACTGGCTGAAGTCATTCCTCGCCTGACGCCGTCCCGACCCGCAGCCAGCCCGGCCGGCAATCCTCGAAGGAATGATATTGCGGCGCCAGCGCCGGATCGGCCGGATCGTCGAAGCCGCCGATCAGCAGCGCCACGACCGGTTCGTCGTCGATCGCACCGATGGAGCTGCCGCAGGCCGGGCAGAAGGCACGGCTGGAATAATCGGAGGAGCGCCAGGTGGCGGGCCTGCCGCCGCTGCCGGTCCAGGCGAGGCGCTCGGCGGGAAACTCCACCCAGGCGGCGGTCGGCGCGCCCGTATGCCGCTGGCAGAAGCGGCAGGAGCAGGTATGCGGCTTTTCCGCCACGCCCCGCGCCTCGAAACGGATGGCGCCGCACAGGCAGCCGCCGGCATGGATCTTCTCGCCCATGGTTCCTCCTCACAGTTTCCGGAAAAGCGTCACGATCCCCATGCCGCCGCCGACACCCATCATGGCAAGCGCCTCGGCGCCCGCTTCCGCCGCCCGCATCTGCGCGAACAGCCGCGTGACGAGGATGGCGCCGGAGGCCCCATAGGGATGGCCGAGCGCCAGCGCACCGCCCTCGCGGTTGACGGCGGCGGGATCGATGCCGAGCGCATCGAGGCTGGCGAGCACCTGGGACGCGAAGGCCTCGTTGAATTCGATGAAGGGAACGCGCGCGGCGTCAAGGCCGGGATGGCGCGCGGCGAGCTTCCGCATGGCCGGCACGGGGCCGAGGCCGAGCAGGTTCGGATCGACGCCGGCGACCGCGCTGTCGACGATTTCCAGCAGCACCGTCAGGCCCAGCCTCTGCGCCTCGGCGAGCGACGTGACGAGCACGACGGCGGCGCCGTCGTTGACCGGGCAGGCATTGCCCGCCGTCACCGTGCCGCCGGGGCGGAAGACGGGCTTCAGCGCGGCGAGTTTCTCCAGTGCGGTGTTTTCGCGCGGGCATTCGTCGCGGGAGACGGGGCCGGCGGGCGTATCGACCGGCACGATCTCGCCGGCAAAGCGCCCGGCCTTCTGCGCCGCCACGGCGCGGCGGTGGCTTTCGAGCGCGAAAAGGTCCTGCCGCTCCCGGCTGATGCCGGCATGGGCGGCGACGTTTTCGGCGGCGATGCCCATGTCCGGATCGCCCACCGTATCCGGTGCCATGCGGGCGCGGCGGAGCGGCTCGGGCGTGCCGCCCGCCGTCGACGGCGGGCGGAAGCGCAGATGGGCGCGGCTGGTGCTCTCGGTGCCGCCGGCAAGGTAGAAGCGCCCAGCGCCCGCCTGCACCAGCCGCGCCGCCAGCGCGATCGCCTCCAGCCCGGAGCCGCATTGCCGGTCGATAGTCATGCCGGGCACGCAAACCGGAAGGCCCGCCTCCAGCGCGGCAAGGCGCGCCAGATTGCCGGCGCTGTTGGCGGCATTGCCGAGGATCACGTCGTCGACTGCATCGGGCGGCAGCCCCGTCTCGGCAAGGATTTTCCGGATGAGCGGCACGGCGAGGCTGGCCGGCTCGATGGCCGAAAGCGTGCCGCCGATGCGGCCGACCGGCGTGCGGAAGGCCGCGCCGACGACGGGGATGCGGTCAGAGGAAACGGTCGAGCGCATCGCTTTCCTCCGCCACCCATTGCCGCACGGTCTTCGCCGCCACCTTGCCGGAGGATGTCATCGGCATGGCGCGGCACAGCCAGATGCGGCGCGGTTGCTTGTAGCGCGGCAGGACTTCCGAGAGCGCCGCCGTCAGCGCCCGGGGCGTCAGGTCCGGCTGTTCCGGCTCGATCACCGCGACGAGCTCGCTGCCGAGATCGGCATGGTCGATGCCGAAGACATGGGCGGCGCGCACGAGGCCGGTGTCGCGCAACGCCGTCTCCACCTCCGAAGGATAGATGTTGTTGCCGCCGGACAGCACCATGCCGCCGGAGCGGCCGAGCAGGTGCAGCATGCCGTCCGCCTCCATGAAACCGACGTCGCCGACGGTCGCGAGCCTGCCGGAACGGACAAGCCCAGCCCCGTCGCCCTGTCCGAGATAGCCGGTCGCGACCAGCGGGCTTTCGACGAAGACCGTGCCCGTCTCGCCCGCCGGCAGCGGCCTGCCGGCATCGTCGAGCACGGCGATCCTGACGCCCGGAAAGGCCCTGCCGACCGCCGTGGAGGAGGCGGCCTCGCCCGGCGCGGTGACGGTGACGAAGCCGAGTTCGGAGGCGCCGTAATATTCGCGCAGCGCCGCCTCGGGGAAGTGCGCCGCGCAGAGCGCATGGTCCGCCGCCGTCAGTTTCGCACCGGCAATGGTGATGGCCGTGACGCCGGTCACCGGGGGCTCCGCGGCGAGCCGGCGCAGCATGGTCGGCACCAGGACGAGGCGGCGGATCGTGTTCGCCCGGATCGTCGCCAGCGCCGCATCCGGATCGAAATGCGCGGCGGAATGAAAGGCACCGCCGGCAAGCAGCGTCTCGGTCATCGCATAGAGCGCAAGGCCATGGGCGAGCGGGCCGGGGGCATAGGTTCTCACCGTCCGGTCGATGCCGAAGAAGGGCGCGCCCATGGCAAGGCTGGTCCGCCAGGAGCGCCGGTCGCGGATGATCGGCTTCGGATCGGCCGTCGTGCCCGAGGTGAAGACGATGAGGAACGGAGCGTCGGCCGCCCCTTCCGGCAGGGGCTGCGTGTCCAGTGCGGCGCTTTCGGCGATCACGTCCCGCGCATCGCCGTGCCGGCTCTCGACGACGAGGTCCGCTCCATGGGCCGTGACAAGAAGGTCGGGGTCGATTTTCCCGATCAGGCGCTGGCGCTGCGCCTCCGGCAGGTGCGGGTCGATCAGCGCGGCGCAATGGGTGCCGGCCGTCGCGGCCGCGAAGGCGGCGGGAAAGAGTGCGTGGTTGCCGGTCATGATCGCGACCAGCCGGTCTTTCGGCCCGATGGCGCTGCGCCCCTGCGGGGCGAGATCGGCGAAGGCGGCGTGAAGCCGCCGGGCGGTCGCCGTGAGCGTGCCATAGGAAAGAACCCGGTCCTCCAGGTGGAAGGTCGGGTTCGCGGGGCTTTCGGCGGCGTGCCGTTCGAGGGCGCCGGAAAGCGGCATCGGCTCAGGCGCGCTGCGGCAGCAGCGGATAGCCGGCGAGCACGGCGCGGCCGGCCAGCATGGCGACGAAGGCCTTGATGAGATCGCCGGGCACGAAGACCATCGAGGCGAGGGCCGTCTCGAAGAAGGCCTTGCCGCTCATATAGGCGAGCCACGGAATGCCGAAGAGGTAGACGACCGCGATGCCGCCGGCGACCGAGGCGGCGAGGAAGGCGAGGAACTGCGCCAGCTCCGGCTGGTCTTCCCGCACGAAGCGCTCGGCGATCAGGCCGCAGACATAGGCGCCGAAGAACCAGCCGACGAGATAGCCGGCCGTCGGCCCGGCAAAGACGGCAAGGCCGCCGCGCCCGCCAGACAGGACCGGCAGGCCGATCGCCACGAGCAGCAGCACGAGCAGCACGGCCGCCGCGCCGCGCCTGGCGCCGAGAATGCAGCCGGCGAGCATGACGCCGAGCGTCTGCGCGGTGATCGGCACCGGAATGAAGCCGAGCGTGAGCGGCGGCAGCAGGCCCAGCACCACGATGATCGCGGCGAAGAGGGCGACGAGGACGATGTCTCTGGTGGTCATGTCGGGTTCCCCGGTGGACAAAATAGGGTCGAATGGTTAGTGCCGCCGAAAGCCGCGCGCGTCAATCGCCATGGCGATCGTATCGGCGTCCTTCAGCGTCAGGATGATGAGCGGCACGAGGGTGGTCAATGGCCGGACCGGCAGGCCGCGCGCCCGGTGCGCGTCCGCGATCTCGCCATAGCGCGCGAAGATCTCCGGCACGAAGCGGATGACGAGGCCGACCGCCAGACTCACATCGGCCGCGCGCACGAAGCCGAAGCGCTCGAGCGGCGTCAGGAGCCGGGTGATCTCGTCCATGAAGGCGGAGATGGAGGTCGTGGCGGTGACGGCGGCGGCGAGCAGGACCAGCGCGCTCAGCCGGCAGAGGACGACCAGCGCCTCCTGCAGCGAATGGAACGCATAGTTCGCGGCCGCGACGAGGAGCACCGTGAAGAGCACGAAGCGCACGCGCCGCAGGGCCTCGCGAAAGCCGATGCCGGTCGAAAGGTAGAGGAAGGCGGAAAGCCCGAGCGCCGGCACGAGGATGCGCAGGTCCGAAACGAGGAAGAGCCCGATCGCGGCGGCGAAGAGCAGGGCCAGCTTGCCGCGCACGGGCATGCGGTGCAGCGGCGAATTCCCCTCGATGTCGAGCCCGTTCAGCATGCCGCGATCTCCCGGTAGGCGCGGATCGCCTCCGCCGGCCGGTCGTCGGCCGCAAGCCGGCCCTCGTGGAAGACCAGCACCCGGTCGAAACCGTCGAGCAACGCGAGGTCGTGCGTGATGACGAGCACCTGTTCCGGCAGGCCCGCCACCGTGCGCTCGATGAGCGCGCGGTTCTTCAGGTCGAGCTGGTTGGTCGGCTCGTCGAGGATCAGGAGGTCCGGGCCGGTGACGAGCACGCTGGCGATCGCGCCGAGCTGCGTCTCGCCGCCGGAAAGCTCGTGCACGCGCCGCCGCGCCAGGTGGGTTATGCCGAAGCGGGCAAGCACCGCCTCCGTCCGCTCGGCGATCTCCGCCTTGCCGAGGCCGCGGTTCTTGAGGCCGAAGGCGATGTCCTCGGCAAGGATCGGCAGGATCATCTGGTGCTGCGGGTTCTGGAAGATGAACCCGGTTTTTCCGCGCGCGGCGCTCTCGTCCTTCACGGTGTCCAGCCCGTCGACCGTCACCGTGCCGCCCGTCGGCTTGACGAGGCCGTTGATCAGCCGCGCCATGGTGGTCTTGCCCGAACCGTTGAGCCCGACGACGCCGATGCGCGGTTCGCTCAGCGCAAGCGTCAGCGGATGTAGCGCGGCGCGCCCGGCATAGGTCACCGTTGCGGCGGAGAAGACGATATCCAAGAGCGGGGTCCCGTTTCGCGGATGCTAGGGGAGCTATAGGCAATTCTACCGCATGTGCGAAGAGGTTTTCCGCGCCGGCCTGTGCGATAAGCGACAATCGGGCGAAAGGCAAAACGGCCGATCCCCGCATTCCTGTCGGAATCGGGTGGAACAAACCAAGAATATGTGCCTATCATCCACCATGACGATTCTCCTCTCCAACGCCGAGGCCCGGCGTATCTTTCTCGCCCGGCAGGGCCTAAGCGCGCCGCCCGGCCGCGTTCTCGGCAAGGCCGGCCTGCTGAACCTCATCCACGACATCGGCTTCGTGCAGGTGGACAGCATCGCCACCGTGGAGCGGGCGCATCACCAGATCCTGTTCTCGCGCAACCAGACCTACCGGCGCGAGCACCTGACGGCGCTGCTGGAGAAGGACGGCGAGCTCTTCGAGAACTGGACGCACGACGCCTCGGTCATCCCGAGCGCCTTCTTCCGCTACTGGAAGCATCGCTTCCGCCGCGAGGACGCCGCCATCATCGAGCGCTGGCGCAAATGGCGCGGCGAGGGGTTCGAGGCGGCCTTCGACGAGACCTATGCGCGCATCGCTTCCGGCGGCGCCGTGCTGTCGCGTGATCTCAAGGCGGACGATCACAAGTCCGGCGGCTGGTGGAACTGGCATCCGAACAAGACGGCGCTGGAATATCTCTGGCGCACCGGCAAGGTGGCGATCGCCCGGCGCGAGAACTTCCAGAAGGTCTACGACCTCGTCGAGCGCGTGCTGCCGGCCCGTCATCATGCGCCGGATGTCGAGCACGACGCCTTCGTCGACTGGGCCTGCCGCAGCGCGCTGGAGCGGCTGGGTTTTGCCACCCATGGCGAGATCGCCGCCTTCTGGGACCTCGTCTCGCCGGACGAGGCCAGGGCCTGGGTGGAGGCGCATCGCGAGGAGCTGCGCCCCGTCGCCATCGCGCCGGCGGATGGCGGCAAGCCGCGCGCCTCCCATGCCTTCGCCGATTTCCCGGCCTGCCTCGGCGACGTTCCCGATCCGCCCGCCCGCCTGCGCGTGCTCTCGCCCTTCGATCCGCTGATCCGCGACCGCAACCGCACCGAAAGGCTGTTCGGCTATTTCTACCGCATCGAGATCTTCGTGCCGGAGCCGAAGCGGCAATACGGCTACTACGTCTTCCCGCTGCTCGAAGGCGACCGCCTCGTCGGCCGTATCGACATGAAGGCCGACCGCAAGGGCGGCACGCTCGACGTCAAGCGGCTGTGGTGGGAACCGAAGGTGCGCGCCTCGGCCGGCCGGATGGAGAGGCTGGAGGCGGAACTGGCGCGCGTGGCGAAATTCGCGGGCGTCGAGGACGTCCGGTGGCTGGACGGGGCGAGGGCGGACGCGTGATGGCGGGCGGTCAGCCCGCCTTCCGGTAGCGGCGGGCGACATAGGCCACCTGCCCGGTGGCGAGGCCCTTGTAGAGGATCGAGCCCCTGGAGCCGGAAAATTCGGACATGAAGCGTCGCATCAGGCGCAGCCGGCCGATACGCTCCCGCTTGCGCGCCTCGGCCGCATCGAGAGCCGCCACGACGCCCGCGGAAAGATCGCGTTCGCCCACCTTCTCCAGCCCCGGGGCGCCCAGCTGGTCGTCGAGTTCCGCAAGGCTGGCCCTGGCGCGCATGTCGGCGAAGGTGAACCAGCCGCCCGGCGCCAGCACGCGGGCCACTTCGCGGGCGAAGGCGGGCACGTCGGCGTAGCAATGGGACGATTCGATGTTCACGACGACATCGAAGGCGCCATCGGGAAAGGGCATGCGCTCGGCATCTCCCACCTCGAACGAAAGCGACGGCGTGCCGGCATTCAGGCTTTTCGCCCGGGCCACGGTCGCCTGGGAATAATCAAGGCCCACCACCGATGCCGGCGCGTGGTAGCGGGCGATATAGCGTGATCCGCCGCCGCGGCCCGAGCCCACTTCGAGGACGCGCAGGCCGGCGACGGGCAGGTTTTCGACGGCCTGCTGGTAAAGCCCGATGAAGACCCTTTCGGGTTCGTCCTCGGGCTTCAGGGGAAACGGAACGCCCTCCGGCACGAAGCCGTAGTTCATGAAGCGCCAGTCCTCGTCGCGCCAGAAGCGGGAGAGCAGGTTGTAGAGGCGCCGCCAGACCCATTTCTGCGCCCGCGGAAACCGGCCTTGCTCAATCGACTTGAGAAGATTGGAAAAGAGACTGCTGCCCATTTCCGGTCCGTCAGGCCGTGGCGCCGGCGGCGGGCATTTCCCGCGCGATCCACTCACGGCCCTTCATCACCAGCGCGGCATCGTCGCTGTTGCGCGGATCGAAGCCCGGCAGATAGTAGCGCAGGAGCAGCGGGATGCAGCGGCGCCAGAAGCCGGGAGAGACGAACACGACCCACAGGAAGCGCATCCAGAAGCGGAAGCCGGGCTTCACGCCGTCCGTCTTGGCATAGAGATGCGTGTTGCGCAGGAAGATCAGGAGGAACGGGACGATGGTGGCGTTCATGGCGATGACGCGCAGCAGGTAGCGCTGCCAGCCGGACATGTTCGCTGTTGCCTTCTTCAGCACGTCGAGCGCGACGGCCTTGTGCTCGATTTCCTCCAGCGCATGCCACATCCAGAGCCGGCGATAGTGCGGTTCCGCGCCGTCGAACATCTCCGGGTGCCGCAGCGTGACGGTGGACAGCGTCGCCGTCAGATGCTCGATGGCGCAGGTCACCGCCAGCCTCTGCAAGGGTTTCTTCGTCAGGCCGAGAGCCGAGGCGACCGGCCCTTCCATCGCCTTCACCTCATAGCCGAGGGCGGCCATGGCGCGGTTGTAGTCCTCGTGCTCGCGGGTATGGTAGGCCTCCTGCACGGCATAGCCGTTGATTTCCTCCGCAAGCTCGCGGTCGTCCAGTTGCGCGGCATAGTGCTTGAGCGAGCGGATGAAGAAGCGTTCGCCTTCCGGCAGGAAGATGGACAGGCCATCGACCAGCGCCGTCTTGACGATGTCACCGGCGAACCAGTGCCGCGTCGGCTTGTCGACGATCCCGAAGCGAATGTCGCGCGGGATGATGTCGTCCGCGCCATGGTGATCGGCGGTCGCGCCTTCCTTGCCTTTCCAGCCGTAGCCAGCTCCGTCTGTCACGATCGTCACCATGCTGTTCGTCGCTTGCCGAGCGGCAGGACCTCGATAATGCCACAAGCCGGCGGACGCGCGCAACAGGGCAGGGCCGTGCCCGTTGGCGCGGCGCGCGCCTATTCCTAAAGGACGTCCGTCCCGGTGATTGCGATGCCGAACCCTTCCAGGCCGACATAATGGCGCTCGCGCGAGGCCATGAGACGGATCGAGCTGATGCCGAGATCCTTCAGGATCTGCGCGCCGAGGCCGATTTCCAGCCATTCGCTCTCGCGCGCCTGCGCCTCGTCGTGGCCCTCGCGGTCGTGTTTGCCCTTTCGGGCGGTGGAGGACTGCCCGACGCCGACGGAGCCCTCGCGCAGGTAGACGATCACGCCGCGGCCCTGCTCCGCGATCCGCTTCATGATGCCGTCGATCTGGCGGTTCGCGCCGAAAACGTCGCCGCCGACATTTTCGAGATGCAGGCGCACCGGGATGTCCACGCCGTCGCGGATGTCGCCGAAGACGACGGCGAGGTGCTGCATCGGATCCCAGGGCAGGGTGTAGGTCAGGGCCTTCGCCTTGCCGTAGGGCGTGTCGATGTCGAAGCTGTCGACCTGCTCGATCAGCGTCTCCTTGCGCTGGCGGTAGGCGATGAGATCGGCGACGGAGACCTGCTTGAGGCCATGCTGCTCGGCAAAGCTCGCGACCTGCGGCCCGCGCATGACGGTGCCGTCGTCGTTGACGAGTTCGCTGATCACGCCGATCGGCGGCAGGCTTGCGAGCCTGCAGAGGTCGACGGCGGCTTCCGTATGGCCGGAGCGCATCAAGACGCCGCCCTCGCGCGCGACGAGCGGGAAGATGTGGCCGGGGCGCACGAAATCCGTCGGGCCGACATTCGGGTTGGCGAGGTTGCGCACGGTCAGCGTGCGGTCGTCGGCAGAAATGCCGGTCGTCGTGCCGTGCTTGAAGTCGACGGAGACGGTGAAGGCGGTGGTGTGGGCCGAATCGTTCTCCGCCACCATGGCGTTGAGGTTGAGGCGCTTGGCCTCCTCGCGCGGCATGGGCGTGCAGACGATGCCGGAGGTGTGGCGCACGATGAAGGCCATCTTCTCCGGCGTGCAGTGCACGGCGGCGACGATGAGGTCGCCCTCGTTCTCGCGGCCGTCGTCATCCATGACGACGACGATCTCGCCGGCCTCGAAGGCACGGATGGCATCGACGACGCGCTTCTGGTCGTAGCTCATGGTGGTTTCCTATTTCAGGCGGCCGGTCTGGCCGCGGTCGCGGAGATAGTGGTCGGCAATGGCGCAGGTAACCATCGCCTCGCCGATCGGCACGGCGCGGATGCCGACGCAGGGATCGTGCCGGCCCTTGGTGCGCACGTCGACATTGTTGCCGTCGGCGTCGATCGAGCGGCGCTCGGTGAGGATGGAGGACGTGGGCTTGATGGCGAAGCGCGCGATCACCGGCTGGCCGGTGGAAATGCCGCCGAGGATGCCGCCGGCATGGTTGCTGAGGAAGATCGGGTTGCCGTCATTGCCCATGCGCATCTCGTCGGCGTTCGCCTCGCCGGTCAGTTCCGCGCTCGCAAAACCCTCGCCGATCTCCACGCCCTTGACGGCGTTGATCGACATCAGCAGCGAGGCGATGTCCTGGTCGAGCTTGCCGTAGATCGGCGCGCCGAGGCCGGCGGGCACACCCTCGGCGACCACTTCGACGACCGCGCCGATGGACGAGCCCGCCTTGCGGATGCCGTCCAGGTATTCTTCCCAGACCGGAACGATGGCGGGGTCCGGCGCGAAGAACGGGTTGTCGTTCACCGCGTTCCAGTCCCAGTTGTCGCGGTTGATCCTGTGCTTGCCGATCTGCACCAGCGCGGCGCGCACGGTAAGGCCCGGCACGACCTTGCGGGCAAGCCCGCCGGCGGCGACGCGCGCCGCCGTCTCGCGGGCGGAGGAGCGGCCGCCGCCGCGATAGTCGCGGATGCCGTACTTGACGTCATAGGTATAGTCGGCATGGCCGGGGCGGTAGCGCCGGGCGATCTCGCCATAGTCCTTGGAGCGCTGGTCGGTGTTCTCGATCAGCATGGAGACGGGCGTGCCGGTGGTGATCATCGTCTCGCCGTCGTCGTCCATCATCACGCCGGAAAGCACCTTGACGAGGTCGTCCTCGCGGCGCTGCGTCACGAAGCGCGACTGGCCGGGCTTGCGCTTGTCGAGCCAGGCCTGGAGTTCGGCGAGCGTGAAGCGGATGCCGGGCGGGCAGCCGTCCACCACGCAGCCGAGCGCCGGCCCATGGCTTTCGCCCCAGGTGGTGACGCGGAAGAGATGACCGAAGGTATTGTGCGACATGAGCGGAACCGGACCCCACAAGAAAGTGCGCCCTCTCTTAGGGGAAAAGGTGGGGTCGGGACAAGGGTTTCGCGTGGGTGAGGCGGTTTTGGCGCTATCCCAAAAGCTCTAGGACGCCAGTTTCCACCGCATCTCGCTGCCGAAGGCGAGGAAGGCGTCGCGGGAGAGCGGCTTGGCGAAGGCATAGCCCTGCAGCAGGTCGCAGCCGAGCAGGCCGAGCATTTCGGCATGGGCCATCGTCTCCACGCCTTCCGCCACGATCTCGATGCCGAGCGAGCGGCCGATCTCGATGATCGAGCGAACCAGCGCCTGCTCGTTGCGCGAGGTGAGGATGGGGGCGACGAGCTGGCGGTCGATCTTCAGCCGTTTCGGCTTCAGCTTGAGCAGGCTGACGATGGAGGTGTGGCCGGTGCCGAAATCGTCGATCTCGATGTCGATGCCGAGCGCCTTGATGCGTTCGAGATTGGCGAGCACCACGTCGTCGCTCTCGTCGAGGAAGATCGATTCGACCAGCTCGAAGGCGATCTGGCCGGGCTGGATGGACAGGCCCGTCAGGCTGTCGATCAGGCTCTCGTCCCTGAGGCGCCGCGCCGAGACATTGACCGAGATCTTCGGCATGATGAGGCCCTGGGCGGCCCAGCGGGCGCAGTCCAGCAGCGCCTTTTCCAGGACGATGCGGTCGAGCGTCGCCATGACGTTGAGGTCCTCGGCGATCTTCAGGAACCGGTCGGGCGTGAGCAGCCCGTCGCGCGGGTGGTTCCAGCGGATGAGCGCCTCGGCGCCGGCGAGCTTCAGCGTGCCCGCGTCGATCTGCGGCTGGTAGTAGGGCACGAACTCGTTGTTCTCGATGCCGGCCAGGATGTCGTCGGCGATGCGCTTGTTCGAGATGATCTCGGCCTGCAGCGCCTCGGTGAAGAATTCGTGCCGGTTCCGCCCGAGCGCCTTGGCGCGGTAGAGCGCGATATCGGCGTTGACGAGCAGCTTGGCGGTGTCGATCGACCGGCCCTCGGTCAGCGCGATGCCGATGCTGACGCCGAAGCGGCAGAGATGACCCTCATATTCGACAGGCTGCTGCATCAGGCTGATGATGCGGCGCGACAGCGCACTGAGATAGGTCTGGTCCGTCGTGTTCGTCACCACGACGACAAATTCGTCGCCGCCGATACGCGCCACGAGGTCGCCGGCATGCACGCAGGCCCGCAGCACCTGCGAGGCGTGCACGAGCAGCGCATCTCCGGCGGCGTGGCCGAGCGTGTCGTTGATCTGCTTGAAGCGGTCGAGGTCGATATGCAGGATGCCGACGCGGGCGTCCTGCGTCTCGCTGCGGGCGGCGATATCCGTCAGCTCGTCGTCGAGCTTGCGGCGGTTGCCGAGGCCGGTCAGCGGGTCGTGCAGCGCATTGTGCTCGATGCGGACCTTCGCCTGTTCCAGCTCGATGTTCTTGGCGTCCGCCTGTTCCTTGGCCGCCTTCAGGTTCTCCTTCAGGATCACGTCTTCGGTGACGTCGAAGGCAAGGCCGATGAGCTTGCGGCTGCCGTCCTGGCCGAGATGGACCTTGCCGACGGAGCGGACGTGGCGGACCTCGCCGCCCGGCAGCACGACGCGGGCCTCATGCACGTAGGGCAGGTGATGCTCGATGCAGTGGTTGACGGTCTCGACCGTCGCGGCGCGGTCGTCCGGATGCATCGCCTCGAGCCAGGCCTCGTGCGTCACGATGCCGTCGGTGAAGGCGAGGCCGTAGAGTTGGTGCATGCGCTCGTCCCAGTAGGTCCGGCCGAGGTCGAGGTCGGCCTCCCACAGGCCGCACTGGTAGGAATCGAGCGCAAGATCGAGACGGCGGCTGGTCCGTTCGAGCTCGGCATTCTGCCGGTCGGACTGTTCCTTGGCCTCGCGCAGGCGGGCGGTCATCTGCATGTCGTTGGTGACGTCGAAGGCGAGGCCGACGAGCTTGCGCCGGCCGTCCTGCCCGACATGCAGCTTGCCCACCGACTGGACATGGCGCACGGAGCCGTCGGGATGCACGACGCGCGAGGTGCGCAGATAGGGCACGTTCTCCTCGATGGTCTGCGTGGCCTTGCTCTCGGCCTCCGCACGGTCCTCGGGATGGATGGCGTTGATCCAGGTCTCGTGCGTGATGCGCTCGCCGGTGTTCGTGACGCCGTAGAGCTGGTGCATGCGGTCGTCCCACAGCGTCAGGCCGTCCTCCAGGTCGGCTTCCCACAGGCCGCATTCGTAGGAATCGAGCGCGAGGTCGAGGCGCTGCGTCAGCTTGGCAAGCTCGGCGTTCTGCACCTCGGCATGGTCCTTGGCGCTCTTCAGCGCCTGGTTGAGCAGCACGTCCTCGGTGACGTCCCAGCTGATGCCGGTCAGTTTCTCCTCGCCGTTCGGGCCGACGAGGCGCGAGCCGACATTGCGGATGTAGTGCCAGCTGCCGTCCGGCATGAGGATGCGGTACTGCGACTTGTAGTCGTTGCCGCCGGCACGGATCATGTCCATCTCGGCCCTGGTGGTGGCGACGTCCTCGGGGTGCAGGACGGAGCGCCATGCGTGGTCGTTCGGCGTCTCGTTCTCCGGAAAGCCGTGCAGGCGATGCATCTGCGCGTCCCAGTTGCGCGCGCCGGTGGAGAGCTCGATTTCCCAGATGCCGATCTTGGAGGCGTCGAGCGCGATGTCGAGGCGCTGGGAGAGCGATTGCACCTGGCGTTCGCGCGCCCGCAGGCGGGCGATGTTGCGCTGGCGCTCGCTGACGAGGCCGCCGGTCAGGAAGATCGGCACGATGATGACGAGGGCGGCGGCGACGATGATCAGCCGGACCTGCGTGAGGTTTTCCGGCGGATGGTGCCAGCCCTTGGCCGGAATGGCCGCCAGTTCCCAGCGGCCGCCCGGAAAGTCGAGGGCCTGCACGACGGGATCCTTCTCGAAGATCTCCGCATCGCCGAAGAACGGATCGACGATATTGTCCGGCACGCTGACATCGCGGATGGCGAGCTGGATGTCGGTCTCATGCCGTTGCGCGCCGTGCAGGGCGGCCTGGTCGGGATCGAACAGGCCGGCATCGCTGAAGAGCTTGCGCTCGTCGATCAGGCCGTCGATGTAGCCCCAGAAATAGTGCCGCGCGCCCGCATTGGTGAAGACCGGGATGAAGAGGTTGAAGCCGCGGCCGCCCTTGGCGAACTGCACCGGCCCGAACATCAGCGGTCGCCCGCGCGAGCGGTCCGCCTGGGCGGCCTGGCGGAAGGAGGGGAAGCGGTTGAAGTCGGTGCCGAGATAGTGCTGGTTGCCGTCGAGCGGGAAGGCCTGCCGGACGATGCCGTCCGGCGCGACGCCGACGCGCCGGAAATGGGCGTTCTGCAGCATCAGCTTGCGGGCGAAGACATTGAACTGCAGCGTCGCCTGCTCGGGAGCCACGGCGAACATGTTGGCGACGCTGCGTAGCGCCGCCACGTTGCTGCTCACCTGGCTCTGCAGCCGGGCGCCGACCAGCGCGAGATCGCCGGCGACATGGTTCTGCAGCTCGTTGTGATAGATGCGCTCGTTCTGCCGCTCGTAGATGACGCCCGCCGTCAGGATGACGCAGCCGGCGATGGCCGCCGGAACGAGCGATGGCTTCGCCCATTCTGCTATGGACGCCAGAGCGTGGCGAAGGGCGGCTGGAAGGTGCAAGACGGCGGTCCCCGATGATCGCAAAACGGTAAGTGAGGCATTGTTAAAATTGCATTTATAAGCAGCTGAAATACTTGCACTTCCCATCCGATACGGCGGCTCCGTCCACCGGAGCGTTGCCGACTTGTCCGACAATTCGGGGGACGAGCCGGCGGTGCGCCTTGATTCGCCTGACCTTTCCGGCCATCCATTTCGTGACGCGCGCGGGGGCGGGCGAATTTCGCCATATTTGGGGGGCATCTGACATGGCCAGCAAAAAGACTGATTCATTCCCTGAGGTTCGCAAGATGCGCTTTCTGATCGCCGCGCTGATGGCCACGGCCGTTTTTCTCTCGCCGCTCGCCGCTTCGGCCGAAAGCGCCGACGTGGAGGCCGTGATCACGAATGTCGACACGACGAATCTCAGCCTCTCGCTGGACGACGGGAAGAAGTACCAGGCGCCGGAGGAGTTCAACTTCGAAGGCCTGGAGCCGGGCGTGAAGGTGCTGGTCTTCTACACCGAAGTCGACGGCAAGCGCGTCATCAACGATCTGGAGATCATCCAGTAGAGGGCCACCCCTTATCCCCTGCCGGGACCTTCTCCCCGCGGGCGGGGAGAAGCGGAATGCCGTGCCGTTCCTTCCTCCGGAAATGGGCTGAATGCAGGAAGACGGCGAGCCCATCGCTCCTCGCCCCGCTTGCGGGGAGAGGATGCCGGCAGGCAGGTTAGGAGCCTTCGCTCCTCAGAGCCAGTGCATTCCCGTCGCGTCGATGCGCAGCACGCGGTCCTGGTGGATCGGCGTGTTGGCCGCCTCCTCCTCGTCCATGCCGTTGAGGCGGAAGGCCGCGCGGAAAACGCCGCCATGGCTGACGCAGACGGTCGGCTCGCGCACGTCGGCAAGCCATGAAGCGACGCGCCAGGAGAGGATCTCGTAGCTTTCCGCCGCTTCGCCCGGCGGAATGAAGTTCCATTTCGCGCGGCTGCGCTCCTCGACCCGCCCCGGTGTTTCGGCCATCAGTTCGGGCAGCGTATGGCCCTCCCAGTCGCCGAAGGAGACTTCGACGAGGCGGGCATCGGTGCGGTAGGCCAGCGGATCGAGCCCCATGGCGCGGCGCAGGATTTCCATGGTCTCGCGTGTGCGCCCGAGCGGGCTTGCGACGAAATCGAAATCGCCGGCCTTCTTGCCGAGAATGCCCTTGAGGGCGGCGCCGTTGCCGGCCGCCTGGCGGCGGCCGGTCTCGTTCAGCGGGATGTCCTTCTGGCCCTGCAGCCTGCCCTCCGCATTCCACGCGGTCTGGCCGTGGCGGATCATGTAGATGAGCAAGGCGGGAAACCTCGGGAGAAAGGCCTGTATCAGTCCTTGACGACGGAGATGTCCGGCGCATCGACGGCCTTCATGCCGACGACATGATAGCCGCTGTCCGCATGATGGGTCTCGCCGGTCACCGAGCGCGAAAGATCGGAGAGCATGTAGAGGCCGACATCGCCCACCTCCTCGATGGTGACGGTCCGGCGCAGCGGCGCGTTGTACTCGTTCCATTTGAGGATGTAGCGGAAGTCGCCGATGCCGGAGGCCGCGAGCGTCTTGATCGGGCCGGCCGAAATGGCGTTGACGCGGATGTTCTTCGGGCCGAGGTCGACGGCGAGATACTTCACGCTCGCCTCCAGCGCGGCCTTGGCGACGCCCATGACATTGTAGTTCGGCATGACCTTTTCCGCGCCGTAATAGGTCAGCGTCAGCATCGAGCCGCCGTCGGTCATCAGCTTCTCGGCGCGGCGGGCGACGGAGGTGAAGGAATAGACCGAGATCTGCATGGTCTTGGCGAAGTTCGCCGGCGTCGTGTCGACGTAGCGGCCGGTCAGTTCGTCCTTGTCGGAAAAGCCGATGGCGTGCACGAGGAAGTCGATCTTGCCCCAGGTCTTCTCGATGTTCGCGAAGACGGCGTCGATCGACGCCTCGTCGGAGACGTCGCAATCGCCGGCCAGCACCGCGCCGATTTCGGCGGCCAGCGGCTCGACGCGCTTCTTCAGCGCATCGCCCTGGTAGGTGAGGGCGATCTCGCCACCCTGTGCGTGGATAGCCTTGGCGATGCCCCAGGCGATGGAACGGTTGTTGGCGACGCCCATGATGACGCCGCGCTTGCCCTTCATCAGACCAGATGCCTGAACCATGGTTTGCCCCCTGATACGTAAGTCAGGTTTGCCTATGGCATAGGCGGCAATGGCGTTCAAGCGCGCGGGGGTTCAGGAACTGTTAGCACACGTAACAATGGGTGCATGTTTTACGAAAGCGTCACGAAGCGCTTAAAGATAGAGCCCTTCGCGCAGGCTGCGCATCAGGTCGATCATCTTGTCGTCCGGCTTTTCCCACAGGAGGAGGCGGATTTCGGCGACGAGTTCGCCCCGCTCGCCGTTCTCCATGACGAGGCCCTCGCCGGGAATGCGGATCTGCTGGTCGGAGCCCGACCAGGCCGGAACCGTCACGGGGAGGGGGCCGAGCGGGCCCTCGACGGTCGTCTCGCAGCCGAGCACGGCATTCTCGATCGTCACCGGCAGGTCGACCTTGAGGTCGAAACCGTCGACCCGGAAGCGGCCGGGAATAACGCGCAGGGTAAGGACGGCATCGCCGCGCCTCATGCCCTCGATACGGTGTCCGGCCTCCTTGAGGCGGATCACCTGGCCGTCGGTCGACCCGGCGCCGACCGGCACGCGCAGCGTCTGGCCGTCCGGCGTCTCGACGGTCGGGCGCACCTTGTTGAGGATGTCCTCGACGCTGACGGCGACGTCTGCGACGAAGTCGGGCGCCGTTTCCACCTTGGCGCGGCTGCCGCGGATGCGGCGGATGATGGCGGAGATGAGGTTGGACGCCGGGGCGACGCCGCGGCCTGGTGCCGCCTTCTCCGCGTCCGGCTCGTCGGTCGCCTTGCGGGCGTCCTGGGCGGGGGCGGCGGTCGCCTGTGCCTGCGCCTGTGCCTGTGGGCGAGGCTGCGCCTGGGATTGGGCCTGTGCCTTGGCCTCCGCCGGCTGGCCGCGCGAATCGACGCCGAAGATGCGGGCGATCATGTCCTCGGCATCCTCGTTCGACATGCGCGGCGGCGCCTCGCTCTTCGCCTTGCGCTCGGCCTGCTGGCGGCGCATCTGCTCCATGCGGCGCAGTTCGGCCTCGCGCTGCTGGCGGTCATAGCGGCTGCGCTTGTCGGGATCGCGCAGGATGTCGTAGGCCCGGCCGGCCTCGGTGAAGCGCACGGTGGCGTTGGGATCGTCGTGATTCTGGTCGGGATGCACGGCCTTCGCCAGCGAGCGCCAGGCAGCCTTGATTTCCTCCTGCCCGGCGTTCCGCTTCACACCGAGCACCGAATAGGGGTCACGCATAACTTCCACCCGTTGCCGTTTTGCCCGCCATGATAGCGATGAACGTCCTAATCACTCGTTACGGGTCAGAGTTGAGAAATCGCAAAGATCGCGCGCCCTCAACCCTGCAGGTCGAAGGCGAGCAGCAGCCATTCGCCGGAACTGGCAAGGCAGGTCCGGCCGGAATAGTTGGCGATGCCCTGGTAGGAATGGCGCGTCGTCACGAAATCGCGGCAGGGCCGCCCGGCATTGTCGCGGTTTTCCGCAATGCTGCTGATGACGCCGGCGCTGCCCGAGGCGGAGTTCGCCCAGGGAACGGGGCTGCCGCCGATGCGCGCAAGATCGGCGGAGGAGACGGCATTGCGCACGGTGATCTCGTCGGTCAGCCGCTCCGTGCCGGCGGGCACGGAACTGGTGCGCATGGCATCCACCTTGCCGCCGTCGAAGAGGTCGAGACCGCCCATGCAGCCCGAGAGAGAGGCGCCGCACAGGGTCACGACAACAACCGCAAGGCAATGTGCCCCGTATGGCTTTGTCTGCGCTCGCGACTTTGCTATGACGTCCACTCCAACCTGCCTCATGCAGCCAATAGATCGGCATTGAATCGAATATGAGCGAAAATGCGTTAACAAGCGGTGACTTCACCGAGGAAAACGAACCCTATTCCCTCTTCGGCGCATGGCTGGAGGAGGCGGGGAAGACCGAGCCGAACGACCCGAACGCGGTGGCGCTCGCCACCGTCGACGAGGCGGGCCTGCCGAATGTGCGCATGGTGCTGCTCAAGGGGTTCGATGCGCGGGGCTTCGTCTTCTACACGAATTTCGAGAGCCGGAAGGGCGTGGAGATCCTTGGCGCGCGCAAGGCCGCCATGTGCTTCCACTGGAAGTCCCTGCGCCGTCAGGTGCGCATCCGCGGCGAGGTGGAGATCGTCACCGATGCCGAGGCCGACGAATATTATGCCTCGCGCCCGCGCGGCAGCCGCATCGGCGCCTGGGCGTCGAAGCAGTCGCGCCCGCTGGAAGGCCGCTTTGCGCTGGAAAAGGCCGTCGCCGAATACACGGCCCGCTACGCCATCGGCGAGATCCCCCGCCCGCCGCACTGGTCCGGCTTCCGCATCAGGCCCGTCTCGATCGAATTCTGGCACGACCGCCCCTTCCGCCTGCACGACCGTGTGGAATTCCGCCGCACCGAGGACGGCGCCGGCTGGACGAAGGTCAGGATGTATCCTTGAGAATTCGGGACCGTCGTGTTCTATGGCGGCATACCCCCCTCTGGCCTGCCGGCCATCTCCCCCTCAAGGGGGGAGATTGGATGGAGAACCGTCTCGCCCATCACAAACGCTGCGGAAAAGGCAATGCCCCGCGTCTTGCTGATCTCCCCCCTTGAGGGGGGATGGCCGGCAGGCCAGAGGGGGCGCAGCATGGAGCGGTTTCCCGAACGTGCGACGGACAACACGTCGCCGCCTGAGGCCATAGCTCAGCGTCGCATCAGCCGAAAGGGAATGCCCGAGGCCAGCGCGCCGACATATTTCGGCTTCTGGTAGTGCCCGTTCAGCGAGATGCGGGGCAGGGTCGTCGGCGCGTCGAAGGAGCGGGCGGAAAGCGTGCCCGGATCCGTGGTGACGGCGACGTGGAAGCCGAGGTCCCTTGCAAGCTTGTGCTCGCGCGGCGAGACGGCGGCGCGGTCACCATAGGGGTAGGCGAGCGTGTCCGGCCGGTGGCCGACGATGGCGGCGATGCGCGCGGCCGACTGGTCCATCTCGTGGCGCGCCTCCTCGTCGCCGAGTCGCGCGAGGGCGCGGTGGCTCACCGTATGGGCGCCGATCGAGGCAAGGGGGTTGACGACGAGGCTCTTCAGCTCCGGCTCGCGCATGACGAGCCGTTCGGTGATCATCAGCGGATCGATGCCATGGGCCCTTGCCGCCGCATCGAGGCGCTCGATCGCTGCCGCCTCCTCCATCTCTGCCTGGATGAAGCGGGCGAGCCGGGCATAGGCGGCCTGTTTCTGGAAGGGCGTGGCAAGCGGCATGGCGATCGCGCCGGAGCCGAAATCGAATTCCAGATGGGGCGCGGTGCGCAGAAGTTCCGTCAGCGTCTCCCACCAGATGCCGTGGGTCTTGCAGGTGAAGCCCGGCGAGACGAAGACGGTGAACGGCACCTTGTGCCGCGTGAAGACCGGCTGGGCATGGACCGCATTGTTGCGGTAGCCGTCATCCAGCGTGAAGGCGGCGAAGCGCTCGCCAGCCCGCGCGATGGCGAGCCGCGCCGGCATGTCGGCCAGCGCCACGAACTGGTAGCCTTCTTCCATGAGGTATTCGATCGCCGCATCGAGAAATTCCGGCGTGACCTCCAGATGCGCATTCGGATCGAAGGCCTGCGGCGTCTTCGGCCGCACATGGTGCAGCGTGAAGATCGCGCCCATGCCGCGGGCGGACGCCATCAGCCCGACGCGTTCGGCCAGGTGCGCGAACTCCAGCCCGCCGGTGATTACGGCGCGCCTCAGTCCCTGTCGCATGACACTGCGGATCGGCATGTCGTCTTCGTTGTCCCTTCGTCTCTCGCGGCCGTTATCGCACCCGGTCGGTATCCGAGTGGTTAACAACGGCTTTCCTGTGGCGCGGCGGCGCCGGCCGCCCGGTCTGGAAGGTGAGGATGCGGATGACATCCATGAAGATGCGGGTGATGGGGTCGAACATCGTCGTTCTCCGTGCTTTCGGTCTGCACGGAGTGTCCGCCCGCTTGCCCCTTCGGCTCAAACGAGTTTATCGTCGATTTCGGATGACTTGAGGTTATGCGATGAAACGCGGACGGCTGCCGCTGACGGCGCTCAGGAGTTTCGAGGCGGCGGGCCGGCTCGGCAGCTTCACGCTGGCGGCCGAGGAACTGCTCGTCTCGCAGGCCGCGGTGAGCCGGCAGGTCAAGGAGCTGGAGGCCGAGCTCGGCAAGCCGCTCTTCGAGCGCCGCCATCGCAGCGTGCGCCTCACCTCCGCCGGCGAGGCGCTGCTCGACGTCCTGTCGCGCGCCTTCGACGCAATGGATGCGAGCCTGTCGGAGATCCGCGGCCGGCGCGGCGGCGGGCTGCTGGAGATCAGCTCCGAGCCTTCCTTCGCGGCAAGCTGGCTCGTGCCGCATCTCGACGATTTCCATGCGGACCACCCCGAGATCGACGTCGTGGTCGAATCGGACATGCGGCTCATCGAGTTCCGCACGCACGAGGCGGAAATCGCCATCCGGCACGGCATGGATGCCAGGGCCTGGCCGCGCGTTGCGGCCGAGCATCTGGCGGACGTGGAGCTGGTGCCCGTGATCATGCCCTGCCTGATGGCGGAGGGCGCGCCGCTGCGCGTCCCGGCCGATATCCTCGCCTATACGCTGCTGCACGAGGAGAACCGCAGCGCCTGGCAGCGCTGGTTCGCCGCCGCCGGCCTGCCGGATGTGCCGCCCGGGCGGGCGCAGATCTTCACCGAAGGCAATCTCGTGCTGCAGGCGGCGCTGCGCGGCCACGGCATCGCGCTGGTCGACCGCGCCTTCGCGGCCGAGGACATCGCCGAAGGGCGTCTCGTGCAGCTCTTCGACATCTCGATCCGCTACGGCGCCTACTGGCTCGTCGCCCGCGATTTCAAGCGCCTCTCCCCGGAGGCCCGCGCCTTTCGGCAATGGCTGTTGCAGCGCTTTGCCGTCTCTGGCGGTTCTTGAGGCCGAGGTCCGGCTGCCCCTCATCCCGCTGCCGCGACCTTCTTTCCGTCTGTGGGAAGGCAATCGCATCAAGCAGGGCGGCATGTTGCGTCCCCCCTCTGGCCTGCCGGCCAGAGGGGGGACGCCTCGTCAGATATGATTGCCCTCCCGCTTGCGGGGAGAAGCTGCCGGCAGGCGGATGAGGGGCTGCGGAGCGCCAGGGAGCTTGCGGGATCAGGCCTTGGTGCCGCCGACCGTCACTTGGTCCATGCGCAGATGCGGCTGGCCGACGCCGACCGGGACCCACTGGCCGGCCTTGCCGCAATTGCCGATGCCGGTATCGAGCTTCGTGTCGTTGCCGACCATCGAGACGCGGCGCATGGCGTCCGGCCCGTTGCCGATCAGCATGGCGCCCTTGACCGGCGCCGTCACCTTGCCGTTCTCGATGAGATAGGCTTCCGTGCAGCCGAAGACGAATTTTCCGGAGGTGATGTCCACCTGCCCGCCGCCGAAGGAGACGGCATAGAGGCCGTTCTTCACGGAGGCGATGATCTCTTCCGGCGTCCTGTCGCCGGAAAGCATGTAGGTGTTGGTCATGCGCGGCATGGGCCGGTGGGCGTAACCCTGCCGGCGGCCGTTGCCGGTCGCCTTCATGCCCATCAGGCGGGCATTCTGCCGGTCCTGCATGTAGCCGACCAGCTTGCCGTCCTCGATCAGCACGTTATAGGCCGACGGCGTGCCCTCGTCGTCGACGGTGATCGAGCCGCGGCGGTTGTCGATCGTGCCGTCGTCGACGACGGTGACGCCCCGGGCGGCGACCTGCTCGCCCATCAGCCCGGCGAAGGCCGAGGTCTTCTTGCGGTTGAAATCCCCTTCCAGCCCGTGGCCGACGGCCTCGTGCAGCATGACGCCCGGCCAGCCGGAGGAGAGCACCACGTCCATCGTGCCCGCCGGCGCCTCAACGGCTTCCAGATTGACCAGCGCCTGGCGCAGCGCCTCGTCCGCGCCGAAACGCCAGCTCTCCTCGGTGAGGAACGCGTCGAAGGTGGTGCGCCCGCCAATGCCGTAGCTGCCGGTCTCCTGCCGGTCGCCTTGCCCGGCGACGACGGAGATGTTGACGCGGGTCATCGGGCGGATGTCGGTGACGCGGTGCCCGTCGGCGCGCAGGATGTTGACGACCTGCCAGCTCGCGGCGATCGAGGCCGTCACCTGCCGCACCTTCGGGTCCTTGGCGCGCAGGTAGGCGTCGATCTCGGTGAGGAGGGCGACCTTCTGCTCGAAGCTCGGCGCACCGATCGGGTTGTCGGGCGTATAGAGCTGGCGATTGGTGCCCTGCGGCGCGGCGGCATAGTCGCCGGAATAGCCGCGCGTGACGGCGCCCGCCGCATCGGCCGCGCGCTTCAGCGCCGCAAGCGTCATCTCGCCGGAATGTGCATAGCCCACCGCCTCGCCGGCGACGGCCCGAAGGCCGAAGCCCTGGTCGGTGTTGAAGCTGCCGCCCTTGAGGCGGCCATTGTCGAAGGAGAGGGATTCGGCCTGGGCATGCTCGAGGAAGAGCTCGCCATCGTCGGCACTATCGAGCGCCTCCTTCAGCACCGCCTGCACGGACGCCTCGTCGGCGTCGAAGAGGGAGAGGAGGTCGGTGTTCATGGGGAGGCTCCGCAAGCAATGGACTTGGGGCTCATGTAAGTCCCCGGTGGGCGGGCGGCAAGCCCGCCCGGGAGCGGGCTTACGGCAGCGCGTCGTAGCCTTCGCCGAAACCCTTGAGGTCGACGGGGATGCCGATGCCTTCCTCGGGCGACTGGAAGACGATGAAGGTCGCCGTCGCGCCGGAGCGGAAGGTCTTCAGCAGCTCGTCCTCCAGCACGACCTCGGCATAGCAGCCGTCCGAGAAGCAGCGCACGAAATAGGCGCGGCCGATATCCTTGCCGTCGACATTGAGGCCGAGGCCGTTCGGCAGGAGCACGCCGAGCGGTGCGAGCACGCGCAGGATCTTCGCCTTGCGGTCGGCGGTCTTCAGCACGACGACGGAGAGGCCGAGCTCGGGCCGGTCCTCGGCCAGCACGTTCTGCATCAGCGCGCACTGTTCGCCGGAGGCGCCGGCCGGCTGGTCGCAGACGATCGACCAGGCGCCATGGTTCGATTTCACCGTGCCGGGCTGCTGGGCTGCCGAAAGGGAGGGAAGCGCGAGAGCGCCGAACCCGAGCGCGGCAAGGCCAAGTGCCGCGCGGGACAGCCGGGAAAGGGGAGCAAAACCCATGAAAACCTCGGAATCTCGAATCAGTCGGGCCTATCTTTGAAGGGGCGGCGGCGAAATGAAAAGCCCCGGGCGCTCATTTCCAATTGATTGAAGGCGGAAATTGGACGGCCCGCCCACTCATTATAATAGGGGCCTTGCGCGGGGCGGGCGGGGCGCCGCAGGCAGGCGGACGAGGCCGGGCGAGGGGGCGTGCGGCGGGATCGGCGCAGCCAAACCTTTCATGCTATAGAGGATTGTGAAGAAACTGTGGGGAGCGGGGCCATGCTTTTGCTTTTGCGCAAAAATGCCGCACGGGGTGTCCCCCATGGCTGTTGCGGCGAGCATGAAACTGTGGTTTTAAGCACTCAGTATAGCAGGGATTCTGCGCGTCTGTTTGATCCCGATCAAACGCCTTGGGGAGATACGTTGTGAAAAACAAAGCTTTTGCAGTTCTGGCCGCGATCGGCTGTCTGCTCTTTGCTTCCACCGCTTTCGCTGATCAGCCGTTCGACTGGCAGAAGGGCCTCCAGCCCGCTGCGACCTCGATCATGGAAGAGATCCGCTGGTTCGAGCAGTACACACTGTGGTTCATCGTCCCGATCACCCTGTTCGTTCTCGCGCTGCTCGTCGTCGTCGTCGTGAAGTTCCGCGAAGGCGCCAACCCGGTCCCGTCCAAGACCAGCCACAACACGGCGATCGAGGTCGTCTGGACGCTCGGCCCGGTCATCGTTCTCCTCTTCCTCGCCGTTCCCTCCTTCCAGCTCCTCACCAAGCAGCTCGCCCCCACGGAAGAGCCGGAACTGACGATCAAGGCCACCGGCTACCAGTGGTACTGGGGTTATGAATACCAGGTCGGCGAAAGCCCGCTCTCCTTCGACAGCATCCTGCTCCAGGAAGGCGATCGCGCCGCCGCCGGCAAGGAAGACAAGGGCGTCTATCCGCGCCTTCTCGCCGTCGACAACGAGGTCGTCGTTCCCGTCGGCAAGCATGTCCGTCTCCTCGTCACCGCTGCCGACGTGATCCACGCCTTCGCGATGCCCTCCTTCGGCGTGAAGATCGACGCCGTGCCGGGCCGCCTCAACGAAACCTGGTTCAAGGCCGATCGTGAAGGCCTGTTCTACGGCCAGTGTTCCGAGCTGTGCGGCAAGGACCATGCGTACATGCCGATCGCCATCCGCGTCGTCTCGCAGGAGAAGTACGATACGTGGCTTGCCGCCGCCGCGACGAATCTCGGCGATGCAAACAAAGCCCTGATGGCGTCGGTCGACGGTGCGGCGAAGTCCGTCAACGTCGCCGCCAACGCCGCGCAGTAATTCCAAGGGAGTCGAGACCATGGCCGGAACATCCGCTGCCCACGGCGATCACCACGATCACCACGAACACAAGCCGCTCACCTTCTTCCAGCGTTGGTTCCTGTCGACCAACCACAAGGACATCGGCACCCTCTACCTGATCTTCGCGATCTGTGCGGGCATCATCGGCGGTACGCTGTCGGTGGTGATGCGCATGGAACTGCAGGAGCCGGGCATCCAGATCTTCCACGGTCTCGCCCAGATGGTCTACGGCTTCGAGGGCGATGCCGCCATCGACGGCGGCAAGCACATGTTCAACGTCTTCACGACGGCGCATGCGCTCATCATGATCTTCTTCATGGTCATGCCCGCGCTCATCGGCGGCTTCGCCAACTGGATGGTGCCGATCATGATCGGCGCGCCGGACATGGCCTTCCCGCGCATGAACAACATCTCCTTCTGGCTGATCATCCCGGCCTTCCTGCTGGTCCTGCTCTCGATGTTCGTCGAAGGCCCGGCGGGCGCCTATGGCGCTGGCGGCGGCTGGACGATCTATCCGCCGTTCTCGACCTCCGGCCAGCCGGGTCCTGCCATGGACTTCGTGATCCTCGGCCTGCACATCGCCGGCGCATCCTCGATCCTCGGCGCGATCAACTTCATCACGACGATCCTCAACATGCGCGCCCCGGGCATGACGCTGCACAAGATGCCGCTCTTCGCCTGGTCGGTGCTGATCACCGCCTTCCTGCTGCTGCTCTCGCTGCCGGTCCTGGCGGGCGGCATCACCATGCTTCTGACCGACCGCAACTTCGGCACGGCCTTCTTCGCGCCGGAAAACGGCGGTGACCCGATCCTCTTCCAGCACCTGTTCTGGTTCTTCGGTCACCCGGAAGTGTACATCCTGATCCTGCCCGGCTTCGGCATCGTCAGCCACATCGTCTCCACCTTCTCGCGCAAGCCGATCTTCGGCTACCTCGGCATGGCCTATGCCATGGTCGCCATCGGCGCCGTCGGCTTCATCGTGTGGGCACACCACATGTACACGGTCGGCATGTCGCTCGACACGCAGCGCTACTTCGTCTTCGCCACGATGGTCATCGCGGTTCCGACGGGCGTGAAGATCTTCTCGTGGATCGCGACGATGTGGGGCGGCTCGATCCGCTTCACCACGCCGATGGTCTGGGCGATCGGCTTCATCTTCCTGTTCACCGTCGGCGGCGTCACGGGCGTCCAGCTCGCCAATGCCGGCCTCGACCGCGCCCTGCACGACACCTACTACGTGGTTGCCCACTTCCACTACGTCCTGTCGCTCGGCGCCGTCTTCGCCATCTTCGCGGCCTGGTACTACTGGTTCCCGAAGATGACCGGCTACATGTACTCGGAATTCCTCGGCAAGCTGCACTTCTGGGTCATGTTCGTCGGCGTGAACCTGATCTTCTTCCCGCAGCACTTCCTCGGTCTTGCCGGCATGCCGCGCCGCTACATCGACTACCCGGATGCCTTCGCCGGCTGGAACGCGGTGTCGTCCTACGGCTCGTACATCTCGGCTTTCGCCGTCGTGATCTTCCTCTTCGGCGTCTTCGAAGCCTTCGCCAAGAAGCGCGTCGCCGGTGACAACCCGTGGGGCGAGGGCGCGAACACGCTGGAATGGCAGCTCTCCTCGCCGCCGCCGTTCCACCAGTGGGAACAGCTCCCGAAGATCAAGTAGGATCTTTTGACATCGGGGCGGCCGGAAACGGCGGCTCCCTGACTTGCAAGGCAGGACTATCGGCGGAGGCCGGGGATCGTGGACACCAGCAGCAGCGGTCGTGCACGACCAACACCCCACCCTCCGTCATCCTCGGGCTTGACCCGAGGAGCCACCCTCACGGCATGCCCGAGGGTGTGGCATGGATCCTCGGGTCAAGCCCGAGGATGACGAAGGAGAGGGAAGGGCACGAAGCCCATCGCTCTCGGACAAAAGAACGGAAAGAACATGGCGGTCATCGAGCATCACGAAACGGTTCCGGGCGGCGGCGAGGTCTACCTCTCCGAAGCGTCGCCGCGTGATTTCTTCGAGCTCCTGAAGCCGCGCGTCATGTCGCTCGTCGTCTTCACGGCCTTTGCCGGCCTTATCGTCGCGCCGGGCGAGATCAATCCCCTCATCGGCGCCATCGCGATCCTCTGTATCGCCGTGGGCGCCGGAGCCTCCGGTGCCCTCAACATGTGGTACGACGCGGACATCGATGCGGTCATGACCCGCACCGCCAAGCGTCCCATCCCTTCCGGCCGCATCCGCCCGGAAGAAGCGCTCGCCTTCGGCCTGACGCTCTCCGCCTTCTCGGTCGCGATCCTTGGCCTTGCGGTCAACTGGCTCTCGGCGGGCCTGCTCGCCTTCACCATCTTCTTCTACGCCGTCATCTACACGATGTGGCTGAAGCGCTCGACGCCGCAGAACATCGTCATCGGCGGCGCGGCCGGCGCCTTCCCGCCGATGATCGGCTGGGCCTGCGTCACCGGCGGCGTCTCCGTCGAGAGCGTCGTTCTCTTCCTCATCACATTCCTGTGGACCCCGGCGCATTTCTGGGCGCTCGCCCTCTTCAAGATGCGCGACTACGACGCCGTCGGCGTGCCGATGCTGCCGAATGTCGCCGGCGAGTGGACGACGAAGGTGCAGATCCTTGTCTACGCCGTCCTGACCGCCGTCATCGCCGTCGTGCCGACCGTGCTCGGTTTCGCCAGCTTCGGCTATGGTCTCTTTGCCGCAGCCCTCGGTCTCGGCTTCGTGTGGTATTCTGTCGGCGTGTTGCGCATGCCGGAAGGCGACCGCGCGATGGTGCCGGCCAAGAAGCTCTTCGCCTTCTCCATCGTCTATCTGTTCGCGGTCTTCTCCGGCCTGATGGTCGACCACCTGGTCGCGTCGCTTGGATGGGTGCTGTAATGGAAACGGTCAATCTCACGGAAAGCCAGAAGAAGTCGCGCCGCGGCCGGAACATCGCGCTCGGTGCGGTGCTCCTGGGGCTCGTCGTGCTGTTCTATGTCATAACCCTCGTCAAGTTCTCCGGCGGAATGGCAGGCTGACGATGAGCGAGCTGCAGAAGACCGAGAAAAGCGGGCCCGAGAAAAGCGGATTGGGCAACGGCACGATCGTCGCCATCTGCTGTTCCTTCGTCATCGGCATGGTCGGCATGGCCTATGCGGCCGTGCCGCTCTACGAGATGTTCTGCAAGGTGACGGGCTATGGCGGCACGACGCAGCGCGTCGAGCAGGCCTCCGACGTCATCCTCGACAGGACGATCAAGGTGCGCTTCGACGCCAATGTCGGCCCGGGCCTCGCCTGGAGCTTCGAGCCGGTGCAGCGCGAGGTCGAGCTGAAGATCGGCGAGACCGTGCAGGTCCTGTACAAGGCACGCAACAACGCCTCGACGCCGACGACCGGCCAGGCGACGTTCAACGTCACGCCCCAGGCCGCCGGCGCCTATTTCAACAAGGTCCAGTGCTTCTGCTTCACCGAGACGACGCTGAAGCCGGGCGAGGAACTCGAAATGCCCGTCGTCTTCTTCGTCGACCCGGCGATCGTCGAGCCGGTCGAGACGAAGGGCATCCACACGCTCACGCTGTCCTATACCTTCTATCCGCATGAGGCGTCGAAGCCGGTGGCTTCGGCTGCGGAGGCGAAGGCGGACGACGCGAACAAGCTTTGAATACCATGCGTTTCCGGCTATGCCGGGAACGGAACGCGATACATTGGGGATAAGTCAGATGGCCGATGCGCATCAGAAGAAACACGACTACCACATCATCGACCCCAGCCCGTGGCCGTTGCTTGCCTCCATCGGCGCCTTCATCCTGGCGTTTGGCGGTATCGGCTACATGCGCTACCTTTCGGGCGGTGCCTTCAGCCTGTTCGGCATCAACTTCGCCAATCCGTGGATCTTCTACATCGGCCTCCTGATCACGCTCTACACCATGTATGCCTGGTGGGCGGATACGGTGAAGGAAGCCCATGAGGGCCACCACACGCGCGTCGTCTCGCTGCACCTGCGCTACGGCATGATCATGTTCATCGCCTCCGAGGTGATGTTCTTCGTCGCCTGGTTCTGGGCCTTCTTCGACGCCAGCCTCTTCCCGGGCGAGGCCATCCAGGCCGCCCGCGTCGAGCATACCGGCGGCGTCTGGCCGCCGAAGGGCATCGAAGTGCTCGATCCCTGGCACCTGCCGCTCTACAACACGGTCATCCTGCTGCTTTCGGGCACCTGCGTGACCTGGGCGCACCACGCGCTGCTGCACAACGACCGCAAGGGCCTCGTCAACGGCCTCGCGCTGACGGTCGCGCTCGGCGTGCTGTTCTCCTTCGTCCAGGGTTACGAATACGCCCACGCGCCGTTCGCCTTCAAGGAATCCATCTACGGCGCGACCTTCTTCATGGCGACCGGCTTCCACGGCTTCCACGTCCTGGTCGGCACGATCTTCCTGATCGTCTGCCTCATCCGCGCCATGCGCGGCGACTTCACCCCGAAGCAGCACTTCGGCTTCGAGGCGGCCGCCTGGTACTGGCACTTCGTCGACGTCGTCTGGCTCTTCCTGTTCTTCTCCATCTACATCTGGGGTGGCTGGGGCGCGCCGATCGCGCATATGTAGGTGAGCCTCGCTCGATTTGTCGAAACGGCCGCAGCGATGCGGCCGTTTTCCGTTTCGGGGCCGTTTGTCGCGGCCTTTCGATTGGACGGGGCAAGGGCAGGGCGGTATAGGGATGTATGCGCCGGTTTGGCCCCTCATCCCCTGCCGGGACCCTCTCCCGGCGAAGGGGCAAAACGGCGCATCCATCGCTCCTCGTCCCGCTTGCGGGGAGAGGATGCCGGCAGGCAGGTGAGGGCCTTGCCGCCCGAAGCATGAACCCGCGGCCGCCGCCCGGGCGCGAAAACACGGACAAGACCATGGACGAGGACAAGGCACTCTATCCCCCCGTCGATCCCTTCAGCGCCGGCGTGCGCGGCTGCTGCCCGCGCTGCGGCCAGGGCAAGCTGTTCGACGGCCTGCTCAAGGTGAAGCCGGCCTGCGCGAGCTGCGGGCTCGACTATTCCTTCGCCGATTCGGGCGATGGCCCGGTCGTCTTCGTGCTGCTCATCGTCGGCTTCATCGTCGTCGGCGCCGCGCTGTGGATGGAGGTGAACGTCAACCCGCCGCTCTGGGTGCATTTCCTCTTGTGGATCCCGCTCGTCATCGTCCTCGGCCTCGGGCTGACGCGCATCCTCAAGGGCCTGCTGATCGCCCTGCAATACCGCAACAATGCGCGGCCGGGCGAGATCGACCGTGGCTGAGGTCCCCGCCGGTGCCATGCCGCGCAAGGGCAGGGGCAAGGCGATCCTCACGGGAACCGCCTTCGTCATCGCCCTCGCCATTCTCCTGTCGCTCGGCACCTGGCAGGTCCAGCGGCTCTACTGGAAGGAGCAGCTTCTCGCAGACATGGCCGCGCGCCGCATCGCCGCGCCGGCGGCGCTCGCCGATATCGAGGCGATGGCGACACGGGGCGAGGATATCGAATACCGTCCCGTCACGGTTTCCGGCACCTTCGCCAACAACAGGGAGCGGCACTTCTTCGCCACCTGGCACGGCCGGACCGGCTATCACGTCTATACGCCGCTCCAGCTCGCCGACGGCCGCTTCCTCTTCGTCAACCGCGGTTTCGTGCCCTTCGAGGCGAAGGAGCCGGAAATGCGCAAGCAGGGCCAGCTCACCGGGGAGCAGACCGTGGTGGGCCTTGCCCGCGCCCGCCTTGCCGAAAAGCCGTCCTCCATCGTGCCCGACAACGACCTGCAGAAGAACATCTTCTACTGGAAGGACCTCGACGCGATGGCGTCGAGCACCGGCATTCCGGCCGACAGGCTCGTGCCCTTCTTCGTCGATGCGGGCGATGCGCCGAACCCCAAGGGCCTGCCGATCGGCGCCGTCACCCAGTTCGACCTGCCGAACAACCACCTGCAATATGCCGTCACCTGGTATGGCCTCGCGGCCGCGCTGGTCGGCGTCGGCCTCTTCGCCGTGCTGCGGCGCAAGGCGGCCTGAAAGCGCGCGACCAGGTTGTTTTTTCTTGGCGCGGCGCCGCTTGCCGGCCTATATGGGGCGCAAGGCCCGACCATTGCCGGATACAAGAGAAGCATGATTGATACCCGACCGGACTTGACCATCAGGCTGTGCGGCCCGCGCGGCTTCTGCGCCGGCGTCGACCGCGCCATCCAGATCGTCGTCCTGGCGCTGAAGGCCTATGGCGCGCCGGTCTATGTGCGCCACGAGATCGTGCACAACCGCTATGTCGTGGAGGGCCTGGAGGCCAAGGGGGCGATCTTCGTCGAGGAGCTCGACGAGATCCCGGAAGAGCACCGCCAGCAGCCCGTCGTCTTTTCGGCGCACGGCGTGCCGAAATCGGTGCCGGCGGATGCCGAGGCGCGCAACCTCTTCTATCTCGACGCGACCTGCCCGCTGGTTTCCAAGGTGCACAAGCAGGCGATGCGCCACCAGCGCCTCGGCCGCCATGTCGTGCTGATCGGCCATGCCGGGCACCCCGAGGTGATCGGCACGATGGGCCAGTTGCCGGAGGGCTCCGTCTCGCTGGTCGAGACCGTCGAGGACGCCGACAGATACGTGCCGCCGGATCCGGACAATCTCGGCTTCGTCACCCAGACGACGCTCTCGGTGGACGATACGGCCGGCGTCATCAAGCGCCTGCACGAGCGTTTCCCGAACCTCACGGCCCCGGCCGCCGATTCGATCTGCTACGCCACCACCAACCGGCAGGAGGCGGTCAAGCAGGCCGCGCCCGGCTGCGACCTCTTCCTCATCGTCGGCGCGCCGAACTCGTCCAATTCCAAGCGCCTCGTCGAAGTGGCGCTGAGGGCCGGGGCGACGAAATCCGTGCTCGTCCAGCGCGCCGCCGAGATCGACTGGGAGACCATCGGCGACATTCGCACCGTCGGCCTCTCGGCCGGCGCATCGGCGCCGGAGGTCATCGTCAACGAGATCATCGAGGCTTTTCGCGCGCGCTACAATGCTGTCGTGGAGCTTGCCGATACCGTCGAGGAGAACGAGCACTTCCTCGTCAACCGCGAGCTTCGCGCCATCGAACTCACCCCTGCCGACATGGCCTTTGTCAATGGGGAGTAGGGTGGTGCAGGTCCTGCCGTGGATTGCCCCTCATCCCCCTGCCGGGACCTTCTCCCCGCAGGCGGGGAGAAGGAGGAAAACGGCGCGCCCAGCGCTCCTCGCCCCGCTTGCGGGGAGAGGATGCCGGCAGGCAGGTGAGGGGCAAAGACCCGCTTGTTTGTCAATCGATTCCACCCTGCAAACCTGAGACCCGCCGTGGCCGTCTACACCGATATCACCGAAGACGATCTGTCCCGTTTCCTCACCGCCTATGACGCGGGCACGCTGCTCTCCTACAAGGGCATCGCCGAGGGCGTGGAGAATTCCAACTTCCTGCTGCACACCACCAAGGGCGCCTTCATCCTTACGCTCTACGAAAAGCGCGTCGATCCGAACGACCTGCCGTTCTTCCTTGGCCTGATGCACCATCTCGCCGAACGTGGCCTGTCCTGCCCGTTGCCGCTGCCGCGCAGTGACGGCGCGCTGCTCGGCGAACTCTCGGGCCGCCCCGCCGCGATGATCTCCTTCCTGGAAGGCATGTGGCTGAGGAAACCCGCGGCGAAACATTGCCGCGAGGTGGGCCGGGCGCTGGCCGAGATGCATCTGGCCGGCGAAGGCTTCGAGCTCACCCGCGCGAATGCGCTCTCCGTCGGCGGCTGGCGGCCGCTGTGGGAAAAGTCCGCGGACCGCGCCGATGAGGTGGAGGCGGGGCTGCAGGACGAGATCGCCGGCGAACTCGCCTTCCTTGAGGCGAACTGGCCGAAGGACCTGCCGTCGGGCGTCATCCATGCCGATCTCTTCCAGGACAATGTCTTCTTCATCGGCGACACGCTGTCGGGTCTCATCGACTTCTACTTCGCCTGCAACGACCTGCTCTCCTACGACGTTTCCATCTGCCTCAATGCCTGGTGCTTCGAGAAGGACGGCGCGTTCAACCTGACCAAGGGCATGGCGCTGCTGGAAGGCTACGAGAGCGTTCGCCCGCTTTCGCCGGAGGAGGCGGCGGCCCTGCCGCTGCTCGCGCGCGGCTCGGCCCTGCGCTTCTTCCTGACGCGACTCTACGACTGGCTGACGACGCCGCCGGGCGCGCTGGTCGTCAAGAAGGACCCGCTGGAATATCTGCGCAAGCTGCGCTTCCACCGCCAGATCCGCAACGCCGCGGAATACGGTCTGTCGCGATGAAGCATGTCGATATCTTCACGGACGGCGCCTGCTCGGGCAATCCCGGTCCCGGCGGCTGGGGTGCGGTGCTGCGCTACGGCGAAGTCGAGAAGGAGATGCTCGGCGGCGAGGCACTGACCACCAACAACCGCATGGAGCTTTCCGCCGCCGTCGCCGCGCTCGGCGCGCTGAAGAGCCCGTGCGAGGTCGATCTCTATACGGACTCGAAATACGTCATGGACGGCATTTCGAAATGGATCTTCGGCTGGAAGAAGAACGGCTGGAAGACCGCCGACAAGAAGCCGGTGAAGAACGGCGACCTCTGGCAGGCGCTCGACGAGGCGCGGGCGCGCCACAAGGTGGAATGGCACTGGGTCAAGGGCCACGCCGGCCACCCGGAGAACGAACGCGCCGACGAACTGGCGCGCCAAGGCATGGCGCCGTTCAAAGGCATTAGGAGTTAGGCAGTAGGAATTAGGGGGGCCCGGCTATCTTCTCTACTGCCTGCTGCCTAATTCCTCCTCAAAGCTGCTCGATCATCGCCGCAGCGCCCGAGACCGTCGCCTGGCCGGGGCTTTCCTCGATGTTCAGCGCCTTCACCACGCCGTCCTCGACGAGCATGGAATAGCGCTTGGAGCGCACGCCGAGCGTGCCGGCGGAAAGGTCGATATCCAGGCCGAGCGCCTTGGTGAAGGCGGCGTCCCAGTCGGCGAGGAAGCGCAGCTTGCCGGCGCCGCCCGTGGAGGTCGCCCAGGCGCCCATCACATGGTGGTCGTTGACCGCGACGACGGCGATGTCGTCCACGCCCTTGGCGAGGATCGCGTCGCGGTTTTCGAGATAGCCCGGAAGATGGTTCAGCGAGCAGGTCGGCGTGAAGGCGCCCGGCACGGCGAAGAGCACGACGCGCTTGCCCGCGAAAAGGTCCGCGGTCGAGATATCGGCGGGACCGTCCGGCGTGCGTTCCTTGAGCGTGAGGTCGGGCAGCTTGTCTCCAACGGAAATGGTCACGGCGTCTCTCCTGTCTGGTATGGGATGGCGCGGGGCCGGAAGGGCCCGCCGGCGGCACTATAAGCAGCGCCGGCCAAAGTGCGAAGCGGTTTTCCGCCTGAAGAGGCAGGCGGCTCACTTCACCGCGAGCGGGCCTTCCATCGTCTTCTCGCCGGCCCGGAGGGTCAGCCGGATGGGGTTCTTCGCAAGGTCGAACACCTTCGGCCGGTGCAGCACCGGCACGTCGGAGACGAAGGCGTCGCCCTCCCGCCGCACGGGGCCGGCCGCGCCGAATTCGAACGGGGCGCCGGAGAGGAAGACGTCCGCGGGGTCTCCGTCCGCCGGTGCCTCGAAGCGCACGGAGATCGTCTTGCCGTCCGCCGACCACTGGCCGCCGAGCGGGCGGAAGCCATCGCCCGCCGTGCCGGGAAGCGTCGCCTCGGCCGCGGCGACCGCGGTCTCCTCCAGCGGGTTGGTGAAGCCTTCGCCGCCCGTCTCCACCGTCAGGTCCGCCTGCACGGGAATACAGATATCCTTGCACACGCCGAGGAAGACCGTGGCGGTCACCGTGCCGCCCACCGCCCCGCCGAGTTTCATCGGCAGGCGCACCGGCGCGTCGTAGCCGATATAGTGGTTGGTATCGTCGCCAAGCCGGCGCGGCGCCGGAAAGCCGATCGAGGTCAGCGTCGCGCCGGAGACGGTGATCGACGGCGGAATGCCGCTGCCGCCGGGATCGCGCCAATAGGTCTTCCAGCCTTCGTGCAGGCGGATGTCCAGCATGGCGCGCGCCGCGCCGCCGGCATCTGCCGGAAGCACCACGAGGCGCACGTCGCCGCCCGGCGTCTCCACCCAGGAGGAGGTTGCCGCCGTGGCGGCGGCGGGAAGGAAAAGCAGCGCGATTGCAGCGGTTTGCAGGCGTTTCATGCGTCAACATCTAGCGCCGGGGCCGTGTGCTTTCCAGCAACAAAAACGCACGGGCCGATCATAAAAGCTTGATCGTCCGGCGGCACACCATACCTTTCTATAGGCTGGCACGTCGCGCCGGCGAAAAGAACGCTTTTCATTTGGCGGCGAATTGATAGGCTACTTGCACTATGGCTATGTCGGTTCTGAAAAACAGGCGAGAACGCGGCTTCCTTGACGGTCAGTTCCTGATCGCCATGCCGGGCATGGCCGATGCCAATTTTGCCCGGACCGTCGTCTATATCTGCGCCCATTCGGAAGACGGGGCCATGGGCTTCGTCATCAACCGCCCGCAGCAGCTGAGCTTCTCCGACGTGCTGCTGCATCTCGATCTCGTCGGCGAGGACGAGGTGATCCGCCTGCCGGGCACGACGCTGGACTTTCCCATCCGCTGCGGCGGGCCGGTGGAGAGCGGGCGCGGTTTCGTGCTGCATTCGGACGACTACATGTCCGAATCCTCCATTCCCGTCAGCGACGATATCTGCCTCACGGCGACGCTCGACATCGTGCGCGCCATTTCCCGCGGCCGCGGGCCGGAGAAGGGCCTGATGATGCTCGGCTATGCCGGCTGGGGAGCGGGGCAGATCGAGAACGAGATCGGCGCCAACGGCTGGCTGTCCTGCCCCGCGCAGGAGGAGCTGATCTTCGACACCGACCTCGACAGCAAGTACGAGCGGGCGCTCGGCCTGATGGGCATCACGCCCGCCATGCTCTCCGCCGAGGCCGGCCACGCCTGAGTGGCGCGGCAAATTTTCCCCGATGCCGCCGGAACTTGTTGCAGCGCACGCCGTTTATCTGCCGCAGTCAACAACTGCGCCTCTAACAAGGAGTACGATGGTGGGTAGCACGAGCGACAAGATCAAGGGCACGGCCAACGAACTGGCCGGCAAGGCCAAGCAGGCAGCGGGCAAGGCGGCCGACAGCCCGAAGCTGCGCGCCGAGGGCGCCGCCCAGGAAGCCAAGGGCAAGACTCAGAAGGCGGTCGGCAAGGCCAAAGATGCCGTCAAGGGCGCCGTCGATCGCCTCTGATCGATGATGCGGGGCGGCACGCCGTGTCATCCCGCCATTGCGAAGTCGAGATACCCGTATCGCCAATGCCGATGCGGGTATTTTATCGAAAGCATCATCGCCGATCAGGGGGCATCATGAAACTCTTCACCTGCGGCACATGCGGCCAGACCACCCATTTCGACAATCGCGTCTGCGTGCGTTGCGGCTCCACACTCGGCTTTCTTGCCGAAGACATGACGTTGCATGCCCTGGTGCCGGAAGGCGAGGGGCTGTGGAGGATCGCCCCGCGCGAGGGTATCTATCGTTTCTGCGACAATGCCGCGCACGACGTCTGCAACTGGCTGCTGCCGGCCGACAGCCCGCACGCCTTCTGCGAGGCCTGCCGGCACAATCGCATCGTGCCCACCACGGATCCGAAGGGGCTGGAGCGCTGGCGGCGCATCGGCGCGGCCCAGCGCCATCTCTTCTATTCGATCCTGCGCTGGAAGCTGCCGCACCCGACCCGCGAGGAGGACCCGGCCGGCGGCCTCGTCTTCGATTTCCTGGCCGACGAACTGGATGCGGACGGCAATGTCGTCCAGCCCGCCATGACCGGCCACGAGGACGGCCTCGTCAGCCTGCGCGCCGCCGAGGCGGATGACGAGGTGCGCGAGGGCGTGCGTGTCTCGATGGACGAACCCTACCGCACGCTGCTCGGCCATTTCCGCCACGAGGTCGGCCATTTCTACTGGACCCAGCTCATCCGCGACGAGGCGACGCTGGAGGAGGCCCGCCGCCTCTTCGGCGACGAGCGCGCGGACTATGCCGCCGCCCTCCAGCACAATTACGAGCAAGGCCCGCCCGCCGACTGGCAGCAGCACTTCATCAGCACCTATGCCAGCTGCCATCCGGCCGAGGATTTCGCCGAGTGCTGGGCGCACTTCTTCCACATCGTCGACACGCTGGAAACCGCCCGTGCCTTCGGCCTCAATACCGATCCGAAGGGCCACGAGGAGCTGGAGGCCGAGGTCACCTTCGACCCCTACCGCGCCCCTGATGCCGGCCGCCTCGTCGAGGCCTGGATCCCGCTCAGCGTGGCGATGAACGCCATCCAGCGCTCGATGGGCCAGCCCGACAGCTACCCCTTCGTCCTGCCGCCGCCGGTCGTGGAGAAGCTGGATTTCATCAACGGGCTGGTGCGCCGGTCAGCGGGATAGGCTTGCCAGTATAGCCCAATGGGTTATATTGAGGCATGCAGACGGTCGTTGAGCTTCCTACGTTCATCCGGCAGGCGGAAGCGATCTTTTCGCCCGAGGAACGCGCAGCGCTCATCGATTATCTTGCCGCCTATCCTCTGCTCGGTGATGAAATCCCGGGCACGGGCGGCGTGCGTAAGCTGCGCTTTGCGGCGGGCGGCAAGGGCAAGCGCGGTGGAGCGCGGGTGATCTACTACTTGTACAGTGAAGAGGCGCCAATCTACGCGCTGCTTGTCTACGCCAAGAATGTCCGCACCGATCTTTCGCCCGTCGAAAAGAAGACCGTCGCGGCCATCGCCAAGGCGATCAAGCAGCATCAGAGGAGCAAGTGAGATGGCGAAGAAAACTGCATTTGGCAGCGAACTGGCCGAGGCGATGGCCGAGGCACTCGCCCATGCGTCAGGTGCGCCTATCAAAGACACGCATGTCCATGTCGTCGATGCGGACCGCATCGATCCGAAAGCCATTCGTACCCATCTCAACCTGACTCAGGAACAGATGGCGCGTTTCCTCGGCACGAGCGTTTCCGGTTACAGGAAATGGGAGCAGGGGCAGCGGCAGCCGAGCGGCGCCGCCCGCACGCTGCTACGCGTCATGGAGCAGGAGCCCGAGGCCGTGCTTCGCGTTCTTCGCGCGGCGTAAGACCCTACGCCCGCTTCATCAGCGGAAAGCGTTCCTTAAGCAGCCGCAGCACGGAATCGTAGCCGATCGGCGGGCCGAAGAGGTAGCTCTGGCCGAACTCGCAGCCCATATTGCCGAGCTCGATCGCTTCCTCCTCCGACTCGATGCCTTCGGCGACGACCTGCATTTCGAGCTCCCGTGCCATGGAGATGACCGAGCGCAGGAGCACGGTACGCTTGTCGGAGCCGTCCCGCACCAGCGCCTTGTCGATCTTGATCGTGTCGAAGGGAAAGCGGGTGAGGTAGGAGAGCGAGGAATGGCCTGTGCCGAAATCGTCGAGCGCCAGGCCAAGGCCGACATCCTTCAGCTTGGTGAGGATCAGGCGGGCCTGTTCGGGGTTCTCCATCACGACGGATTCGGTGAGCTCCAGTTTCAGCTTCTGCGGCTCGCAATGCGTCTTGGCGAGCGCGGCGCGCACATCGTTGTAGAGCTCGTTGTTGAGCAGCTGGGCGCTGGACAGGTTCACCGAGACGAAGACGGGCAGGTCGCCGGTCTGGAGCTGCCAGTCCATCAGGTCGCTCGCCGCCTTGTCGAGGGCGAAGAGGCCGAGCTGGTTGATGAGGTCGGAGCTTTCCGCGATCGGGATGAATTCCGTCGGCGAGATGTTGCCGCGCTTGGGGTGGTCCCAGCGCATCAGCGCCTCGAAGCCGGCGATCTCGGCATCGGAAAGGCGCACGATCGGCTGGTAGACGAGCGAGAGCTCCTTGCGCTCGATGGCACGGCGCAGGTCCGTCTCGATCTGCAGGCGGTCCGCGCCGAAGGTGCGGAAGGCGGGGCGGAAGGGCTCGACGCGGTTGCCGCCGCCCTTCTTGGCCCGGTACATGGCCAGTTCCGCATCGTTGAGCAGGCCCGGAGCGTCCTCCTGCTGGTCGACCCAGGAGACGAGGCCGATCGAGGCCGTCAGGATGATCTCGCGGCCGCCGAAATTGATCGGCACCATGATCGCCTTGCTGACGGCGTCGGCGAAATCCGCCACCTTGGCCGGATCGCGCTCGGACATCAGGATCAGGCCGAACTGGTCGCCGGCCAGCCGCGCCAGCGTGTCCTGCGGTTTCAGCAGGCGGCGCAGGCGCCGGGTCAGCGCGATGAGGATGTTGTCGCCGGCGGCAATGCCGAGCGCATCGTTGACCTGCTTGTAGCGGTCGATGTCGATGGTGAGCACCGTCGGGCGCACATTGTCGGAGCTTGCCGTCAGCGCGAGGATCGACTGGAGACGGTCGAGGAAGACCTGGCGGTTCGGCAGGCCCGTCAGGTTGTCGTGCAGGGCGTCCTGCAGCAGCCGGTCGACGGAATTCCTCTGCTCGGTGATGTCGATGATCGTGCCGACGCAGCGGATGATCTCGCCATTGGCGCCGAGCACCGGCCGGGCGCGGATCGAGAGCCAATGATAGTGGCCGTCCTCGGCGCGCACGCGGAACTGATGGTTGAGCCGGCCCTTGCGGTGTTCCAGCAAGACATCCAGCGTCGCGCGGAAACGGTCGCGGTCGTCCGGGTGGAGGCGCGGCAGCCAGTTGCGCGCCGGCCCGTGCATGACGCCGGGCGCAAGGCCGAGCTGGATGGAGATATCGGGAATGGTGACGACGCGGTCGCGAGCCACGTCCCAGTCCCAGACCGTGTCGCCGGAGCCCGTCAGCGCGAGCGACTGGCGCTCGAGATCGGAGAACAGGCCCTGGCTATAGGCGCCGCCGGCAAAGGCGTGCTGCATCACCGTGAAGCCGATGAGGAGCACGATCAGCACGAGGCCGCCGCCGAGCGCCGGCTGGATGATGTCGTTGTTGAGCTGGCCCGTCACCGTCAGCCACGCGCCGAACAGCCAGACGAGGATCAGCGCCCAGGCGGGCACCAGCAGGATGGCGCGGTCGTAGCGGTTGAAGCCGAGATAGGCGATGAGCACGATGCCGACCGTGCCGGTCAGGGCGAAGGAGAGGCGGGCGATGCCGGCGGCGATCGGCGGATCGTAGATCGCGACGCCGAAGAGCAGGCCGAGGCCGAGGATCCAGGCGAGCGTCGCATAGGAGAGATGCGCATGCCAGCGGTTGAGGTTGAGATAGGTGAAGAGGAAGACGACGAGGCCGGCGGCAAGGAACACCTCCGTGCCGGCGCGCCAGATGCGCTCGTCCCCCGCCGTGATGCTGATGAGCTTCGACAGGAAGCCGAAGTCGACGCAGATATAGCCGAGCACCGCCCAGGCGAGCGCGGCGGTCGCCGGCAGCATGGAGGTGCCCTTCACCACGAAGAGGATGGTGAGGAAGACGGCCAGCAGGCCCGCGATGCCGAGCACGATGCCGCGATAGAGCGTGAAGGCGTTGACCGTGTCCTTGTAGGAATCCGGTGCCCAGAGATAGATCTGCGGCAGGTCGGGCGTCGCCAGTTCCGCGACGAAGGTGACGACCGTGCCGGGGTTGAGCGTGATGCGGAAGACGTCTGCCTCGTCGCTCGGCTGCCGGTCGAGCGCAAAGCCTTCGCTCGGGGTAATCGAGAGGATGCGTTTTGCCCCGAGGTCCGGCCAGAAGAGCTTCGATTGCACGAGGCGGAAATGCGGGGCGACGATCAGGCGGTCGATCTGCTCTTCCGAAACGTTGGCGAGCGCGAAGACGGCCCAGTCGCCCTGGTGGTCCTGCGAGGTGGCGCGCACCTCGATGCGGCGCACGATGCCGTCCGTGCCGGGCGCGGTGGAGACCTGGAAGGCCTCGCCCCGACCCGTATAGATCTCCGTGGTGGCGGTGAGGTCGAGGGCGGTGTCGTCACGGGAGATCTTGACGGGTTCGACGGCGAAGGCGCGCCCCGTCATCATGCCGGCGAGGAGCATCGTGGCGAGGAGGATGAGGGCGAGCAACCGGCTGGCATGCAGCGCTTGCGGCACGGATAAAGGCTTCATTGAAACTGCATGGTCCTTAGGTCTGCCCAGTCCTGTCGCGCCCGGGTGCCGCCTACGGCCGCCTGTCGGCCGCCAGAAGCGAGAACATCAGATGGTCGCGCCACTCCCCGTTTATCTTCAGATACTCCCGAAGGTAGCCTTCCTGCCGAAAGCCGGCCTTTTCAAGGAGACGGATGCTTCTCTGATTGTCTGGAATACAGGCTGCCTCGATACGGTGCAACTGAAGGCTCGAAAAGATATAGGGTATGACCAGTTTCAGGGCACCATGCATGTGGCCCTGGCCGGCATGGCACTCGCCCATCCAGTAGCCGATCATGCAGCATTGCGCGGCCCCGCGCCTGATATAGCCGATGGTCAGCCCGCCGAGCAGCGTCTTTTCCTCGCGTGCGAAGACGAAAAGGGGCACGGCCTGGCCGGAGGAAAATTCCTGTTCATTTCTGAGAACGCGGGCGCGGAAGGCGCTTTCCGTCAGTTCGTCGTTGCGCCAGGTCGGCTCCCAGGGCTCGAGGAAGCGGCGGCTTTCCGAGCGGAGCTGATACCATTGCCGGTAGTCCTGGAAGCGGGGCAGGCGCAGGAGGTGCCGATCGTCGGCAAGTTCCACGGTGTCGGACTGCCGGGACAGAAACCGAAAAACCGACCGTGCCATTCGCCCTCCGCGCGCGCCGATCCGTGGCGTGCCTTGTCGGGAAAGACTATGCCGAGAGGCTCGCCGGCGTCAAATGGTCCGGGGAAGGCGGGCCGCCGGAAAACCCTTCCAAAAACAAAACCCGCCTTGCGGCGGGTTGCGTCTTCGAAGCCATGGGCGCTTCACCATCGGTGAGGGCGGGACGACCGGTTCCAGCGCTTTGGTCAAGCGCGCCCTGTCGTCGGGCCGTGGCGCCAGGCTCTCTTGCCGGATGGCTCAGCCGAAAACCGTAAGGCCCTTGACGGCGGACTGGATGTTCGAGCGCGAGATGCCGAGGTCCTGCAGGGCGCGGTCGTCGAGGGCGCTGAGTTCACGGACGGCACGGCGGTCGGCGGCGTTCTTCTTGAGCTTTGCGAAGATGTTCATTGGTCAACTCCTTTGTGTTGCCCATGATATAAACAATCCCTTGCCCGGAAAAAATGCATATGCTTGCAGCGTAGGCATGCGTTTATTGCATGGCGACGCAGGCGCCCGTTATTCGAGGTTCTCCTGGGCAAACGCCGCCGCCACATGCAGGTCCGTCGTTTCCAGCCGGCCGGGGCCGAGATTGACGAACGTGTGCGGCACGTTGGCCGGCCCGAAGACGATCTGCCCGGCGCTCGCCTCAATCTGCCGGTCGCCCACCGTGAAGAGCGCGCGGCCCTCGCGCACGATGAAGATTTCGTCATAGGGATGCCGGTGGAGCGGCGGCCCGCGGCCGACCTCGTCCGTCGTGTAGAACATGACGGAGACATCGGTGCCGAAGGCCCGGCCCTCGAACTCGCCCTGCCAGACATCCGGTTTTTCCGCCCATTGGGCGCGCTCGAGCATCGCGGCGACTTTCTGCATGGGGTCCTCCTTCAGTCCGCGGCGGCGAAATGTGCCATCTGGTCGGCATGGGCCTTGGCGAAGGCCGGGCGGGCGGTGGCTCGGGTCATGTAGCGGCGGCAGGCCGGGTGATCCGCCAGCCCGTCGAACCGGTCGACGAGGCGCAGCACGTCCGCCATGGCGATGTCTGCCACGGAGAAGGGCCCGGCCAGCCATTCCCGCTGCGAAAGGACCGGCTCCATGCGCTGCAGCCGCAGCTTCAGGAAGTCGTCGAGCGGCTTGCGCGACGGCGTGTCGGCGGGAACGTTCGCGAACATCAGGAGGGCCCAGGGCAGGCTCGCCATCTCGACGGAGTTGAGCGCCGCGAACAGCCATGCGATGGTGTCGCTCCGTCCTCGCGGGTCGGCGGGCATCAGGGCCGCGCTCCGTTCGCCGAGATGGAGCAGGATCGCGCCGGTCTCGAAGATCGAGATGTCGCCGTCGACAAGCCACGGCACCTGGCCGAAGGGTTGGTGCGCGAGGTGTCCGGCCTTGCGGTCGCCGAAAGGCACGCTCTCGACGCGGTAGGGCAATCCGGCCTCCTCCAGCGCCCAGCGCACGCGCAGGTCGCGCACCAGGCCGCGTGGCGTCTTGGGCACCCAGTCGAAGGTCGTGACGACGAAGTCCGCCATGGTCCATCTCCCATTCCTGTTTCAGGACAAGGACGGGCGCGCCGCTTTCGTTCCGACAGCGTCGGCGGATTTTTTCCGGCAGCGCTTGGGAAGGATTCCCTCAGCTCGCCGCGCGGTCGGGAAGGGCCTGCCGCGACAGCGAGCGCGTGATGTCCCCCGCCGGGACCAGATGCTCCAGCGGGCCGATCGCGGAGATGGTCGGCACCGTGTCGAAGAACAGGCGGCCGGCAAGGTCCGTCAGGCGCTCGATGGTGATGCCCGCAAGGCGCTCCATCAGCTCCTCGTTGGGGATCGGACGGCCGTAGAGCATCATCTGGCGGGCGATCTGGCCGGCGCGGGCGGCCGGGCTTTCCTGGCCCATCAGGAGCTGGGCGCGGATCTGCGCGCGGGCGCGCTCGATTTCCTGCTGCTCGATCGTTTCGGAGGATTTCTTCAATTCGTCGAAGATGACGGGCATCAGCTCGGGCAGGTTCTCGCCGCCGGTCGCGGCGTGGATGCCGAAGATGCCGGTGTCCGAAAAGCCCCAGTGGAAGGCGTAGATCGAATAACACAGGCCCCGGTGCTCGCGCACCTCCTGGAAGAGGCGGGAGGACATGCCGCCGCCGAGGATGTTGGCGAGGATCTGCGAACAGTAGAAGTCGCGGGCGTGATAGGCCTTGCCCTCGAAGCCGAGCAGCACCTGCGCGTCCATCAGGTCACGCGTCTCCCGGATGTCGCCGCCGGTATAGCGGGCCGGCTCGAAGACCGGCGAGACCTTCGGGGCGGTCGGCAGGCTGGAGAAGCGATCCTCGACCTGGCGCACGAATTCCTGATGGTCGACGGCGCCGGCGGCCACGACGAACATGCGGTCCGTCGTATAGTTGCGGTCGAGATAGGAGCGGATCTCGCCGGGCGAGAAGGACAGCACCGATTCCGGCGTGCCGAGGATGGCGCGGCCGATGATCTGGTCGCGATAGGCGACCTCGGAGAACTTGTCGAAGACCACGTCGTCGGGCGTGTCGTTCGCCGCGCCGATCTCCTGCAGGATGACGTGCTGCTCGCGGCGAAGCTCGTCCTCGTCGAAGACGGATTGCGTCAGGATGTCGGCGAGGATGTCGACCGCGAGCGGGACGTGGTCCTTCAGCACACGGGCATAGTAGGAGGTGGTTTCCGTCGAGGTGGCGGCGTTGACCTCGCCGCCGACATTCTCGATCTCCTCGGCGATCTGGCGGGCGGAGCGGCGCTCGGTGCCCTTGAAGGCCATGTGTTCCAGAAGGTGGGCGATGCCGTGCTCGTCCGTGGTTTCGTTGCGTGACCCC